>CAZCIX010000023.1:25465-30657 GCA_964498835.1 uncultured Burkholderiaceae bacterium | reverse complement strand
TCAATCAGCATGGCTGCCATGAGCAAATATTCTGCGGCCAACTCCAAATGATGGGCACGGATTTGCTCGACGTATTGCAAATATTGCAGCGTCAATTGCGCCATCGGAATGTCGAGGATATTGAAATTTTGCCGGCGGATGAGATACAGCAATAAATCTAGTGGACCCTCAAATGCTTCAAGAAAAATTTCTAGCGCATCGGGCGGAATGTATAAATCCGCTGGCAGTTGCAGCAACGGTTCTCCGTAGAGCTTGGCATGAGGTGCATCGTTGCTGAGTGTCATTGATTATTTGTGCTATTTATTTTTGTTTATTTCTACTTTGATAAACGTAACCTGCTTGTGGTACGCGGGAAGTGCGATCGCGTTTTTGTTGGTCCAGGTTGATGGGCTCTTTATCCCACAACAGCGCACGGCCTTGGCGTTGTTTTTCCTCGAGTGATGGATTGTTTTCTTTTAATTGCCGAATGAACTGGCTGATTTCTGATTCATATTGCGGAATTTGTTTGGAGAGTTTCATGATTTGGTTTTGATGAAATAAAAGTAAATGAACCCAGATTGCTATTAACTTCAATTCTTCCGTCGTTCCCGCGGGTTTAGGCGGGAATCCAGTGTCTTTGTTCGCTGCTAAAAGACACTGGGTCCCCGACTAAAGCATTCGGGGACGACGGTGTTAATGGAAAATTTTGGATGAAATAAAAGTAAATGAATAAAATCAAAAATTAGCTAACCCGCATTCCAGGTTCAGCACCTGGCCATGGATGCAATATATAAATGCCAGGAGAGGTCTTCTCATCCGCAGCGCTAGCCGCCAGCACCATGCCTTCTGAAATACCAAACTTCATTTTGCGCGGCGCTAAATTAGCCACCATGACGGTCAATTTACCGATTAACTCTTCTGGCTGATAGGCCGATTTGATGCCAGAAAACACATTCCGCAACCGTCCTTCTTCACCAGCATCCAAGGTCAGGCGTAGTAATTTGTCAGAACTTTCCACGTGTTCACAATTGACGATTTTTGCAATCCGCAAATCAACCTTGGCAAAATCCTGGATGCTGATTATTCCCTCTCCTGTATCAGAGGGGGAGGATTGGGGAGAGGGCACCTTTTTTGTTGATGCAGAGAAGGAAGCGGGAGCGGACGAGGCTTCGAACAAAGCTGGCAGCATTTTAGGATCGACGCGTGTCATCAAATGCGAGTAAGGGTGAATACGATGTCCATCAGGCAAGCATGTTGCTAGGTCTGACCATAGCAAAGGTGAGATATTCAACATTGTCTCAACTTGTTCGGCCAGCTTAGGCAAAATGGGCTTGAGCAATAAAGTCAGGATGCGGAACATTTCGATGGCAAGCGAGCAAATGGCGTGCAATTGCATTCTCGATTGTGAATCAGTTTGCTTTGCCAATTCCCAGGGTTTTTTCTGGTCGATAAATTGATTGTAGAGATCGGTCAGCAACATGATTTCGCGTATCGCCTTGCCAAATTCACGTGCTTCATAATGCGCCATGATGGCTTCGCCGCTAGCGATGGCGGCTTTTTGGTAATGCGCATAATCTATCGTTGCACTATCAGTAGCGGATGTATTGGCGAAGGACAATTTGCCATCAAAGATTTTGCTGATAAATCCTGAGCAACGACTCGCAATATTCACGTACTTGCCGATCAAGTCTGAATTGACCTTGGCGATAAAATCATCTGGGCTGAAATCCAAATCCTCCACCTTGGCATTGAGTTTGGATGCTAGGTAATAACGCAGCCATTCTGGATTCATGCCGACTTCCAGATAGCGCAAAGGAGAAATCCCCGTACCGCGGGATTTGCTCATTTTTTCACCATTGACCGTCAAATGGCCGTGTACATACACTTTTAGCTGATCAATGATGGGATGGCCGGAAAATTTCAGCATGGCGGGCCAAAACAGCAAGTGAAATGAAACGATATCTTTGCCGATAAAGTGCACTTGCTCTGCAGCAGGATCGTTTAGCAAAGCATCGTAAGTGATGCCTTTTTTATCACAATAATTTTTCAGACTCGCCAAATAACCGACGGGTGCATCTAGCCAGACGTAAAAATATTTGCCTGGTGCATCAGGGATAGGAATGCCGAAATAAGGCGCATCGCGTGAAATATCCCAGTCAGCTAAATCTTCCCCATTGTTGCCCAGCCATTCACTGACTTTGTTCACCATTTCTGGCTGCAAGCGGCCTGGGGTGTTCAACCATGTTTGTAAAAAAGCAGCGCAGCGTGGGTCGGATAGTTTGAAGAAATATTGTTCAGCTGGTTTTAAGATCGGTGCGGCGCCAGTCAGTACCGAGTACGGTTGCTTCAATTCTGTTGGTTCATAAGCGGCACCGCACACTTCGCAGTTATCGCCATATTGGTCTTTTGCGCCACATTTTGGACATTCGCCCTTGATGTTGCGATCGGCCAAGAACATATTTTTGACCGGATCGTAGAATCGCTCGACAGTCTTGGTGGTGATTAATTTGGCTTCGTCACGCAGACGGCGATAGATGGTTTGTGAGAGTTCCACGTTTTCTGTTGAATCGGTGGAATGCCAATTATCAAATTGGATATGAAAACCATCCAAATATTGTTGTCGAGTAGCCGCGACTTTGGCGACGAATTGTTGCGGGGTAATGCCTTCTTTTTCTGCTGCGATCATGATCGGCGTGCCATGAGCATCGTCAGCGCATACGAAATGGACCTCCCTTTTTTTACCCTCATCTTGTTGCATACGCTGGAATCGGACCCAGATGTCGGCTTGGATGTATTCCATGATGTGACCAATGTGAAAAGGGCCATTGGCATAAGGTAGGGCGGTGGTGACGAACAGCTTGCGTGTCATAGTGGATGCGCTCTTAGATAACTTAGATAAAACGCGCATTTTAACAATTTTAATAAGCGCAAGGCAGGTGGCTGGTGGGATGATGACTGTTTTGTTGGGTAATTTGCCTCGGATTGCGTTAGACTCGCCGACCTTGAGTCAGCGATTGGCAACAATTTTGGAGAAATTTGCATGAGCGTGAATGTGATCACCGTAGAAAACATTAAATTAATCTTATCCAGCGTGATTGACCCGAACACGCATAAGGATTTTGTTTCTTCCAAATCGCTTAAAAATATAAGTATTCATCGCACTGATAATGGTGCTGAGATCACGCTTGAAATTGAACTCGCTTATCCTGCCAAAAGTCAAATTGCCGGGATACAAAAAAGCATACAAAATGCACTGACTTCGTTGCCAGGCGTTGCTAACGTAAATGTACAAATATCGACCAAAATTGTGTCACACACCGTGCAGCGTGGCCTTAAGTTATTGCCCCAAGTAAAAAACATTATCGCAGTTGCTTCCGGCAAAGGTGGGGTAGGGAAGTCGACCACGGCTAGCAATTTAGCCCTGGCGTTGGCGGCAGAAGGGGCGAGTGTTGGTTTGTTGGATGCCGATATTTATGGCCCATCACAACCGATGATGATGGGCATCATGGGTCGTCCTGAAACCAAAGATGGCAAGACGATGGAGCCATTAGAAAAATATGGCTTACAAGTATCGAGCATGGGTTTTATGATCGATCCTGATGAGCCTATGGTGTGGCGTGGTCCGATGGTGACGCAGGCGTTGCAGCAATTACTGACGCAAACCAATTGGCGTGATTTGGATTATTTGATTGTCGACATGCCGCCAGGGACGGGTGATATTCAATTGACGCTATCGCAAAAAGTGCCTGTCACTGGTGCTGTCATTGTCACGACGCCGCAAGACATTGCTTTGTTGGATGCGCGGAAGGGATTGAGAATGTTTGAAAAAGTTGATATCCCCATTCTCGGCGTAGTCGAAAATATGAGCACCCATATTTGTAGCCAATGCAACCATACGGAAGCGATTTTTGGTGCTGGTGGTGGTGAAAAAATGTGTGCCGAATACGGTGTGGATTTCTTGGGTGCTTTGCCATTAACCATGTCAATTCGCGAGCAAACCGATGCTGGTCAACCAACTGTAGTAGCAGATCCGGATGGAAAAATTGCACAAATTTACAAAGACATTGCCCGCAAAATGGCGATTAAAGTGGCGGAAAAGGCCAAGGATATGAGCGGTAAATTTCCTACTATCGTTGTGAAAAATGATTGAAGTAAATGTATTGAATGTAAATATATAAACAAATATGTCAGCCATTTTGTACACATTTCGCCGCTGTCCTTACGCCATACGCGCCAGAATGGCGATCAAAATCAGTGGTGTTCAGGTTGATATGCATGAAGTCGATTTGCGTAATAAACCACAAGCTTTATTGGATTGTTCATCCAAAGGCACGGTGCCGGTATTGCAACTTGAAAATGGTTTGGTAATTGATGAAAGCCTGGACATTATGCTGTATGCATTGGCGATCCATGATCCTGAGAACTGGATGGAGGGAAAAGCAAACTTGTCTTCTGCTGCACTGTCGTTGATTCGGCAAAACGATTATTCCTTTAAACATGACCTGGATCGTTACAAATACGCCAATCGTTTTCCAGAGCAATCTCCTAACGAACATCGCACAAAAGCGGAAAGCTTTTTGCGCGATTTGAGCCAGCGTTTAACAAATCAACCTTATTTACTCGGACAGCAGGCAACGCTTGCTGATGTCGCTATTTTCCCTTTTATACGCCAGTTTTCTCTGGTGGATAAAGAGTGGTTCCAAACCAATGCAGAAAAAAACTATGCCAATTTGGCATTTTGGCTACAAACTTGGTGTGAATCTTCATTGTTCGCTTCTGTCATGCAGAAGTAGTTTTTTTACCATTTTTGTTAGTGCTCCTACATATCAGTTCACTCAACTTGCAATAATTTTTTTTACAAAGAATGGCAATAAAAAATAGAATCCCATACAAATAATTGTATTAAATGCAATATTGAGTTATTATTTTGATAAAGCTAATTTGGAATTTCTTGTTTGCTATTTTGTCCTTTATTTTCGTTAAATTAATATTTCATGGGGTGTTTATGGTATCCATCGTTAGAACTTTTGTTCCTCTAATTGCTTTTACTGCTGTGGCTGGAAATGCTAATGTCCCTCGTCAAGGTGGACGCGTGAATACAAATGAAGTGCTCAATAACAATCAAATGAATGCATTGTCTCCTGAATGGTTGAGTGGGGATTTGCAATTTGGCAATGGTAATTGGACGCACTGGGATCTTCAGTTAGCTAGTG
>CAZCIX010000023.1:2420-25365 GCA_964498835.1 uncultured Burkholderiaceae bacterium | reverse complement strand
GATTTGCAATTTGGCAATGGTAATTGGACGCACTGGGATCTTCAGTTAGCTAGTGAGAGTGAAGTGCCAACAATTTCGCCAACAATTTCGCCAACAATTTCGCCAACAATTTCGCCAACAACTTCGCCAATCGAACAACCAACGATACAACCAGTAGAAAAAGATTCATCATATTGGGAGTATTTATATGGCGGTTTATTAGCATTGGGTGGGGGGGTTGGTTTATGGACGACTTACCAAAAAAGAGCTGAGCTGTATCACTTTATGACTACTGGGACATCATTAAATGATCAACCTGTAGTGGTAAATGATCAACCTGCAGCGGGGGTGGGTGATAATGCTGTTTAGATAACGTTGTTTCTGTGGTTTTAGGCGGTAAACTAGTGGCGTTGAGACGGCAAAAAGTCGCTAGGCTCCCGCCTAAAACCGCGGGAACGACGGAGGAAAACGGTGAGTGGGGTATATCAATCAGCAGTTGCAACTGGCCGCGTTGGATCAGCGCACCACTCACTCCATGACCCAGGATAAAGCGCTGCGCCTGGCATGCTCGCCACTTCCAGCGCGAGCAAATTATGACAAGCCGTCACGCCCGAGCCGCATTGCATGATAGTTTGATCCGCCGTGTTGAAAAAAACGGAAAACTCGTCACGTAACTCCATTGCTGATTTAAAGCATCCATCCGGACGCAAGTTGTTTTTGAAAGGGCGGTTCTTTGCACCTGGAATGTGGCCGCCAACCGGATCGATGGTTTCATTTTCGCCCCGAAAACGATCGGCAGTGCGTGCATCTAGTACGGTTCGAGTTTTGCTAGTTAAGTTAGCAATAACATCTTCGATGTTGACGGTTTTAACTAAAGTTGATGCAGATTTTTGCGTAATGTCGCCTTCACCAATGGGCGATACTGATGAAGTTGTAAGAGGTAAACTTTGTGCTTGCCATGCTGGTAATCCACCATCTAGCACTGCGACTGAAGCGTGCCCAACCCAACGCAACAACCACCACAAACGTGCGGCAAACATGCCACCTTGGGCATCGTAAGCGATGACTTGTGAGTTGTGATTAACGCCCCAGGAACGCAGCGTTTGTATCCAGGTGGCTTTTTCTGGCAGCGGATGGCGACCACGGAATTTGCCATCAACATCTGTTTGTGCACCAGAAAGATCACGATCCAAATGGGCAAAATGGGCTTGCGGAATATGTCCAGTTTGGTAAGCAGCAAAGCCAGCATCGGGATTGCTCAAATCATGACGGCAATCGATGATGATCCAGTTTGCTTGCTTGGCATGCTGCGCCAGTTCAGTAGCGGAAATGAGCGTGGTGTACATAGCTAGTGCAACGATTAAATTTTCGCCATATGTTTTCGATACCAGGCATGGAAATGTTGCATACCATCTTCCATTGGTGATTGATACGGCCCGACTTCGTTCAACCCTTTATCCATCAAAATGCGACGGCCAGCATCCATGCGTAGTCCTATTTCATCATCCTCGATACAGGTTTCCATGTATGCCGCACGCTCGGCTTCGATGAATTCTCGTTCAAACAGCACGATTTCTTCAGGGTAATAAAATTCCACCACGTTCTTGGTTTTTTGCGGCCCATCCGGCCATAACGTCGAAACAACCAGCACGTGTGGATACCACTCAACCATGATGTTGGGATACAAAGTCAGCCAGATTGCGCCATAAGGTGGTACGACACCATTACGATATTTAAGTACTTGCTCTTGCCATTTTTGATAAGCGGGTGAACCGGATTTGCGTAGTTCTTTGTGTACACCTACAGTTTGTACGCTGTAGTCTTCGCCAAATTCCCATTGCAAATCGTCACAGCTGACAAAACTTCCCAAGCCAGGATGAAAAGGTTCGACGTGATAGTCCTCTAAATAGACTTCGATAAACGTCTTCCAGTTGTAATTGCATTCATGAATTTCAACGTGATCCAGCATGTAACCATCAAAATTGATGTCTTGAGTCACACGTAAGTCAGCCATTTTTTGTTTGACGTCGTAGCCGTTTTTTTCAAACAACAAGCCATTCCAGTTTTGCAATGGCGTATTGGATAAATTGAGACAAGGTGTTTCCTTGAAGTGCGGCGCACCCATCAAATTGCCTTTTAAATCATAGGTCCAGCGATGGAGCGGACAGACGATGTGATTAGTATTGCCACGGCCATTGAACATTTTTGCCTGGCGATGACGGCAGACGTTGGAGATTAAAGAAATCCCATGTTGATCGCGCACTAGCATGCGGCCTTCATTTTCAGAAGCAAGTGCAGCGAAGTCGCCTATTTCGGGCACCATGAGTTCATGGCCGACATAGCGTGGGCCGGATTGGAAAAGCTGTTGCATTTCGCGTCTTAGCAGAGCGACATCAAAGTAAGCGTGGACGGGAAGCTGTTCGTTCGTTTCTTCAAGCGTGGTGCAGATAGCCAAATTGGACATGTTCATTCACCCCTGATAGAGAGTGCATAAAGAGTATGAAGAGTATGGTGTGTAATTTTTTACAGAACCGATGATTATATATCAAGCATTTTTTTGTAGGGGGCGCCCTTATCCCTTAAAAAAATATTTGGTAAGTTTGTTTTACAATGATGGGTTAATTTTTTTACTGCTTTTATTGCCCTTGTTATTTCTATGCCCAAAAAACCGCCCGCTACGAATCAAGATCAAGCGATTTCAGGTCTTTCATTCGAACAAGCCACTATGGAGTTACAGCAATTGGTAGCGCAAATGGAAGCAGGGGATTTGCCTTTGGAAGCCTCTATCGCTGCCTATAAACGTGGTTCGGAACTGGTCAAATATTGCGCTGCGCAATTAGACAAGGTGGAGCATCAAATCAAAATATTGGAAGACGATATGCTGAAGCCCTTTTCTGTGCAAGGTGAGGAGTTCAAAGAATGAGGCAAGAACAAGCGCAGACATTCCATGCTTGGATGGAAACCATTCAAGCTGACATGGAAAAAACGCTGGATGCGTGCTTACCCGCCAGCACAGAATTGCCATCACGTTTGCATCAAGCCATGCGTTATGCCGTTATGGGTGGTGGTAAACGAGTGCGGCCTTTGCTGGTATTTGCCGCGGGCGATTTGTTTGATGCCAAACAAGAGCGCTTGGCAGCATGCGCGGCGGCGCTGGAAATGATTCATGTGTACTCTTTAGTACATGACGATATGCCTTGCATGGACGACGACGCGCTGCGACGTGGCAAGCCCACGGTGCATGTGCAATATGATGAAGCCACTGCCTTGCTGGTTGGCGATGCTTTACAGGCGCAGGCGTTTTTGACTTTATCTAGCAATTTGTCTGAGGATGATGCGCATGCTGTGGATAGCTTGGCGATGTTGCGCGTGTTGGCGCAGGCGGCTGGATCAGGTGGGATGTGCGGCGGGCAAGCGATTGATTTAGATAGCGTCGGCGTGCAGCTTTCCCAGCAAGAATTGGAACGCATGCACCGCTTAAAAACGGGTGCTTTGCTGCGTGCGTCGGTGTTGCTGGGCGCGATGAGCGGCAAGCGTTTATCCACTTTGGAAATCATCGCGTTGGACGCCTATGCCGATGCGATTGGTTTGGCATTTCAAGTCGTGGATGACGTTTTAGATGTCACGGCTGATTCCAAAATATTGGGCAAAACAGCGGGCAAGGATGCGCAGGATAACAAGCCGACTTATGTCTCTATTTTGGGTTTGGAAACTTCCATCGCCTTGGTCGAGAAATTACGCCAGGATGCGTATCAAGCGTTGATGCCATTTGGAGAGAAAGCACAGCGATTGCGTGAACTTGCTGATTTTGTGGTGCAGCGGAAAGCTTAAAAATGAATTTACTCAATACCATTGATAGCCCAGAAGATGTGCGCAAATTGACGCGTGCGCAATTGCCCTTGCTAGCAGATGCTGTGCGCCAATATGTGATTGATTCCGTATCCAAAACTGGTGGGCATTTGTCTTCCAACTTGGGCACGGTTGAGTTAACCATTGCATTGCATTACGTATTTAATACGCCAGAAGATCGTATCGTGTGGGACGTTGGTCATCAAACTTATCCGCACAAGATTTTGACTGGGCGGCGCGATCAAATGGCCACCTTGCGTCAAATGGATGGCATTTCGGGTTTTCCTAAACGTTCGGAAAGTGAATACGATAATTTCGGCACCGCGCATTCATCGACGTCGATTTCTGCTGCTTTCGGTATGGCACAAGCAGCTAAAACCAAGGGCGAGCAACGACATGCAATTGCCGTAATCGGCGATGGCTCTATGACAGCAGGCATGGCTTTTGAAGCGATGAATAATGCTGGCGTGCATGAAGACACCGATTTGCTGGTGATTTTGAACGACAACGATATGTCGATTTCACCACCAGTCGGTGCTTTAAATCGTTATTTGGCGCGTCTGATGTCCGGGCAGTTTTATGCTGCTGCCAAGAGCGTCGGTAAATCTGTCTTGCCTTCACCCGTGTTGGAATTGGCGCGGCGTTTTGAAGAGCACGCCAAAGGCATGGTGGTGCCAGCGACTATGTTTGAGGCCTTTGGCTTCAATTACATCGGCCCGATTGATGGCCATGATTTGGATTCCTTAATCCCTACGCTGCAAAATTTGAAGCAATTAAAAGGCCCGCAGTTTTTACACGTGGTCACTAAAAAAGGCCAGGGTTACAAACTGGCAGAAGCCGATCCCGTGCTCTATCACGGCCCGGGTAAATTCAATCCAGCAGTAGGCATACAAACTGCACCCAGCAGCAAAGTGACTTACACCCAGGTGTTTGGCGATTGGTTATGCGATATGGCGGCACAAGATCAGCGTTTGGTTGGTATTACGCCAGCGATGCGTGAGGGGTCTGGTTTGGTACGCTTTGAGCAATTGTTTCCTGAACGTTATTACGATGTTGGCATTGCTGAACAGCATGCGGTGACTTTTGCCGCTGGCATGGCGTGCGAAGGGTTGAAGCCAGTGGTGGCGATTTATTCGACTTTCTTGCAACGTGCTTATGATCAGTTGATTCATGATGTGGCTTTGCAAAATCTGGATGTGACATTCGCCCTTGATCGCGCTGGTTTGGTGGGCGCGGATGGTGCGACCCATGCGGGCAATTATGATATTGCTTATTTGCGTTGCATCCCCAATATGGTGTTGATGGCGCCATCGGATGAAAATGAATGCCGCCAAATGTTGACTACGGCTTTTCAATATTCTGGGCCAGCGGCAGTGCGTTATCCACGTGGTACCGGTTGTGGTGCGATTGTCATCAAAGAGTTAACCCCGCTCGCACTTGGTAAGGCTGAAATTAAACGTCAAGGACATGAAATCGCTATCCTGAGTTTTGGCACTATGCTGGCGCCATCATTGATTGCTGGTGATGAGTTGAATGCCACCGTGGTGAATATGCGGTTTATCAAACCGTTGGACGTCGAATTATTGCAAGAGCTGGCGTCTAGCCACGATGCTTTGGTAACGGTGGAAGAGGGATGTGTGATGGGTGGTGCGGGTGCTGCGGTCGCAGAAGCGCTGGCTGCTGCAGGAATCAACAAACCGATTTTGATGTTAGGTTTGCCAGATAAATTTATCGATCACGGCGATGCGGCGCAATTACTGGCGCTGTGTGGTTTGGATGGCGCGGGTATTGTGGCTTCTATCAAGCAGCGCTTTAAGAAAAATCACGCTGTGTTTGCTGCCTAAGTTTTTTATAGGTTTTAATAATTTAATACGAGATATTTTGATGAATTCACGCAGTTCCGATAGTAATGTTGCCACTATTCCCGACGTACAAAGCACGCCAGATACTCGCCACATCGCGATTCAGCGCGTGGGAGTGAAGGGCGTGCGTTATCCAATTACGCTCAAAACCTCCACCGGCGTGCATCCATCCATCGGCCTTTGGAATATGTATGTGCATTTGCCCGAGCAACAAAAAGGCACGCACATGTCGCGCTTCATCGCCTTGCTGGAAGAACTCAGCGCCAAAGACAGCGCCCCGCTGGACATCCCCGTTTTCAGCGCATTAATGCACAAAATGCTAACTTTGCTGGAAGCTGATGCTGGTCGGATCGAACTCTCCATGCCATATTTCATCAACAAAACCGCGCCCATTTCTGGCGTGCAAAGTTTGATGGATTATGAAATCGGCCTCATTGGTGAAATCAAACAAGGCAAGCTCGAAATCTATTTAAAAGTCTTGGTGCCAGTCACCAGCCTGTGCCCATGCTCGAAAAAGATTTCCGCTTACGGCGCTCACAATCAACGCTCGCACATCACCGTCAATATGCTGCTGGCAAATGAAAATTTGTTGATAGATGAACTCATCGCCAAAATCGAAGCCCAAGCATCCTGCGAACTATACGGTTTGCTCAAACGTCCAGACGAAAAATACGTCACCGAACGCGCTTACGATAATCCTAAATTTGTTGAAGATTTGGTACGTGACGTGGCAGGGATGTTGAACGCCGATGCAAGAATCGCTGCATATGTATTAGAAGCCGAGAATTTTGAATCGATTCACAACCATTCGGCTTATGCGTTGATTGAGTGTGATAAGCGGGGGTGAGGTTTTAAGTATTCCACACTGCTGACAATGCTTCGGCCTGTTGCAACACTGTTTGTACAGCAGTATCTTGCAGATCTGGCGGGTAGCCATACTTTCGCAAAATACGCTTCACCAAAACCCGCATCCGGGCACGTGCTGAATCGCGGTGTGCCCAATCAACCGACACGTTTTCACGCAAGCTCATTAGCAGTTCGTGTGCAATCAGCTTGAGTTTGTCGTCGCCCATCATCTGTACGGCGCTCTCGTTTTCTGCCAACGCGTCGTAGAAGGCGATTTCTTCGTCTGACAACCCAGATTCTTCACCGCGCTGGCGCGCTGCACGGATGTCTTTGGCGAGTTGAATTAACTCTTGCAACACTTCCGTTGTGGTGAGGGCATTGGCGTGGTAACGCGCTACCGCGTCTTCCAATCGTTCTGAGAAGGCTTTGGTTTGCACCACATTGGCTTTGCTACGTGAGCGAATGCCATCATTAAGCAGCTTACGCAGTGCTTCCAGCGCCAGGTTTTTTCGCTCCATCTGTTGGATTTCAGCGAGAAATTCCTCGGACAGAATGGAAATATCAGGGCTTTTGATACCACTAGCAGCCAGAATGTCGACGATTTCAGTCGAAATCACTGCACGGCTCACGATTTGCCGGATCGCCAGTTCTCGTTCGTGTGTCATGATTCCCGAGCCAGTTTCACTCTTGACCAGCAATGCACGAATGGCTTGGAAGAAGCCAACCTCTTCACGGATTTTTCTGGCCTCGTCAGAGGCAGAGGCTAGGGCGAATGCTTGGGACAGGAGCAAGACAGCATCTTGGTATCGACGATGCGCACTTTTTTTGCTTTCCTGGGTTTTCTCTTTTGCAGCCAGTGTTTGTTGCAGGTTGCGTATCCATTCGATGGCGCCTCCCATCATCACAAGGCGTTCTTGTGATGTGCCACTCATCGCTGAACGGTAGTCGAAGCCGTGATACATATCGCGCACGATTTCGTATTTTTCCATCATGGTTGCGATAGCTCGCGCTTCGTCGATGCCAGTGTTTTTTTGGTCGTTTTTTGAGTATTGTTGTAGAGCCAATTTGAGGTTTTGCGCAATGCCGATGTAATCCACAATCAATCCGGCTGGTTTGTCGCGAAACACTCGATTCACACGCGCGATGGCTTGCATCAGGCCATGACCCTGCATCGGCTTGTCCACGTACATCGTGTGCATACAGGGCGCATCAAAACCAGTGAGCCACATATCACGAACGATTACCAGCTTCAAAGAATCCTCTGGATCACGGGCACGCTTGGCCAGCAGGTCGCGTCGACTTTTGTTGCCTATATGTTGCTGCCATTCTGCTGGATCACTCGCCGCACCTGTCATGACAATTTTGACCGTACCAGCGTTGTCATCGGCACTATGCCAATCAGGGCGTAGCTTGATGAGCGCATCGTAGAGCTTCACGCAAATGTGGCGATTCATGCACACGATCATCGCCTTGCCGTCAAGGGCAGATACGCGATCCTCGAAGTGGGCGACCATGTCCTGAGCTACCAATTCCAAGCGATTGTCACTGCCGACTAATGCTTCTATCGTTGACCATTTCTTTTTGAAATTTTCCTGATCAGCTTCGGAATCTTCTTCGGTCAGATCGTCAACCTCGGCATCGATTTTTTGCTTTTCATCCTCGTCGAGTTCGATTTGTGCCAGTCGTGATTCATAATAAATCGGTACGGTTGCCCCATCTTCAACCGCTCGGCTGATATCGTATACATCAATGTAATTGCCGAATATCGCTTGCGTACTGACATCGCTCGCTTCAATCGGTGTGCCGGTGAAGCCGATGAAAGATGCATTTGGCAGCGCATCGCGCATGTATTTGGCAAAACCATAGGAAATGTTACCAGTCTCAATATCCACCTTGGCCTTGAAGCCGTATTGACTGCGATGCGCTTCATCGGCGATCACGACCACATTGCTTCGGGTAGTGAGTGGTTCAGCGATTTCACCAAATTTTTGCAAGGTCGTAAAAATCACACCGCCTGATGCGCGGGCCAAGACTCTTTGCAAATCTTCACGGCTCCCGGCTTGCACTGGCGTTTGCCGTATCAGGTCGTGGCACATTGAAAACGTTGAAAAAAGCTGGTCGTCGAGGTCATTCCGATCCGTCAGTACCACCAGCGTTGGGTTAGCCATTGCTGGATGTTTGACCAGTTGCCCGGCGTAAAACGCCATCAACAGGCTTTTCCCTGAACCTTGAGTGTGCCAGATCACACCTGCGCGTTTATCGCCCTTGGTTTGTGTTTTCACGCTGGGCAGTCCGTAATCGGCAGGATCTTCCTGCACACCTTGCCATTGTGTGGAGGCTCGAATGGTCGATTCAATCGCCTTACCCACAGCATGAAACTGGTGATACCCCGCAATGATTTTTATTAATCCCGATCCAGTCTCACCAAAAACTGTGAAATGGCAGAGCAGATGAAGCAAGCGACGATGCTCAAACACGCCTTCAATCAGTGTGGAAAGTTCCGGCGCACCCTTGGGCGCAATGTCGATGCCGTCGGTGGTGCGCCAAGGCATAAAGCGTTCAAAATCAGCCGACAACGACCCCACTCGTGCCGTCATCCCATCCGATGTGATTAGGAGAGCGTTAGTGTTAAACAGTGCTGGGATTTGCTGTTTGTAGGTCTGCAGTTGGTTAAATGCACCCAAAAGATGCGTCCCGGTATTACCCGGCGCTTTCAGTTCAATCACAGCCAGCGGCAAACCATTCACAAACACCACCACATCAGGACGCCGCTTGTTTTGGCCATTAATCACCACGAACTGACTCACCGCCACCCAATCGTTTTGCTCTGGATAAGCAAAATCAATCAGCACAACCGTGCCAGCAGTCAATGTGCCATCGTCAGCGTAATACTCGACATCCACGCCTTCAGTCATCAACTTGTGAATACGGCGATTTTCTTCAAGCAATGATGGAAATTCTGATTGCATAACCCGACGCACAGCATCCTGATGTGCTTCCATGGGTAGACCAGGATTAAGGCGAGCAACGGCATCCTCAAATCGCTTTTTCAGTACAACTTCGTTATGGCTCTCACGCTCTGGTCGGTGTCCGTCGGGACCGATGTCTTCTTCACGTTCGATGGTGTAATTGAGAGAGCGTAGTTGGTCTAGTAGCGCTTGTTCTATGGCGGCTTCGGATAGGAATGCCATTAGGGTTCTCCTGCCTGACGTGGGGCCAGCATATTTTCAATCAAACGAATCATCACGTCCTTAGCCTTGGGATCGGACTCCGCCACCAGCAATGCCAGCGCCGCCAGCCCCACATCATTGATAACCGGCTCTCCATCACGAATAAGCCGCCCATTGCGTGCCAAAAAGTCCACGAACAAAAAGGCCCCAGAACGCTTGTTGCCGTCCGAAAACGGGTGGTTCTTAATCACGAAATACAGCAGGTGCGCCGCCTTGGATTCCACCGTAGGATAGGCGGGTTCACCAAACACCGTTTGCTCCAGATTTCCCAAAATCGCGGCAAACGCATCACCACGCTCGCGGCCAAACAGCTCGGTCGCTTCGCTCCGCACCATCAGATCGGCCTTGAGCTGCGCAAGGCTGGCGCGGGCTTCATCCAGCGTGGGCAGCACACCACCCGGACTACAAGCTGGCGCAGACAACAGTCCTTCGTCATAGCGTTGCAGCCATAAAAAAGTCTGCGTGTAGCGGGCAATCACATCCACCAAACCGCGCCCTTGTTCGGTGGTCAGCGCCGCGCCCGCCGCTGCCTTGCGCACTAACGTCAGCGCAGCCTCCAGCTCAGCGGCATTGTGCTCGAACCGCTGCTGGCTCAACGTGTAACCTTGGGTTAAGTGCTCGCGTAAAACGCGCGTGGCCCATTGACGGAAGCGGGTACCTTGCTGCGATTTGACGCGATAACCAACGGAAATGATCACATCCAAGTTGTAATGAACCACCTGATAGGTTTTCCCGTCATTGGCAGTATGTGCAAAATTTGCACATACTGCCTCCTGCTCCAGTTCACTCTCGCTAAATACATTGCGAATATGCTTGGTAATCACCGATCGCTCACGCCCAAATAAAACTGTCATCTGCTCTTGCGAGAGCCAAACCGTATCGCCCTGAAGCCGCACCTCAACTTGGCCCGACCTCGATTCAAAAATGATCAATTGTTGTTCTGTCATATCTTGGTTTTCCTGCAAGGTGCCTTGGCACCATCATGCTTAATCTGATAACCGAGCGTACGCAACCGGGCTAGTAGCGTTTGTTCTATGGCGGTTTCGGGTAAGAATGCCATTAAGGTTCTCCTTGTTTGTCAACTGGCTCCATAGAAGAATCCAGTGCTCCACGCGCTGTGTTCAATGCTTCGACATAGGCGTCTCGATCCAGTTGGTAAAGCAAACGGCTGACTTCGATGTTGATGGATAACTCATCACCACTTGGCAGTAGAAAACGCAAGAGCGGCGAGTCACCGTCCTCAGTATCCACCGTGAGCCTCACGTGCGCATCAATCAGCACGTTATCTTCTGCAAATCGCTCCCACGGCTCGCGGGAGCTTATCGGATCGAGTTGAGTATCCAGATAGGCCTGATGTAGGAATGCCACGATGGCGTCGGCCGCCAGAACCGCGCTGCGGCGGTGGTGTTCTGCCAACCGATTCAGATATGGATCTCTGCCGTGGCTGGCGGGGCCCGCCTTGTTGCGCAAGTCATTTAGCGCGTCGGCCAATTTGTGATGGCTGGACACCAGTTTTTTGAACCGGTCATCACGTACGTCGCCCAGCTTGAGGGCCCGAATTGCTGCGGTCAGCCAATCCGACAGCGATGGTGTTTCCTGCGTGGGTTTGAGCGGAGTTTGCTGGGTGTGAAAACTTTCTACCACCACGCGACAGATCACCTCGACGACGGTTTTGGCGCAGTCTATACAAGCGTCGTTGTTTTGCTCCAGATTACGCTCCATTGCCTCGAAGGTTTGTTGCAACATCGGCGCATCACGCCAATGGCTGCAGGCCTCGCGAATGCCAGGGCACCAATCCAAAGTCATATCGTTGCTCCGACGATGTGCTCGGCATTCGCAACGCGCAGTTCTCCGGAGATAAGCTTGGGCAGTAGGGTGTCGCGCAGTTGGGCAAGGGTGTGAGTTTCTTGCTCACTTTGCTCCATTTGGATGTGGAGTGCAGTAACCCAATTGGAAAACTCTAAGCAGATGTGGCTTGGCGCAACAATTAAATCCTTTGTGATTAGCTCCATCCAGTGTCGCCGATACTCTTCAAATTTCTGCTTTTCATTGATGGCGTAATAGACCCACATTGTTGGACGACCTTGACCGCGCAGAGGAATTACATTCTGCGAAACATCGAAAGGCCGGCAGGACAATTTAGTGATGCATGTGTGATCTCCAAAAACAAAAGCTGGGTCATCTGCATTAGCTTGATAAAAGGCTTCTCCATCGTGAAACCCTAAAACTAGTGATGCACCTTGTTCAAAAACAGGAATTTTCCCATGGCTAGAAACTTGATTTTTTGTGTACCTAACCTTGGCTGGTAATCGCTTTAGCACGGTCTCAACTTTTGCAATCTCCCACCCCTCCGGAATCTCCCCCAACTCCGACTCAACAAGCCGATCAGGAAAAATATCGTAAAGATGCGCCGGCAGGCCGGGCAGGGATTGGCCGCGTTGCCAACGTCCTTCCATCTTGGCGCGCACTGGCTCGAAATCTACGAACCATGCTTTGAACAAGGTGCGGGCCATTGTTTCCAGTGTTTCGTTCTGCGTGCGGTTGAGTTCGATTTTGTCGTCTAGCGTGCCGAGGATGTGGGCGATGGCGCGTTGTTCTTCGATAGGGGGGAGTCGTGTAGCAAAGCTCTCGATTCGCTCCGGGGCTGTGTGTTTTACTGTTGTTCCCGTAGCAGAGCCCACAATCCATGAACGATATTCGTGTGTGCGTAATAAATACTCAAAAAATCGTGGTTCTGTGGGTATGGCTGTCTTAAATTCGAGCAATCCAACTCGTTGGTTGTGCAGCCAAATAGTTGAGTCATTTGGAATGCTCGCAGCGTATCCGAGAGTGTCGGATTCTTTACTGAGATCTGTCATCGTCACGACAATTTGCCCCGGTTTGAGAACGTAATCCTCTGGCAACTGTCCCTTGTAATACTTGCGCTTGCCATCTTGAAAACCTCCGCCAATAGCAAAATTGCCTGGGGTAACCAAAACAGTGTCTTGCGGTTCGTCAGTGAAGTATTCGCTCTTGAAAGCGAATCCATGTTTGACCCTGAATAGTTCACCCAGTGAAACTGTGCGCCACTCATTCACCATTCCCAAGCTCCTCCCATTGGTCGGCATCATTCAGACGATTAAATCGCATACACCAGTTCATGACTTTTTCTCCGCCCACAAAAAGCGTGATCTGATCAGCAGTGCCTTGTGATTTGATGCTGGCGCATCGTCATAGACGCCGACATACCATGGTGCATCTGGAGATTTTTCGATGGTGAGCTCACGCAGATCAGTGACTGGGTCGTAGCCTTGTTCGTAGCTGGAGACGATAACTTCTAAATCTGGCGGGAAGGTTTGTAGGTGGCTGATTAATTCGGCAACGGTCATTTTTTCTCCTTTGCAATACTTGTAAAAAGGATAAAAGCATTATGACCGCCCTCATCCCCAACCCTTCTCCCGCTTGCGGGAGAAGGGAGCTTGGTGCGTAACATCAGTTAATAACTTTCGATCATGGGTTTATTCCCCATAACCAAGCACCTTCAAGTTAGCCTCAATCGCCGCATCAAGCTTGGCCGCTACCACACGTTGTTCACGCCATTGCTTTGATAGGCGCAGCATCTTTTCTTCGAAGGGTTCGCCATCATCTTCTTGTTCGACCGCACCTACGTAGCGTCCTGGTGTCAATACATGGCCGTGCTTGCGGATGTCTTCTAGTGAAGCGGATTTACAAAAGCCGGGAATGTCTTGATAAGTCGTTGGATTCCCGCCTTCGCGGGAATGACGGTCAAGCGTTTCGCCACGCCATAGGTGATAGGTGTCAGCAATTTTTTGGATTTCTTCATCGCTAAGCTCGCGTCGGGTGCGATCTACCAGCACGCCTAGCTTACGAGCATCGATGAACAAAACCTCCCCGCGTCGATCCCGCAAGCCTTTGCCGGGGTTTTTGTTGCGTGCTAAAAACCACAGGCAGGCGGGGATTTGGGTGGAGTAAAAGAGTTGCCCGGGCAATGCCACCATGCAGTCGACCGCATCGGCTTCAATCATTGCTTTACGGATTTCTCCTTCACCAGATTGGTTAGAGCTCATGGAGCCGTTGGCCAGTACTACGCCTGCCGTGCCATTAGGCGCAAGATGGTGGTAGATGTGTTGCAGCCAGGCGTAGTTGGCGTTGCTTACTGGTGGCACGCCGAATTTCCAGCGCACGTCTTCTCGCAGACGATCGCCACCCCAGTCAGAGATATTGAATGGAGGATTGGCGATGATGTAGTCAGCTTTGAGGTCGCGCAGCTCATCTTTGTGGAAGCTGCCTTCGTTGTTCCAGCGAATGTCTGAGTCGATGCCCCGCACGGCCAGATTCATCTTGGCTAGTCGCCACGTGGTGTAGTTGGATTCTTGCCCATAAATTGCGATGTCACCGATGCGGCCACCATGCTCTTGCACGAATTTTTCCGATTGCACGAACATTCCGCCCGAACCACAGCATGGGTCATACACACGCCCTGAGTAGGGTTCTAACATTTCAACTAGTGTGCGTACGACGGAGCGTGGCGTGTAGAACTCGCCGCCGCGCTTACCTTCGGCACCAGCAAATTGGCTTAGGAAGTATTCATACACGCGTCCGAGGATGTCCTTGGAGCGGTCGCTTTCTTCATTTAATGCCACAAGCGAAATGAGATCGATTAGCTCGCCTAGCATGATCTTGTTCAAGGCGGGGCGGGCGTAATCTTTGGGTAATACGCTCTTGAGCGATTCATTGTCTTTCTCGATAGCGCGCATGGCGTCATCAATCAAGGCACCGATTGTTGGCAATTTTGCATGGGCTTGCAGGTGCGACCAGCGTGCTTCTTTCGGCACCCAAAACACATTTTCCGCAAGGTACTCGTCCTTGTCCTCGGCGGCTCGTGCATCTTCTGCCAGCAATGCCTTATGTTTGGCTTCGAAGGCATCGGAAATATATTTTAGGAAGATCAATCCCAGTGCTACGTGTTTGTAGTCAGAGGGCTCCATGTTGCCTCGTAGCTTGTCGGCTGCTTTGAACATTTCGGCTTCAAAGCCAAGGTTGCTGCCGTTACTATTTTTCCTTGCAGTGTCGCCGTTAGCCATATTAAGAATATTTAAAGTAGTTATTAGTAGCGGGTGATATTCAAACTATGGACTTTTCCGTACATAAAGCCGAAACCGCTCATCCCGATCTGATGGCCGGCGGCCTGACCATAGCAATTGCCATTGACGATCTTGAAACACTGGTGCAATCGCATCATCGTGCTTACGTTTGACACTGTCTTGTAATAGCAAAAAGTTACAAGAAGTTTTTTGGTGAAATTTGGCAAAGTGCAGGGCGCCGAAATAGGCGAATGAGGCTCTTTGTGCTGGGCCGATGTTGGTGTCGATGCAGGAGTGGTCGGCAGGTAGTTTGGCTGCGATTTGTTGTGCTACACCGGCGTAGCTTTTGCTGTAATTGATCCATGGCAGCCACAAGGTGGTGAGTAGCAACCAACACAAAATCACACCACCGCTGGATAAAACAACGGCGCGCCATAAGACGGACGGACGGCGTGAGATGCGCCAATGCACCAGAAAAATCCAGGCGATGCTGGCGCAGGCGGCGACTAGGACGGCGATTAAATTGAATTCTGGTTTGAAGCCTGGTACTAGTTTTAATGCGTTTTTAGCCAATTTCCCTGGCCAACCGGTTTGTTTGGCAAACCAGCCTATCCAGATGAAAGCGGCACATGTGGTCAGTGTCATGACTGAAAACCAATCCACTGCATTGATGGCACCGCGTTTCATAGTCGGCAAACCAAATGCTGCCAGTATCGCTAAAGGTGGTAATAGCGGCAACAAAATGCTTTCTTCCTGTATCGGATTAATCATTGCCAGTAGGCCGAGTACGGTCACAAAAGTGAGGGGTAGCGCGATATGTAATGCTTTTTGTTGTCTACGCCAGGCATAAACAGCCCACATTGCAAATGGCCAGGCAGGCCAAAAAAACCAGATGCCGTAGCGTAAGAAATATTGAATGGAAGCAATGTTGGGCAGCGCTATTTGTTCGTTATTCCATTGCATCCAGGCATCAAAGGGTGTGCTGCCAAAGGGTTGTACAAAATGTGCAGTCGCTATCCATATTTGCGTCGTGGCAATGGCAACAAGCATGGTCAGAATCAAGTGCCAACTGGTGCGCCGTACTGTTAACTTTAGCCATACAAAAAGCAGAAAAAAGCTAAAAAATAGCGTGAGTGGTAATACCCAACCACGTGTTAAGGCCAGACAGCCGAGTACAAACCCCACCATGCTGACGTTGCTTGCATTGGGTATTTCGATATATTTAACTAATCGATAAAGCAAAAATGCCAATAACGAGACATGTAATGCTTCTGCACTGGTTTCATGGCTATGTACCAATAAACCTAGACAACCGAGATAAATGAGTAAAGCGCCATCGGCCAGTGTGCGGCCAAAATCGCGCGGTTCGGGTTGTCCGCCAAAGGCGAGTTTGTGTGGTTGCGCTTCGGTACGGCGACCCAATAAATAAGCGGCATACCAGACTGAAAAAGCGCCAATTAAAAAAAACAGCATGCTTGCAATGCGTGCTGCCTGCGCATCCCCAACGAGCCAGCCTAAACATTTAATGCTAATAGCACCTAGCCAAAATGCGAGTGGACCTTCTTCTGGTATCGGATAGCCCACAATGTGGGGCCACAACCAATCTTGTAACGTGCCATGCGCCATCGTCCACATAATGCCGAAACTGGCAGCATCGTCGTTTTTCCATGGATCCCGACCAATTAAGCCAGGCAGGATGTACAACAAGCCCAACAAAAGCAATCCCCAGCGTGGCAATGCGAGCGTGGCGGAAGCGGGAAGGCGAACAGGCTTCATGGGAGTGGATTGTATATATCGTGTGATAAAAAAAGCAGCCGTAGCTGCTTTTTTGTTGCACAGAATAATTTAAATTTAAAAAATTAAGCTGCCACTTGTGTTTTTGAACCAACTTTGCCAAATTTTTGGCGGAATTTTTCGACTCGACCAGCGGTATCGACGATCTTGTGTTTACCTGTATAGAAAGGATGCGATTCAGACGAGACTTCAATCTTCACCAAAGGATATTCTTTACCTTCAAATTGTATGGTTTCCTTAGTTTGAACTGTGGAACGCGTTACGAATTTGAAATCGCAGGATAAGTCATGAAATACGACTTCGCGATAATTTGGGTGTGTATTTTCTTTCATTTGAGCCTCTTATTGAATAGCTTGTAACGTTTGGGTAGCCAGTTGTCATTGCCACTTCGTCGGTCCACTTGCTTCTTGACCCGATTGCCAACCACTTGCCTGGATGAGTGAACTGCAGCCGATGATTATACAATGAAAAATCGTCATGCGGATATCCGCACTAATATCCAGTCATCCAGTTCACTTGTTTTTTTGCCCTATTGGGTGGAATTGCCATGCCGGACGGATATGTGTCTGTTTGCTTGACGATGTCGCCGACATCTTCGATTGATATTTTTGCAGGCGTTGGCCTTTTTGATAGGCAATGTTATTGATGATCTTGGTTGTTTTGTATTGTTGCGTTTGCAGGTTGCGTGCAATAAAACGTTACAAATACACCTCGTTATTTACAATTCTTAAGCAGGAATGTCGCAGCGAGTAAATTGGCATTGCTATATCATGTGCGAATGAATTCAGATACTGATCTTTCCTTATCCCCGTCGCACCGGATCAAAATCCTGGTGGTAGATGATGATGTGCGTTTGCGCGAATTGTTGCGTCGCTATTTGACCGAACAAGGCTTCAATGTCGTCGCGGTTGAAAATGCACAGGCGATGAATAAATGGTGTTTGCGTGAACGAGTAGATGTCTTGATACTAGATTTAATGTTGCCGGATGAAGATGGTCTGTCGATTTGCCGTCGTTTGCGAGGTGCTGGCGATCAAACGCCTATCATCATGCTGACTGCCAAAGGTGAGGACGTAGATCGTATTGTTGGATTGGAAATGGGGGCGGATGATTATTTACCCAAGCCATTTAATCCACGTGAATTAGTGGCACGTATTCGGGCTGTGTTAAGGCGTAAAAGCCCAGATGACATTCCCGGCGCACCCTCGGAAAAACCACATGTTTTTGAGTTTGGTGATTTTGTGCTTGATTTAGCGACGCGCACTTTGAAAAAAAATGGTGTGATGACCCCACTTACTACAGGGGAATTTTCTGTGTTAAAGGTATTTGCTTTACATGCACGTCAACCCTTGTCTCGTGAAAAATTGATGGGGCTTGCGCGTGGTCGTGAATATGAAGTGTTTGACCGTAGCCTGGATGTGCAAATTTCACGTTTGCGTAAATTAATTGAGCCCGATCCTTCGGCGCCACTTTATATACAGACTGTATGGGGTTTGGGCTACGTGTTCATTCCTGAAGGTCAACCCCGTTGAAATCCGCCATGACCACCATTATGACCAGTTTAGGATGGTTGAAAAGTGGTTTGGTTTGGCGCACTTTTTTCCTGCTCGCAGCATTAATCACTCTTAGTATGGCTGCTTGGGTGGCCAGTTTTCGCATGGTGGAGCGCACGCCGCAAGAACAGCAAATGGCTGCGCAAATTATTTCTGTTGTCACGATTACTCGTGCGGCCCTGACGCATTCGGCGCCAGAATTACGGCGTGAATTATTATTTGATTTGGCTAGCAATGAGGGAATTCGTATTTATCCGCTTGAAAAGACAGATCGCATCGAACCCACGCCAGAACAAATGCGTGAGTTGAAATTCAGGGTGCAGGAAAGATTGGGACAAGATACAAAATTTGCTGGAAAAGTGAACGGTGTAGCTGGTTTCTGGATCAGTTTCAAAATTGATGACGATGCATACTGGTTGATGCTGGATCGCGGACGCATAAAACGGATTACTGGTTTGCAGTGGCTATGGTGGGCAGGCGTTGTATTAATGTTGTCATTGTTGGGCGCAATATTTATTTCTCGTTTGATTAATTTACCTTTGGCACGTCTTGCTGCTGCGACCAGAGCAGTGGCTAAAGGTTTGCAATACCTTCCTTTACCTGAGAGTGGCCCCCCCGAAATTTTGCAGGTCAATCGTAGTTTTAATCAAATGGTACAAGATTTGCAACGTGTCGAATCAGATCGCAATGTGGTGTTGGCAGGTATTTCACATGATTTGCGCACGCCTTTGGCACGCATGCAATTAGAACTGGAAATGGCCGATTTGTCAGATCATGTTCGTTTTGGCATGCAATCCGATTTGATGCAAATGGATGCGATTATTGGACAGTTTCTTGATTACGCCAAACCGCTGGATACGCTGAATTTAATAGCAATTGATATCAGTGCTTTGCTGATGGATGTGGCAAATGTTGTTTCTCGTTTACCTGACGTACGCATCACAACAGATATTCAGCCGGATCTGACTGTCATGGGCAATGCTACGGACTTAAAACGGGCTGTGAATAATTTATTAGAAAATGCCCGACGCTATGGGAAAACGCATAATAGCGACGTGAGTGATATCCATTTTGTTTGCCATTTAAAGAATTTACATGGCACAAAGTATGTCGTCATTGAAATTACTGATGATGGATGTGGTGTTCCTGAATCAGAAAAAGAGCGTTTAATGCAACCATTTGTCAGGTTAGATGCTGCTCGTGGACAAGCAAATGGTGCTGGTCTTGGTCTGGCAATTGTAAAAAGAATCGTGCAACGTCATGGTGGGCAGCTTTCTCTACATAATCGTAATGCGGTGATAGGTGCCGGATTAGTGGTTCAAATTACTTTACCCGCATTGAATTTCTAATTTTACTCATCTCATTTGTTTGAAAGTCTTTAAAATGGCGCGTTTTGAAATGTGTGCTAGTTTGGGCGTTTGAGTTGTTCGTTAGTTGTTGTTTATTGATCGTTGTTAGGTGTATGTGGGATGAATAAAAAATTGATGCGCTGGATAGTCTTTTTAACCTGCATCGTATCGGGAGGGGCGGGAAATGCGATTGGTTTGGGATCGCTCCGTATGCAATCTGGCTTGAATCAAGCGTTGCGTGCCAGTATTCCTTTAATAGGGGTGGATAACTTGGATGTTAGTGCAAGTTGCATCAAAGCAATGCTTGAATCCCTAGACGGTATATTTATTGACGCTCCGCAAATTAGCCTCATGCGCAATATGCAATCGACAACTATTATGTTGTCTTTGCGTCAAGCCATTCATGAGCCTGCGCTCAAACTAACTGTTGATGTAGGTTGTAATAATCCGATTCGACGTGAATATAAGGTATTGTTGGATCCAGTTTCATCCTCCTCTTTGGGCTCGAAAGAGGGTGAGCAGCGTAAAGAACAACAAAAAGAACAAGAAAAAACGTTTGATTTTGATTCGTCACAAAATCTTAAACTACACAACATGCCAACGCTCAGTATGCGTCAATCCGACGCTAATGCTAATCAAGATGAATTGGCCATTTTTGAAAGAAAGATGAGGCGCTCATCAAGGTCATCTCAATCCAATCAATCTAATCAAAAAAATTCAACGAATTTAACGAATTCAACCAATCTAGCTAACAATAAAACGCAAGATGTATTGAAACTGTCCAGTGGTGGTTCGACTAGCGGAACGGATAATATCGAAATACATGGCGATTACCGTTTGAAATTAGCAGAAAAATTATCTCGCTCGCCTTTGCTTGCCGGTGTGGCCGAAATACGTGCAGCCCAGATACAGTTTGCTGCAATATTGCGCGGCGAAGATCCTGTGAAAAATGCAGAGATTCAGGTTAAGCAGGCACAAGTCAAAATGGAGGCATTACAAACAGAGGTGACAAGATTGACCATGGCACATCAACTCAGTGAAGATTTAATGTTTGATATGCAACAAAAGTTGTTTTCCTATGTTTGGATTTTGGTTTTAGGTGGGTTGTTGTTAATTAGTATAGGGGTGATTGTCTGGCTCTCATTCCGTTTGAGTGTTGCGCAAAGAATGGGGAGAGCGCACTGGTGGGAAGGCAAACTGTCTCCCAGAGAAGAAAAATACACTGAGCAGGAAGAGAAAAAGGATTTGGATCATCCACATCCTTAAAATTAAATTGTTATTTAATTAAATTTTCCGCTCAGTATTTTGGTTGTTGATACTTGAGGTGTTTTTTAATTGGCTTGGTGCGCAGCTGTACCGTATGCTTTTACTCAGATGGCAAAGCAATCTGCTGATTTACACTAAATTGATAATCTTTAAATACGTGTTCCGCACTTAAGATTTGATAACTGCCATCATCCAAACGTCTGGTCGTGTCTTTAAGGCGGTAAGTGGTATGACCGCAAGTCCAGCAATTAAAATTGCGCATGTGAGTACACAAACAGGTTTTTTCCATGACGGCAATATTTTTTGAGCCAGGATTGCGTTCCAACTCTTGGTTATAAGCAGTGATGTAAGCACAACTGCCATTACCGTCCAATAAGTAACCATATGATTCACAGTTAGGGCGTATACCCGAACCTATAGCTGGTGTACTTTTCAACATCCGCATTGGATAGCCAGTTGGTGAGATGGTATTGACTTCAATATCTCCTTCATTGGCTTTGAAGTATTCTTGTTTGACCTTGTCTGGTAAGCCGCATTCTTTTGTGATGGTAAAGCGTGTGGCAACTTGCACTGCTGCTGCGCCATTTTCGAGGAAGGAGACAGCATCGCTACCAGTAAACACTCCACCTGCTGCAATCAAAGGAATTGTTAGCTTTTCTGCTTCTAGGTACTTTGAAATTTCTGCGACGATAGTGTGTAAATCATATTCTGCCCAATCCATGCCAAAACCAAGATGACCACCTGCCAGTGGTCCTTCTACGACAACATAATCTGGCAAGCGATTGAGTTTGGCATTTTTACGCAAAAAGAGTTGCAGGGCACGGACGGAGGATACGATGATGCCCAGTTTGGCATCGCGAAAACGCGGATGATCCTCCATTAAGGCAAATGAGCCCAAATGTAAACCAGCGCTTAAGGTAATGCCATCAATACCGGCATCAAGAGCAGAATGCAGGCGTACTCGGAGTGTTTCACGCGGGGCATTCATGGTGAGTTTTTCCATGCAATTGATGAAAATCAAACCATCGCCACGTTTGGCTTGCATGGTTTTTCCTACGTGTAATTGAGTGGCTTCGGCTAATTGCCCCAAATCGAATTTCACGCTGGATTTGTCGGAGTTGTCAATGTTGTATTTATATTGACGTGTTTTTTCCTTGACGAAACTAGTATCAAAACGACGATCGGAGACATCCTGAACCATCGCATCTGAAATATGCCCAATTCCGCCTAACCTAGAAACCTCTAGTGCCAGTTCGGCTGTTGAGATATCTACTCCCATACCACCTATCACTATGGGAACCAATTCTTGTTTGCCAAACCGTAGGCGGAAATCGTCAACACGTTTCATTGCTATCCTTGAACTACCATTAATTAAATGTTTGTATAAATTTTTGTATTTTGTATATTTTTTGTGGAGCATTTTTTGCGGGCTCAATTTTACCTTACGGAATAGTACTTGATACTTTTTTTCCTTGGCAATCGCATCAACCTACAAGAGCACAAGACCGCAAGAGCAAAAACATTTTGATCCTCATGAAATGAACTTCTTATAAAAAATGAAAACAATGATTGTTGTTGCCGCGTTGCGTGTATGCGTGGATAATTGCTGCGTTGCAGCAACTTCCTAAGCGAAGAATGAGAAAGATGGAAAAAATATGATGAATTTCAATTTGCTCAAAGAAACGTTTGCCAATTTTGTGCGCTCGCATGGCATGAGACGGCATTTTCGCCGTTTGGCAATTCTGGATATGTTTCGTAGTGCATCTATGGCAAAAGAATTGTCGTCTTCGCATGCACAAATTTTGATGCAAGCTTCGGATATGCCGATTGAGTCGTTATGGCAGCATTTTGGTAGTCGGTATGAGGGATTGACGGAAGCTGAGGCTGAAGAGATTTTGGGGCGCGTTGGGCCGAATGAGGTTGAGCATGAAAAGCCATTGCCATGGTGGTGGCATTTGTGGAATTGCTATCGTAATCCGTTTAACCTGTTGTTGACCGTATTGGCGACTATCTCTTATTTTACTGAGGATATGAAGGCGGCGATTGTCATCGCTATCATGGTTATGTTGTCCACAATCTTGCGTTTTGTGCAGGAAACACGTTCTAACAAAGCGGCTGAAAAATTGAAGGAAAT
>CAZCIX010000023.1:0-2320 GCA_964498835.1 uncultured Burkholderiaceae bacterium | reverse complement strand
TGCGTTTTGTGCAGGAAACACGTTCTAACAAAGCGGCTGAAAAATTGAAGGAAATGGTAAGTAATACAGCCACCGTTTTGCGACATGAATTGGTTGAGCAGGAACAGCATGTTGACACTATGCCACGTCATCCGAATGGGTTAAATGGACTAAATCGGTGTGAAATACCCATTAAACGGTTAGTGCCGGGTGACATGATTTTGCTTTCTGCAGGGGATATGATTCCGGCGGATGTGCGGATATTGAGCGCCAAAGATTTGTTCGTCAGCCAGGCGGCAATGACGGGTGAATCGATGCCAGTCGAAAAATTCGCCACCGATCAAGGTGAAAAAACCTCTAATCCGTTGGAACTCGACAATCTTTGCTTTATGGGCACCAATGTGGTGAGTGGTTCTGCTAGCGCGATTGTGGTGGCGACTGGTAATCAAACTTATTTTGGCGCTTTGGCTGAACGCGTAACGGCTAATAGTCGCGAAGAGACCGCATTTCAAACTGGGGTGAATAAAGTTAGTTGGCTGCTCATTCGATTCATGCTGGTTATGACGCCCATCGTGTTTTTGTTGAATGGTTTTACTAAGGGTGATTGGTTCGAAGCATTTTTATTTGCGCTCTCAATTGCAGTCGGCTTAACGCCTGAAATGCTGCCGGTGATTGTTACCTCTACCTTAGCTAAAGGTGCGGTTATTTTGTCGCGTAAAAAAGTGATTGTTAAACGTTTGGATGCGATTCAGAATTTTGGTGCCATGGATGTGTTGTGTACCGACAAAACGGGTACCTTGACTCAAGACAAAATTTTTCTGGCACGCCATACCGATGTATTTGGAAAAGAATCGGACACCGTGTTGGAATACGCTTATCTGAATAGCTATTACCAAACGGGTTTGAAAAATTTACTTGATGTGGCCGTATTGGAACATGCTGAGGTACATCGTGAGTTGGAAGTTGCGACGGCCTTCCGTAAAGTAGATGAAATTCCATTTGATTTTACAAGGCGTCGGATGTCGGTAGTTGTCGCTGAGCATAACTCTAATCATTTGCTCATTTGTAAAGGTGCTGCAGAAGAAATTCTTTCTATTTGCAACAAGGTGCAAGATGGTGACAAAGTGGAGCCGCTGACGACCGAACTGTTGGCGCGCATTCAGGCAGTGACAGCTGATTTGAATGAAGAGGGCTTGCGCGTAGTCGCTGTCGCGGCTAAAGAATTGCCTCCCGAAAAAGAGGTGTATGGTTTGGTCGATGAGTCTGATTTGATTTTGATTGGTTATATTGCCTTCCTTGATCCGCCTAAAGAATCGACAGCACCTGCATTAAAAGCATTAAAAGCACATGGTGTAGATGTCAAAATTTTGACTGGTGATAATGAGTTGGTGACAGCCAAAATTTGCCGCGAAGTTGGTTTGCCTGTAGCTGGTATGTTGTTGGGCGCTCAAGTTGAAAACATGGGTGATGCAGAATTAGCACAGCGGGTAGAAACAACCACGGTGTTCGCAAAATTGAGCCCCGCCCACAAAGAACGGATTGTACGAGTGTTGCACGACAAGGGGCATGTGGTCGGATTTATGGGGGATGGTATTAATGATGCGCCAGCCTTGCGCGCAGCAGATATCGGCATATCGGTTGATACCGCGGTTGATATTGCCAAAGAAGCTGCCGATATTATTTTGTTGGAAAAAAGTTTGATGGTGTTGGAAGAGGGCGTGTTGGAGGGGCGTAAGACGTTTGCCAATATGCTGAAATACATCAAGATGACGGCCAGTTCAAATTTTGGCAATGTGTTTTCGGTATTGGTGGCGAGCGCGTTTTTACCTTTCTTGCCCATGTTGCCAATGCAATTGTTAGTGCAAAATTTGCTTTACGACTTGTCGCAAATTTCGATTCCTTTTGATAATGTGGATCAGGAATTTTTAGATAAGCCACAACATTGGGATCCAGCCGATTTGGGGCGATTTATGGTGTTCTTCGGGCCTATTAGCTCAGTTTTTGATGTAACGACTTTTGCGCTACTGTGGTTTGTGTTTGGTGCCAACGTGCCCGAACATCAAACTTTGTTCCAGTCTGGGTGGTTTATCGAAGGTTTATTGTCACAAACATTGATCGTTCATATGATTCGTACAAGAAAAATACCATTCTTACAAAGTCGGGCAGCTTGGCCTTTGCTTGGTATGACTCTGGCAATTATGGCGCTAGGTATTTTGTTGCCAATGTCCAGTCTTGCTCCTTATTTTAAATTTCAGGCACTGCCATTAATGTATTTCCCATGCTTGTTGATGGTTTTGTTTGGCTATGCTGTTTTAACGCAGGCAATGAAGGGGTGGTACGC
>CAZCIX010000022.1:15967-31369 GCA_964498835.1 uncultured Burkholderiaceae bacterium | reverse complement strand
GGCGAGATTATGAACCACCTCAATAAACTCGTCAACAACTTTTTGCAAAAAAGTTAGGCTTTTAAAATTACTCGGTTTTACTATCGCTTTAGGAGGTTTACTAGCCCAAACCAAAACTGAAGCATAGCCTCAAAACCAGTCACCGCTAAATCTGGACTGATCTAGCATAGGGTGATTACTCTTCGCTAGGTCGCGCAAGCCAAGCTTCTTTGCTGTGGATAGCATCCGCAATTATTTTTATATCTGGATTAGCCGTTTTGTATCTGAATTGTTGAGCATATTGGGAACCACGTTGCGCATCAATTTGATAAATTGCACGTAGAGCATCTCCTCTAAAGTAGCCAATTTCGCTTTTATTTTTGAGAATTTTCACTAGCGTGGGCAGAGCGCGTTTATCGCCGATATAGCCAAGCGCACCGATGGCATAACGGCGTCGCTTCATATCTGGATGCAAAATGGCCTGACAAATGACAAGTGTCATGGGGTAGCCAGCGGCAATAAGCGGATCATCCAGCTCAGGCTCGTGATGACGTTCTACATAAAACGTATGCCACACCTTTTGAAATTGTGACCCACCAGTGCGGTATTCACGCTCTTTGGTAATATCTTCGGCGCCGCACGAATAGCTGGCTAAGGCAAAAACAAGAAAAGTAAAAATAATTTTCATTTTTTTACCCTCTTTACAAGGCTTCGAATATCAAACGTAAGCCGCCAACGCAGTTTTCATCTTCTTTAATGCACTAGTTTCGATTTGACGTATGCGCTCTGCTGACACACCAAACTCATCAGCAAGAGTGTGCAAAGTGGCACCTGAGCCGTCATCATTAGCAAGCCAGCGCGCTTCCACGATACGGCGTGAGCGTGAGTCCAGTTTGCCGAGTGCCGACTCCAGTCCTTCTGAATGCAAACGTGTGACTTGTTGCGCTTCCAGTACTTTGCTGGGTTCGCTCAAATCGGTAGAAAGATAAGCAATCGGCGCAAAACGATCCTCTTCTTCATCGCTTGGTGCTTCTAGCGCAATATCACGTCCAGTAAGACGCGTTTCCATTTCGATGACTTCTTCCGGTTTGACGTTCAGTGTTTTAGCCAGCTCTTCAACCTGCCCTGGCGTCATCGCATCCAGACCTTTTTTGTGGCTGCGCAGGTTAAAAAACAATTTGCGCTGCGCTTTGGTCGTGGCGACCTTTACCATGCGCCAATTTTTGATGATGTATTCGTGTATTTCTGCTTTAATCCAATGCATGGCATAAGAAACCAGACGCACGCCTTGATCTGGATCAAAACGTTTGACCGCCTTCATCAAACCAATATTGCCTTCTTGAATCAGGTCAGCATGGGGCAAACCATAACCTAAATAACCACGTGCGATGGACACGACCAAACGCAGGTGGGACAAAATCAATTCTTGCGCAGCAGCCAGATCGTTATGGTGGCGCAGGCGAGTGGCCAGAGAAATTTCTTCCTCATGGCTCAATATGGGCAAACGATTGGTAGCGGAGATATAGGCATCAAGATTGCCTAAATTACTAGAAAATCCGAGACTCAAAGCAATATTGCCGATATTACTAACGGGTGATAATGCAGATTGTGCAGATGCTTCTTTCATTCTTTCCTCATCTTCCTGTGTTAAGCGCAACATAAATGCCCTAAGAAATACATGAATTACAATATTAGCACTCTATTGGCTTGAGTGCTAATCACCACCATTTATCATGATTCATGATTTTTATCTTGTCGGACAAAGGAGATTGCCTATGGAATATTTCTTAGGTGATATTTAACTGACAGCATTGCCCCCAAAAAACCCAGCGCAGCACTGGTTGCCAGCAATATACTAATTGCTGGCATATCGAGCGGCAGGACTTGAAATGATGATCCGTATAGTTGTGCAAAAGTGGCGATTGCTTTATTTAAAGGTTGTAAAGCTAGTGTGACAATGGCGAGCGCTGTGCCAGCTGCTGATACGGAAAGCAATATACCGGAGTAATAAAACGGACGGTGTATGAAGGCATCCGTCGCGCCTACCAGTTTAGACACTTCAATTTCACTCAATTGCGTCAAGATTTGTAAGCGTATGGTATTGAAGATGATAGCAATCACAACGATAGCGAGCGTACCTGCCAGCATAAAAAAGGCGACTTGAATGATATGCAACAAAGCGGTCAAGCGCTTGATCCAGTTGCTATCAATTTGCACGTTTTCTACGTGCGGCAACGCGCTGAGTTGTTTTTCGATGTTATCAATATCGACCTGAATATGATCCGGATTGTCTAGTTTTTCTAATTGCAGTACATAGCTATCGGGTAAAGGATTGGCGCCCAGCGTGCTCAAGACATCCGATAAATCACTTTTTTTGTTCAGCATATCTAGCGCTTTTTTTCGCGGGATAAAGGCAATTTTTGCATTTGGGACAATCTTGCGAATCTCGGGCGCAAGTGCTACCGCCTCTTCTTGTGATGTATCCATCGCCAGGAATAGACTGATTTCTGGCGTGATGGTGATTTGTTGCGAGATGGGTTTGATGTTATCCAGCAAGGTCAAACCAGCAAACGGTAGCGTAAATACAAGAGCGATCACCAATACATTTAGAACAAAGCCACCCGGCGCATGACGCAAATGAGTGAGCATCGTGGAGCAAGCAAAAGCATGTTGTCGTAGCCATTTTAGCAAGCGCTTCATACGGCGTTTTCCATGTTAGGAGTGGCTAATTCGCCTTGTGATAAATAAATAACGCGTTGTGCATTTTTCAACAGCGTCTCATCGTGCGTGGAAATCAGACAAGTGACCCCCGCTTTATGAAAATCATGCAATGCCGCCAAAACTTGATTGGCACTGGTGCGGTCGAGGTTGGCGGTCGGTTCGTCAGCCAGGATAAGTTGTGGACGATTCACAATGGCGCGTGCAATCGCTGCACGTTGTTGTTCTCCACCAGATAAGGTCAAGGGCATGGCATGCGATTTTTCCAGCAAATTGACTTTATCTAATGCCGCTTCGGCTCTTTCCCTTGCTTGCGCCGTCGATTCACCCAAAACGATTAAGGGATACATGACATTCGCCAAGATGGTTCTGTCTGTCAGCAATTGATGTTGCTGAAAAACCAATCCCAAATTACGCCGCCAAAAAGGTAAGACGCGGGCTTTTATCCGCGTCATATCCTGGCCATTGATCACGATGTTGCCTGAACTGGGACGTGTGATGGCAGCAATTATTTTCAATAATGTGGACTTGCCAGCGCCAGATGGGCCAGCCAAAAATACAAACTCACCTTTGCTAATAGACAAAGAAATATCATGCAAGGCGGCTTTTTTGTCACCCTGATATTGTTTGCTGACATGATGGAATTCAATCATCGGCAATATTTAAAATTGAATGTTAATGATTAAAAAAACGGCAATTTTTTAAGGCAACAAAGCATCAACAAATTCTTGTGCATTAAAGGCCTGTAAATCTTCAATTTGCTCTCCCATACCAATGAAATAAACCGGAATGGGGCGAATTTTGGCAATCGCGGCCAATATGCCACCTTTGGCACTACCATCCAGTTTGGTAATGACTAATCCTGTTAATCCTAATGCATCATCAAACGCCTGCACTTGCGCCAAAGCATTTTGACCAGTGTTGCCATCAATCACCAACAAGGTTTCATGCGGTGCGGAATCCATGCTTTTGCCGATGACGCGTTTGATTTTCTTTAACTCTTCCATCAAGTGCAACTGGGTTGGTAAGCGCCCAGCCGTGTCGACCATAACGACATTAACATTACGTGCTTGCGCTGATTGGACGGCATCAAAAGCAACAGCAGCTGGATCGCCAGATTCCTGTGAAATGACCGTAATGTTGTTACGCTCGCCCCAAATCATCAATTGTTCACGTGCTGCAGCGCGAAATGTATCACCTGCGGCCAGCAAGATGGATTGCCGATGGTTTTGTAAATGCTTGGCTAATTTGCCTATAGTGGTGGTTTTGCCAGCACCGTTAACACCGGCAATCATGACAACCAGTGGTTGATGCTTACCAAGTTCTAATGATTTTTGTAACGGTGACAGCAGATCAAGCAGCAAGGTCTTGAGCGCCGCTTTGACTTGTGCAGAGTCGGTGAGTTTCTCGTCTTTGACTTTTTTCTTTAATGCATTCAGCAAAAATTCTGTCGCTACCACGCCTGCATCCGCCATCAGCAAGGCGGACTCTAACTCTTCATACAAATCATCATCAATTTTTGCACCAATAAAGAGCAAGCTCAAACTAGATGATGTTTTTGCCAAGCCTGTTTTCAAGCGACTTAGCCAAGCATGTTTGTTAGCGAGAGGGGTTTCTGATTCTACTTTAGGGGATTTTTTAAAAAAACTAAACATGGCTCCGTAATTTCATGACGTACCTCGACATTCTAACAGAGGGGCGGTACGCCATGAAACTTCATACTCTTTCATGCTTCTTTCATACTTTTTTGGTGCATTTTATAAGTCACTGAAATAGCGGAAGCTATTTTTGCCACGGCGTTTGACTTCATACATGGCACCATCTGCATGACTAAGTACAGTTGCAACATCATCTCCATCATCAGGGAAAACGCTGATACCGATGGATGCGCCAATGTGGCACTCATGCTCACCTATCACAACGGGTTGGGATAAGGAGGAGATAATTTTTTCAGCAATCGGACTGGCATTGCGTGCATCCAGCATATTGAGCAGGATGATAGTGAATTCGTCCCCACCCATTCGGGCAACAGTATCAGATTCTCGAACACACTCATTTAAACGTTGCGCCACAATTTGCAGCAAGGCATCGCCTGTGTCATGGCCATAACCATCATTGACGGCCTTGAATCCATCCAGGTCGACAAATAACAAAGCAAATCGCGTGCGTTCCCGTTTGCTTCTTGTTGCAGCTTGTTGAAGACGATCAAGGAAGAGTGCGCGATTTGGCAAACCCGTTAATTTATCGAAATGCGCGAGCTCCCGCAGTCTTTCTTCCATGTTTTTGCGCAATGTGACATCTTCCAACATACCCACATATCCAATCACATGCTGTTTGTCATCTTTAACTGGCGTAATAATTGCATCATCCCAGTAAGTTGAACCATCTTTGCGATGATTGATAAACTCTCCCCGCCACTGTTGTTCTGATGCCAGGGTTGTCCACAAATTAGACGAACTATTAATGGGGTTTTGAGGCGATTTTTCAGTTGATGGCAACGCTGTGCTGCCTACATCGGCAGGATATTTGCCTTGAACCTCTGTTAAGCCATAACCAGTGTTCCGTTCGTATTGTGGGTTAACCCATTCAATACGACCAGCTGGGTCTGCGATGACGACAGCAATTGGACTAGATTCTTGTACAGTGCCAAGAATACGAAAGCGCAGCAGATCCTTCGCAATTTTGCGTCGATAGGTATCAACAAATGCCACCAAAATACCGATTACTAATGCGATCATCATCACAATCGCGACAACCTGTATTTTTTGCTTTAACGGAAATAAGCTATCAACTTCCCTCATGTTGAATATTTTCCACTCGCCAGCGGGGTCGTTCCATTCTAGAGCTTTACTTTCCAAAGCATAATGTTGGCCAGAAAGTTCAATTTCTCTTGCATTTGGATCAAAAGGTAACAAGTCTGGTTGATTGCTTTCAAAGCGTTTACCAAACTGTTTCAAGTTATGAATGGCAGCAACACGTTCCAGATTAGACGGCGGAGTCATGGCAAACAACCAGTTTGCTCTTGTACTGGCAAATACAACGCCTTGTGGCGACAGAAGGATCGAGCTGCCACCGAGCTGACCTAGCTGCTTATCAAGTGGCTCGCCGGGCATTTTGATGACAATTACACCAATGACTGGGCTTTGTGGGGCTGTAGTTTCATACAACGGTGCAGCAAAATACAAACCACGCTCACCAGAATAAGAACCAACTGCCGCATAAACGTTATTTTGCCCTTTGATGGCGCGTTGAAAATAAGGACGGAAAGCGATGTTGTTGCCGGTAGAGCTTTTTCCTGTTGTTGCGTGCGCAACAATTAAACCATCGCGATTAATCACGTATAAACCATCGGCACCAAAATGTTGTTGTGGCGACTTTAATCTTGTTAGTACAGCAGGCGCATCTTTAGGTAATTTGCCATTTGCTGCATCTTTTAGAGTAGGCTCATTGATTCCCAATAATATTGCGGCTCCCATTGGTTGACTGCGTATGGTTTTGGTATTGAGATCCAACACAACCAACTCAAGCGCATCATTCATTTTGGCCCGACTATCTTCTTCTGCCTTGCTTTTCAAGGACTGCACGAAACCAAAACTAGCCAGTAATCCAATACTCAATGCGAGAGAAATAATAATGCCCTGGCGCCAGGAGGGTGAGTGTGCAAATTGTGGCATGCTAACGCCTTTCCAATCTTTAATAATTTAAATTCAATAATAACAATACAACTGTTCGACTATGGTTGTTTTATGGTAAATGATTCTTGAGGGAAATGCTAGCGCAACACAGCTTGTTTGGGTGGCGTGATTTGCAGCAAGTTAAATTTCCACAACCACATTAAGGTGCGCATTCCCATTGGAGTATTTAGGTTGGACGCGATTAATAGGCTTTGCACAGTTTGGGTTTGTTGGCCTAAAGCCGTTAGCAAAATTTGTGGTCCTTCTTGTGCCAATAAAATTGGATGAAATGCGTAATTTGCCATAGCAAGTTGCAGCAAGTCACGTAAGCGCGCTTGCGCATCTGCCTGTGGTGTCACGATCCAGTTAGCCTGCACAATTTGGCTGGGAAAGTGCGCAAAACGACTAAAAGGATCGGAGCGCGTCACCCATGACTCCATTGCCACCATCGATTGCGCTTTGGCATGGGCGCGAATTTTTCCTAATTCTTCAACTAGTTGTGCATAACGCTGCAGGATGATGGGCCAATCAAACATGGCTTGCGCACGCGCCAAACCCGCTGCGCCCATGGTGGCGCGCAATGCTGGTTGGGTTGCTAATTGAGTGAATGCAGACACTAAAGAAATGGGATCGATGACTGTCGCTAAACTGGTGCGGCCAATATACAGGTCGTAGGTATCTATTTCCAACCCATGATGTTGCGCCAAATCGTTGCCCATGCCGCCGGGCGGCAGGGCAGTGGGAATACGAAACCCGTCAATGCCATCTCGTACTGTATCTTTGTAGCCATTCCAATCACTGACAACAACGGGCAAGCCCGCCGCCATCGCTTCTACCGGCGTCAAGCCAAAAGTTTCTTGAATGTTGTCAGAAAGCGAGACAAATACATCCGCGCCTTGCCATGCCTGGCGATAGCCCGCCTCATCATTCCCATCCACCCAAATAAATCGCACAGAGGGGGCCAGCGCTTTTTGTGCGGTTAAAAAGCTATTGCGAATAGCGTTGTTTGGGAATACGCCGGCCTCCATGCAAACGATGGGGGTAGATGTTTGTTGCGCAACTTGCTCCAATGCTTGATAGACTGGGGCAGGATTGGCTTTGGCATGAAACGACAGGCGCCCAGCAAATAAAAACACGGTTTCATTGTTACTGCAACCCAGCACATGACGTGCTTGCAAGCGTTGTTCTGCTTGTGGTGCGTAAGCAGGACAATTCACGCCAAGCGGAATGACTGGTAATTGTGGCGCATTAAAGCGAGTCGCACCGGTTTGTGACGACCACCATATTTTCATTTCGTCGTGCAACTGATTAACCAGATCCAATGCAGCCTGTGAAATACAAATCAACGCATCCCAAGGTTTGAATGGCGGCAAGATCAGATCAGCAACTTGATCCATTGCACCTGCTGATGAGAGGGTAAACGTCACGCCCATGATGCTAAACGCCGTGGGGTTGTAAGCATTGCGGGAAAACGCGATTTCTTTAGCGGTTGGCGAAGGGTAATACAGGCATCCAGATGATGCGGCCAGATTGTGCCAATCAGGGATGTTGATCCATTGCATCTTACCGCGAAAACCATCTTGCCTGAGTTGGTTGAACATAGTTTGCGCGTTTTGTGTCCCTGGCCCCACGCCTTGTAATGTGGCTTCTGGCCAAGTGCGTGCCACGCCACGCATAAATGCTTTGCCTGCGCTTTGGCGCCCCATGATTTTGTTGGCGGTTGAGTAGGCGTCGCCAGCGTAATAAATGGCGAAATTATTTGGATGCGTCATATTGAATAGTCGATATTGAAAATAGTGAGTAGCGAATAGCGTATGATGTTGATGATAGGCAATGATTAAAGCCCCCGTCGTTCCCGCGGATTTAGGCAGGAACCCAGGGTCTTTCGTTGTTCACTGCTAAAAGCCACTGGGCCCCTGACTAAAGCACTCGGGGACGGCGGTTTTAAGTTTTTCCATATTGCCATGGTTCCCGCAAGTTTTATTAGTAAACTGGAATGGCAGTTTTTTCAATTACCTTATTCAGCACAAAGCTTGAATGCACGCCGGTTACGCCTGGGATTTTGGTGATTTTTTGCAGTAGCAGCTTTTGATATTCCTCCAAATCCTTGACGATGACTTTCAATTGATAGTCCGCGGATTGGCCGGTGATCAGCAAACACTCAAGAATTTCAGGAATCGTCACAATTTCTTTTTCAAACGATCCAAATCTTTCTGTTGTGTGCTTATCCATGGATATTTGTATGAGCGCAGTCAGCCCAAGATCCACTTTTTTGGGATCCAGTAAGGCGTGATAGCTTTTAATGATGCCGCGATCTTCCAGTGCTTTTACACGTCGCAGACATGGCGAGGCGGAAAGGCCGACTCTTTCAGCTAAGTCTTGATTGCTGATTTTCCCCTCTTCTTGAAGGATGGCAAGAATGTGTTTGTCGTAAACATCAAGATCGTTCATGGCGGCTTTGTTTTTTGAATTTAAATTTTATTAAAGCAAAGATTTAGGCAATTTTATTCCAATAAATTAGCATTATGCGTTTATTTTGCAATAAAAAACCGCATCGCTGGCTATAAAATATTCTTTATTCAATGCCGAAATTTTATGCAAATTCAATAAGGAGTGACCCGCCATGTTAAAAGATCCGCAAAAAAAATATCAACCATTTCAGAGCATCAACCTCACTGATAGAACCTGGGTAAATAAAACTATTAGCGCCCCCCCGATTTGGCTTTCAACCGATTTGCGAGACGGCAATCAATCTCTTTTTGATCCGATGAATGGTGAAACCAAGTTGAAGTTTTTCAATGAATTGATTCGCGTTGGGTTGAAAGAAATCGAAGTCGGCTTTCCCGCTGCTTCCGATATCGACTTTAAATTTATTCGCAAAATTATTGAGGAAAATCGCATTCCTGATGATGTGACCCCCATGGTAATGACGCAAGCAAGGGAGGATTTAATCAAAAAAACCGTAGCATCTTTGCAAGGTGCAAAGCGCGCGATTGTGCATATCTACAACGCAACCGCGCCTGCCTGGAGAGAAATCGTATTTGGCATGACTGTTGCGCAAGTCATCGCTTTGGTGAAAAAACAAGTCCAGTACTTAAAAGATCTCACTGATCAACATCCTGAAACAGAATGGATATTGCAGTATTCGCCAGAAACATTTTCTGCCACCGAATTAGACGTTGCGTTGCTTGCTTGCAATACCGCGATTGAAACCTGGCAAGCCAGTCCAAAGAGGAAAATCATTATCAATCTGCCCACCACGGTGGAAAACACCACACCCAATGTCTTTGCCGATCGCATCGAATGGATGGATAGAAATTTAGCGCATAGGGATGCCGTCATCTTGTCAGTCCATCCACACAATGATCGTGGTACTGGTGTTGCCACTGCAGAATTAGCAATCTTGGCCGGTGCGCAACGGATTGAAGGTTGCCTGTTTGGCAATGGCGAGCGTTGTGGCAATGTGGACTTAGTCACATTGGCGTTGAATCTCTACACCCAAGGCGTTCATCCGCAGCTTGATTTTTCCAATATCAACAAAGTCGCCAAAATCGTCGAAGAATGCACAAAACTGCCCATTCATCCACGCCATCCTTATGTCGGCGATTTGGTCTTCACAGCTTTTTCTGGCTCGCATCAAGATGCGATTAAAAAAGGCTTTGCTGCACAAGCGGGGCGTGAATTGTGGCAAGTACCGTATTTGCCGATTGATCCAAAAGATTTGGGCAGAACGTACGAAGGCGTAATTCGAGTCAATAGTCAATCCGGCAAAGGCGGCATCGCTTACTTGTTGGAGAGAGACTACGGCATCGTGATTCCACGCAAATTGCAGGTAGAATTTAGTGCCGAAGTACAAAGAATTACCGATAGCTCTGAATCTGAAATCACGTCAGCTGAGCTTTATCAATTATTCGAAAAAACCTATTTCTTCAAAGCGGCAGATCCATCCGCCGCCATCGCCTATCAAAGCCATAAAACCGGCGAATCTGATACTGATGGCCAACAATGGATAGAGCTTTTCGTTTCGATGAATAGTGCCACCAGCAAACTGGTCGGCAAAGGAAGCGGCCCTATCGAAGCTGCAGTCGATGCACTTTCCTTGCCGATTGAAATCGTCGGCTACGAAGAGCGCGCAATTGGCTCTGGCGCCAATGCCCAAGCGATTGCGATTGTGGAGATTAGCCATAAAGATGGCTATACAAAATTCGGCGCTGGATTGGATGCGAATATTGTCAGTGCATCTATTAAAGCGATTGTTTCAGCTGTGAATCGATTGGAGTGTCATTTTATTTAGATTTAGAGACTGGGTTTCTGACGTTTCCATCCTACATGCTTGCAAAGCGTCTTCAAAATTTTTGGCACAATCCCCAAAAAATAAAAACCACATCTAGTACACCCAACAACAACTAGGGCGGATTCGGAATCCGCCCTAGTTGCTGGTTTATTTTTATTTTTATTTTTTATACGACAGCACCATCACCATCTACGCCATTTTTTTCTTTGACCGGTTTGATCAAATCTTCTCGCTTCACACCCAACCACATCGCAATCGCTGCAGCAACAAAAACCGAAGAATAAATCCCGAACAAAATACCAATGGTGAGCGCCACAGCAAAAAAATGCAGCGTTTGGCCACCTAACAACAACATTGCCAAGACCATCATTTGCGTACAACCATGTGTGATGATAGTGCGGGAAATGGTACTAGTAATGGCATTGTCAATCACTTCGGTAACACTGGCTCTACGTAACTTACGGAAATTTTCCCGCACCCTGTCAAATATCACCACCGACTCATTCACGGAATACCCCAGCACTGCCAATATTGCAGCCAATACCGTGAGCGAAAATTCCCATTGGAAGAATGCAAAGAACCCCAGAATGATAACCACGTCATGCAAGTTCGCAACAATCGCGGCAACGGCGAATTTCCACTCAAAACGGAAAGCCAAATACAACATCACGCCAACTATCACCATTAATAACGCTCTCAAGCCATCGTGCGCCAATTCTTCGCCCACCTGTGGGCCAACAAATTCGACACTACGCTTGACTACCGCTGGATCCTGCGCCTGCAAAGCTTCAAATACCTTGGCACCTTGCTGCGCAGAGGTTTGGCCTTTTAATGCTGGTAAGCGAATTAACACATTTTGCGCAGCACCAAAACTTTGTACCTGACCATCAACATAACCCAAACCCTCAACGGTTTTTCGTACATTTTCAATATTCGCCGCCTGTGGATAGCTCACCTCCATTACCGTACCACCAGTAAATTCGATCGATAAATGCAATCCTTTATGAAAGAGGAAAAACACAGCAGCGATAAAAGTAAGCACTGAAATCACGTTAAAAATCAACGCGTGCTTCATGAAGGGAATGTCTTTTTTAATACGGAAAAATTCCATGTTGCATCCTGTTTTTGATATTGATATCTATATAAATAAATTTAAATTAGATTTAATTTTTAACGCGGCTTCCAAATTTGTCCGATAGCGATGGACGTCAATTTTTTCTTACGGCCATACCATAAGTTGACTACTCCACGCGAGACAAACACCGCGGAAAACATGGAAGTTAAAATTCCCAAACAATGCACCACAGCAAAACCGCGCACTGCACCTGAACCAAACACCAACAGTGCCAAACCAACAATCAGTGTCGTCACATTGGAATCCAAAATCGTAGCCCAAGCACGGTCAAAACCTGCCGCAATCGCAGCATGTGGTGTATTACCAGCTCGCAACTCTTCTCGGATACGCTCGTTGATCAAGACGTTGGCATCAATCGCCATACCCAATGCCAAAGCAATCGCTGCAATACCTGGCAAAGTCAACGTTGCCTGCAACAGCGACAGTAAAGCCAACAGCAGCAATACGTTAACACCCAATGCCAATACGCTGAAAAAACCGAACAACAAGTAATAACAGATCATAAAAATAGCAATCGCAGCAAAACCATACAACGTTGCATCAAAGCCACGCTTGATATTGTCGACGCCTAACTGTGGCCCGATGGTTTTTTCTTCCACGATTTCCATTGGCGCTGATAAAGAGCCTGCACGCAACAACAGGGCAAGATCGGTAGCGGCTTCCGAATTACCCATACCAGTAATTTGAAAACGTGAACCTAACTCATCACGAATGGTGGCAACGGTTAAGACCTCACCTTTGTTTTTCTCAAACAATACGATAGACATTCCTTTGCCTATTTTATTACGCGTGGCTTCGCGCATTTTGCGACCACCATCGCCATTCAAATCAATACTGACAGCAGCTTGCTGATTTTGATCGAAACTAGCAGAAGCGCTGGAAATGTAATCACCAGTAATAATGGGATCTTTGTAAAGAACAACTGGCGCATTTCTTCCCACCTTAAACAACTCAGAACCAAAGGGAATATTTGCCGTTTCTTCCGTACCACGCAGTACGCTTTCATCAACTAAACGCACTTCCAAAGTCGCAGTACGACCGATGATGTCTTTGGCACGCGCCACATCTTGCACGCCAGGCAACTCGACCACAATGCGATCAACATTTTGTCGCTGAATAATGGGCTCAGCCACACCAAGCTCATTCACGCGCTTGGATAGCGTCACAATATTTTGCTGCACACCATCATCAATTGCCTGTTTCAATGCTGCTGCTTGCAAACCAACCACCAAATCCAATGAACCGGAAGGTGTGCCAAGGGAAACATCCGACATTTGCGCAGCCAAAATTTGCTTTGCTTTCGCTTGTGTTTCCGCCTCACGGAATTGAATTACGACCGTATCGCCGTTGCGACTGATACCAGCATGACGTATGTTTTTATCACGCAAGATACTACGCACGCTGCTTTGTATTCCTTGCACACGCTTGTTAATCAACGCCTTGGTATCGACTTGCATCAAGAAATGCACACCACCTCGCAAATCCAGACCCAAATTCATCGGCAACGCGCGCAAACTTTGCAACCAATTTGGCGTATTGGGCATCAAATTAAACGCCAATAAATAATTAGGATCAGAGGGATCAGTGTTCAATTCTTTTTCTAATAATGCTTTCGCTTTGAACTGCGTATCAGTATCGGTAAATCGCACCCGCACCGTGGCTTGGGTACCATGCACCTCATAAAAGACGCTGTCCGATTTTAAATTCCCCTTTTGCAGCGTTTGCTCAACCAAAGCAATCATGCTGCGCTCAACCTTAACGGTGGCTTTACCACTACTTACTTGCAGCGCGGGCGATTCACCGAAATAATTTGGTGCCGTATACAAAGCACCAAATAACAAGGTGACGAGAATAACAATGTATTTCCAGATGGGATAACGATTCATAAAACCCTAGTCGAACTAGTTAAATATTAGGAACTTAGAAATTCAGGAATTTAAGAAATTAGGAGGAAGATTACGTGATTAAGGGCACGCTATGCAGTGCCCTTAATATTTCATAACTCCATAAATTTCATAAATTTTTGATGCTGTCTTTCGGTAGCAAAGTGCTCACGGCAGATTTTTGCACCAGAATTTCCGTGCCATTTGCAATTTCTAAAGTAATGTAGGCATCAGACACTTTGGTAATTTTGCCAAGTATGCCGCCAGCAGTCACGACTTCATCGCCTTTTGCTAAGGCATCCATCATGTTTTTTTGTTCTTTTTGACGCTTTACCTGTGGGCGTATCATCAAAAAGTACAACACCAAGAACATGATGATGATAGGGAGAAAATTCGCAAAACTGCTACCCAAACCCGCAGCGCCAGCAGCATCTGCTGAAGCTTGTGCGTAAGCGTTAGAAATGAACATGGTGTGCCTTTAATTAATTTGATAATAAGAATAGTTAAAAAGCGTAAAAAACAGCGCGGTATTTTAGCACCAGGCTGTGTAATGCCAATGCAACTTATAAAACTTATATGCTTTGTTGTCGTTCGGTCCTAAAACGCACAACAAACGCCTGAAATTCTCCCACTTCGATAGCGGCACGCATTTCGCGCATCAACTGTAAGTAGTAATAAAGGTTGTGAATAGTATTCAAGCGCGCACCCAAAATCTCTTTGCTGCGATGCAAATGATGCAGATAAGCGCGAGAAAAATTGCGGCAGGCATAACATCCACACGTTTCATCCAAAGGACGTTGATCATCCTTGTAACGCGCATTTTTGATTTTGATATCACCAAAACGAGTAAACAACCAACCGTTGCGCGCATTGCGGGTAGGCATCACACAATCGAACATATCGATCCCATTCGCTACGCCCGCTACCAAATCTTCTGGCGTGCCAACGCCCATCAAATAATGCGGCTTGTGCGCTGGCAAACGCGGCCCGACATGCGACAACATGCGCATCATGTCTTCTTTGGGCTCACCGACCGACAAACCACCAATGGCGATGCCAGGAAAATCGATTTCCTCTAAACCCGCCAGCGATTCCTCACGCAAATGCTCAAACATACCGCCTTGAACAATGCCAAACAGCGCATTAGGATTTTCACCTTGCGTAAACTCATCATACGAACGCTGCGCCCAACGCAAGGACATGCGCATCGATTTTGCCGCTTCGTCATACGTTGCGGGACGACCATCGATTTCATAGGGAGTACATTCGTCGAATTGCATCACGATGTCAGAATTCAATGCGCGCTGAATTTGCATCGATACTTCCGGCGATAAAAATAATTTATCGCCATTCAGGGGCGATGAAAAATGCACACCCTGCTCGGTAATCTTGCGCATCGCGCCCAATGAAAATACTTGGAAGCCACCCGAATCCGTCAAAATCGGCTTATCCCACCCCATAAAAGCGTGCAAGCCACCAAACTTCTTAAGCACATCGGTACCAGGCCGCAACCACAAGTGAAACGTATTTCCCAGCACAATCTGCGCATCGATTTCTTTTAACTCAAGCGGAGACATCGTCTTGACTGAACCATAGGTACCAACCGGCATGAAAATCGGTGTTTCTATCACACCGTGATTCAGCGTCAAGCGGCCACGACGCGCTTTGGTTTGGCCACTTTCATCGGTTTTGAGTAATTCAAAATTCAGCATATTTTTA
>CAZCIX010000022.1:0-15867 GCA_964498835.1 uncultured Burkholderiaceae bacterium | reverse complement strand
GTTGGCGCCGCTACGGCTCCGGCCACTTTGGAATACACGGTTTGATAACGTGTTTCGTCAAATTCATCAGCTTCATGACTAATGTAAGGTGGCAATGGTAGACGGCCATGCGCTTCTATCAATTCAAACACGTCCGATGGAAATGATAATGTATAAAACTCTCCAGCACGCTCGCCAACTACGACGTCAAACGCATCTGCCAGGCGTATTGTGCTGCCTGCTGCTGGCGATTTTGAGGCACGAATTTGCGCATAAACAGTACGATTATCCAGCACACGCTCGATCAACACTTCTACTTTGCCACCGCTTTCCTTGACACCGGAAAAGCGCGCTTTTAATACCCTGGTATCGTTAAACACAAGCAAATCGCCAGGAGATAATTGCGTGACGATGTCGGCAAAACTGCGATCGATTAAATGATCGCCATCAACATGCAATAAACGGGAAGCAGTGCGTTCTGGCAACGGTAATTGTGCAATACGTTCTTGCGGCAAATCAAAATCGAAGTCTGAAAGCGAATACATGGTTTGGAATGGATGAAATAATGTAAATATCAAGATCGTACAAATACGTACAATAACAAGTCACGCAATAAGCAAACCCGCCATTTTACGCTGCACTGATATTTTCATCACCTTTCATCATCCTCATGACCAACATGCCAGCGCTTGATCAAAAAACAAAAAAAGTCTTGACAACCAGCAAAATCAGCAAGTCGCGGGAAAAACTCATCAAACTGGGTTTATCCACCGACATGGCGTTGGTATTGCATCTGCCGATGCGTTATGAGGATGAAACAAAAATCGTCTCTATTCGTTCTGCCAATCTCATGCATGGGGCTGTGGTACAAGTAGAAGGCATCATCCAAACCTGCACAATTCAAGCCCAACAGCGCAAACAACTCATCCTGACTTTGGCTGATGAATCAGGACAATTAAACATCCGCTTCCTGCATTTTTACGCCAATCAGGTTAAACAACTGGCAGCAGGAACCAGAATACGTGTTCGAGGTGAACTACGACATGGATTTCTTGGTACCGAAATGGTGCACCCAATCTACAAAATTATTCTGGAAGGCGCCCCTCTGCCCACTACGCTGACCCCTGTTTATCCAGCTGGTGAAGGCTTGTCGCAAACCTTCTTACGTAAAGAAATTGCCACCGCCATGGCACGCATTGATTGGCAAGATACCTTGCCGCCAACATTGCTGAATCAATATGGCCTATTGGATTTTGAGACGGCAATCCGATTGTTACATAATCCCGGCCCAGAAATTGATGAACATACCCTATCCAATCGCTCCCACCCGGCCTGGATACGGATGAAATTTGATGAATTGCTGGCCCAACAATGTTCATTAAAACGCGCTCAAGCAGCACGGCGTTCGCAAAACGCTGCGGCTTTGCCAATTGTCGGTCATTTGTCACACGCTTTTCTAAAAACGTTGCCATTTACCTTAACCAACGCACAACAACGGGTAGTAGACGAAATCCGTGCGGATTTATGTCTGCAATTTCCCATGCAACGCTTGCTGCAAGGCGATGTCGGCAGCGGCAAAACAGTGGTCGCGGCACTTGCTGCCGCACAAGCGATGGATAGCGGCTTCCAAACCGTGTTGATGGCACCGACTGAAATTTTGGCTGAACAACATTTCCGTAAAATTGCTGCCTGGATGGAGCCACTAGGCGTCACGCTGGCATGGCTGACTGGTAGTTTAAAAAAGAAAGAAAAAGAAAACGCACAGGACTTGATTGCCTCCGGCGCTGCGCAATTGGTGATTGGTACGCACGCTTTAATCCAGGAAACGGTGCAATTCGCCAAGTTGGGCTTGGTGATCGTGGACGAGCAACATCGTTTTGGTGTGGGTCAGCGTTTAGCTTTACGCAATAAAAGCGGCGATCAACATATGCCACATCAGTTGATGATGTCCGCCACACCCATTCCACGCACGCTAGCAATGACGTATTACGCCGATCTGGAAGTATCGACCATAGACGAACTCCCACCAGGCCGCAGTCCCATCGTCACTCGCACCATTGATCAAGAAAGACGTGAAGAAGTCATCCAGCGCATACGTGCCGCTGCGCAAAATGGCCGTCAAATTTATTGGGTTTGTCCACTGATAGAAGAATCAGAAGCCTTGCAACTCCAAACTGCGACCGATACGCATGCCATGCTGACAGCAGCTTTACCAGAATTACAAATAGGCCTGGTACATGGCCGTTTAAAAACCACCGAAAAACAAAGCGTGATGGATGCCTTCATCAAAGGCAACATTCAACTACTGGTAGCGACTACGGTGATTGAAGTCGGCGTGGATGTCCCCAATGCCTCGCTGATGGTGATAGAACATGCCGAACGTTTCGGATTGTCACAACTCCATCAGTTACGCGGGCGCATCGGGCGTGGATCAGCAGCTAGCGTATGCTTATTGCTATATCAAAGCCCGCTAGGTATGCAAGCAAAGCAGCGCTTATTGACCATGCGCTCCAGTACCGATGGCTTTGAAATCGCTCGTCAGGATTTAGCCCTACGCGGCCCCGGTGAATTCCTCGGTGCTCGGCAATCAGGTGTTGCTATGCTACGTTTTGCTGATTTGGAAACCGATCAATGGCTAGTCGATCAAGCGCGTGATTTGGCGCAAAAATTATTACGTGACGATCCGACTACGGTAAAAGCGCATCTGGCACGCTGGATGGGAATGCGGGAGGAATTTTTGAAGGTGTAATGCACCAACACGCAATTTTCCGTGACTAATGCAGGCAAAAAAATGCCGACTCTAAAAAGTCGGCATTTTGCAGAAATTTACTATTTTATGAACAACTTGGGCAGCTCAACTTATTGAGCCAATTGCCCGTCCACACAGCTCTCAAACAACGCTTGAGATGATTTGTCGGCACAAGCAGAAAAGGCTTTTTGCACTTTTGCACACTCAGCAGGGTTGTCTTTTAATCCTTGATCATCACAAGCAGTTTTTGGTGCCACAAACTGAGCACTCGCCATAGCAGATACTGCGCTCAATGCAATGCCAATTAATAAGGTAGATAAACTTTTTTTCATACTAGCCCCAATAAAGTTAATAAAAAATATCGACTTGATACATCTAAAAGCACAACATTTTCAACACATGAACTCTTGTAATTCCGTGTCGAATCATGATTCATCAATCGTCATCATCTGTCAATCAATTTATCCTTTACCGTCACGGGTTTTGAATAATAAAAAGGCAGGAAATCCTGCCTTTTATCCTTACCTCAAACCCAAAAAATATCAAGCAAACCGATCCGCATTCATGACCTTGGCCCAGGCGGCGACAAAGTCATTTACAAATTTTTCTTTGTTGTCGTCTTGTGCATACACTTCTGCGTAGGCCCGCAGGATGGAGTTTGATCCGAATACCAGATCCACCCGTGTGGCTGTCCATTTTGCCTTGCCGGTATTTCTCTCGACAATGTCATAACTGTTGCGGCCAGTTGGTTTCCAGGCGTAGTTCATGTCGGTCAAGTTGACAAAGAAATCGTTGGATAAAACGCCTTCTTTGTCGGTGAAAACGCCATGTTTGGTGCCGCCGTGGTTGGTGCCTAAAACACGCATGCCGCCGATTAGTACGGTCATTTCATTGGCGGTCAGGTTCATGAGCTGGGCGCGATCCAAGAGCAGTTCTTCTGGTGTCACAACATAGTGCTGTTTTAACCAGTTGCGGAAACCATCGGCAACGGGTTCCAGCACTTCAAATGACTCGACGTCCGTCATGTCTTGTGTGGCGTCGCCACGACCTGGCGTGAAAAGCACTTTGACATCGAATCCACCAGCTTTTGCGGCTTGTTCAACGCCAATATTGCCAGCAAGAACAATGATGTCGGCAATGCTGGTACCGGTTTCTTCGGCTAGCTTTTCGTAAACGGCCAGTATTTTGGCTAAGCGTTCAGGCTCATTGCCTGCCCAATTTTTTTGCGGAGCAAGGCGAATGCGGGCACCGTTGGCACCGCCGCGTTTGTCGGAGTTGCGATATGTGCGGGCGCTGTCCCAGGCTGTGGCAATCATATCGCTGTTCGATAGTCCGCTAGCGATGATTTTGCGTTTGACAGCTTCCACGTCGTAGTTATTTGAACCAGCCGGAATGGGGTCTTGCCAAATCAGATTTTCTTGTGGGACGTCAGGGCCAAAATATCTTGCTTTTGGTCCCATATCGCGATGGGTTAATTTGAACCAGGCTCGCGCGAAAGTTTCTGAAAAATACGCTTGATCTTTGTGGAAGCGCTCTGAAATTTTGCGATATTCAGGATCAACTTTCATTGCCATATCCGCATCGGTCATGATGGGATTTTTGCGAATAGAAGGATCTTCTACATCGACCGGTTTGTCTTCTTCCTTGATATTGATCGGCTCATATTGCCAGGCACCAGCGGGGCTTTTTTTCAACTCCCATTCGTGGTTGAGCAACAAATTGAAGTAGCCGTTATCCCATTGGGTCGGGTTCGTTGTCCATGCGCCTTCGATCCCGCTGGTGACGGTATCTCGACCTATGCCACGGCTGTTGTGATTCATCCAACCTAAACCTTGCTCTTCAATCGCAGCACCTTCTGGTGCGGGCCCTAAATTGGCGGCGTTGCCATTACCGTGTGCTTTGCCAACAGTGTGACCGCCAGCAGTTAATGCGACGGTTTCTTCATCATTCATCGCCATGCGCGCGAAGGTTGTGCGGATGTCTTGTGCAGTTTTGAGTGGATCAGGATTCCCATCCACGCCTTCCGGATTGACATAAATCAATCCCATCATGACGGCGGCTAAAGGATTTTGTAAATCGCGCTCACCAGAATAGCGACTGCCTTCGCCACCTGATTTTTGCAACCATTCTTTTTCCGATCCCCAGTAAGTATCTTTTTCTGGATGCCAAATGTCTTCACGACCAAATGAGAAGCCGAAGGTCTTAAGCCCCATCGCTTCATAAGCCAGAGTGCCGGCAAGAATCATCAGATCTGCCCAACTAATCTTGTTGCCATATTTTTTCTTGATAGGCCACAACAAGCGACGGGCTTTATCCAGATTGCCATTGTCAGGCCAAGAATTTAATGGTGCGAATCGATGATTACCTTTTCCTGCACCACCACGACCGTCTGCAATACGGTAAGTGCCAGCAGAATGCCACGCCATTCGTATCATTAAACCGCCATAATGCCCCCAGTCAGCAGGCCACCAAGCTTGGCTATCGGTCAACAAGGCAATTACATCTTTTTTCAGGGCAGCAACGTCTAACTTTTTCAGTTCATCACGATAGTTAAATGCCGGTCCAAGCGGATTAGTCTTGCTATCGTGTTGATGAAGAATGTCCAGGTTCAAGGACTTGGGCCACCAAGCCATTGGGGTGTTATGCGATTGTGTATTGGCCCCATGCACGACGGGACACATTCCTGTTGATGTCATTTGAACTTCCTTTCATCATTTATTAATTCATTAATCAGCGAATTCTGAGAGTCACGCTGTGAGCAAAAAGTTGCAGCAAGGTAATTCTGACGCGTTGCGCGTCAGCAGTCTAATGAATAATTTTGAGGATATTGATCGAAAAAAATGATGAAGCAAAAAGAGCCAGCGTCAATATCAGTGTCAACAACGAATACAACAAACATCCGTTAAAACATGTCGCCCCTTGGAATTACTCAATTCCAAGGGACATGCGAACATTTTCTTGCTCAAGATGCGCATTGCTGCCTATCAATACAAATTATTTACTGACACATTGGTAATTGATGGTTGCATCTTTTGTTGTTCTACTAATGCACATTTGAGAAGCTTGGCAAGGCCCGTATGTTTCTCCACCACAAGGTTTTTGGCATTCGTAAGTAATGGAAGTCGCAACTTTTTTATACACACACCACTGCCCCCCAGCGCAAGCACCAGGTTGACGATTGACACCGCAAGTCACTTTGCATTGATAATTTGCAGGCTCGTTCTCTTTGGCTTTATTAACGCAAGTAGTAGATGGTGGACACTTTCCCGATGACGATCCGTCACCCTCTCCACAAAGTGGGCCAGAAAGGGGGGTTTTAAACACATCACATATTATGTTAGAACCATAATCCCAATAGCACCAGTAGGGGTTTGACACACCTGATACGCCACATTGTTCTCGCCCTTTCCCATAGCATGCGTTACTCGTCAGAGTCTTACATTGATCGTTACTCCAAATGCAATTGGCGCTAGTTTTCTCACAACTAGCCTGACTCGTTCCATTACAAGTTGCTGCTCCACTGCTAGAAATGAAAAAAAATAACATTATTATGGCGATCAACTTTTTCATCATCACACCTTCAAAGTAATAAGTAATTCATTAACAAATTTAATAGTCATTAAGCGATACTCATGTTAATCATTCTCATTAAAGTATCAAAGTAAAACATCAACCCAAGTTCTAACCATCTTCTTATATTATTGTTGAGAACCTGGATAATTTTTAATCCCGAAAATTATTAAATTCCAAGGGCAAATCCGCCACATCCTTGCGCAGCATCGCCATGGTTGTTTGCAAATCATCTCTTTTGGCACCCGTCACGCGTACGGCTTCGCCTTGGATGCTGGCTTGCACTTTCATTTTGCTGTCTTTGATGATGCGAACGATTTTTTTGGCGGCGTCGGACTCAATGCCATTTTTGATTTTGATGATTTGTTTGACTTTGTCACCGCCGATTTTCTCGACTTTTCCCAGATCGAGAAAACGCACATCGACGGTGCGTTTGACGAGTTTATTGGTCAATACGTCACGTACTTGACTAAGTTGGAAGTCAGCGTCGGCGTAGGCGGTTAACTCGCGTTCTTTTTGCTCAACTCGTGCGTCGCTGCCTTTAAAATCAAAACGGGTGCTAATTTCTTTATTGGCTTGTTCGACCGCATTCTTTACTTCAACCATATTGGCTTCTGAGACAACATCAAATGATGGCATGGCATATTCCTTTGTTTATTTTGGGGCGATAAAGCAGGCCCACATTTTACAGTAAGCAAGACTATAATTTGCCCCTACAATGCCCAATCCGACTATGCAAAATAATTTCTCCCTGCGCACGCTCAATACCTTGGGCATCGACGCCAAAGCGCATGCTTATGTGCAATTAACTTCTCTTGATGATGTGCCTGCTTTATGGCGAGATGTGCAATCGCCGCAATGGCGGCAGTTGCCACGTTTGGTGCTGGGGGGTGGGAGCAATATTGTGTTGACAAGAGATTTCCCGGGTTTGGTTTTGCACATGTGCAATAAGGGGATGACGCTGGTTAAGGAGGATGAGCACGCCTGTTACGTACAAGTCCAGGCGGGAGAGTCGTGGCATCAACTGGTGTTGTGGACGTTGGCGCAGGGTTTGGGTGGGTTAGAAAACCTGTCCCTGATCCCCGGCAGTGTGGGTGCGGCGCCAGTGCAAAATATTGGTGCTTATGGGGCTGAGCTGAAGGATTATTTGCATGCGCTAACCATGTTTGATTTTGAAACCGGTCAAATTTCAACATTAAGCAATGCCGATTGCGCCTTTGCTTACCGCGACAGTATCTTCAAACATGCTTTACGTGAGCGCGCCATCATTTTGGACATCACGCTGGCCTTGCCTAAAGATTGGCAAGCGAATTTGACTTATCCCGAGTTGGCGCAGACCTTGCAAGCCGATGGTATTCACACACCGTCTGCACAGCAAATTAGCGATGCGGTGATTGCCATCCGTCGTCGCAAATTGCCCGATCCTGCGGTCATCGGCAATGTCGGCAGTTTCTTTAAAAACCCTCTCGTTGATGCCAATCAGCATGCGGCGTTGTTACGGCAATATCCACAATTACCGAGCTACGCGTTGCCCGATGGCAAGGTCAAATTGGCGGCGGGTTGGTTGATACAGCAATGTGGCTGGAAGGGTAAAAGTATCGGTGGCGCTGGTGTGTACGACAAACAGGCCCTGGTGTTGATCAACCATGGCGGCGCCAGTGGCCAGGACATTGCCCAGCTTGCTGCGGCGATACAACGGGATGTGCTTGCGCAATTTGGTGTGGTGCTTGAGATTGAGCCGGTATTTGTCTAAAGCGGAAGAGCAATACGGCAGCTTTTTGTTTTACAGGCTCAGAAATTTATTTCAATGTCGGCGCAATGCTTTCCGCATAATCATATAACTTCCCCAAAATCGCATCACCACGTTCATTATCGGTTTCTGATGTTTCTGATAATTGATCAATTTCATTGAAGAAGTTGCTCAAGTTACGCGCACTGTTGGCGCCATGCAACAAACGTTGGCGACAATGTTCTTGCCAGCGTTGTGACTCGATTGCGGACAATGTGTTGGGGAAGTTTCTGGCACGGTATCGGAATAAGCATTCTTCCAATCGTGCATCGTCAAACTGCACGTGTGCCGCAGCCAGTTTTTCTGGTGTCAAATTACGCAATACGTTTAACTGCCGTCGGTCGTTATTACCGACAAAGCCACCGTATAAATCTTCATCGACATCAATGGCGGCTTCCATGGAGCCTGCGGGACGTTGAAATACCTCCGCCCATAGCGGCGCTAAGTGTGTATGCAATAGAGGCGTGGTCGCTATGGTGTTGGCGTGCGTCAATGCGGTGTCGATAGAAATTCCCCATTGCTTCGCCATTTCTGGTGTGAGGGTTTTTAAATTGTTGATCACTATCGGTGATTTATTTAAATGGATGGTTTTAATCGGCAATCGAGTGACACCTTCAGGCAAGACATCAGCTGCGGTGAATAGGCGAATACGCATGCTGGCCGCATCCAAACTTAACAATTCAATCGGATCATGGGTGCAATCCCAAGCGATGACTTCATTCTTATTTGTGGGGTGTTGGGCCAGCGGCCACATGATGGCTAGGCAACCGTGTTCTGCTGGAAACATGCCTGAAATATGCAGAAAAGGTCGTCTTGCTTCAGCCTGGAAGTGCAAACCAATTTCTTCTGCTACGCGGTCTTTTTTATGTAAAGCCAATGCAAAGTCGAATAAGCGTGGTTGTTTTTCTCGTATCAAACGTGCTAAGGCGATAGTGGCGCGTACATCCGATAGTGCATCGTGCGCAGCTTCATGTGCCAAACCATTGGCAGCGCTTAAATGTTCCAGCTTAAAACTGGGGCGACCATCGTCTTGTTTCGGCCATTTAATCCCTTCGGGACGTAAGGCGTGGGCTGTGCGTACTAAATCCAGAATATCCCAGCGCCCGCACTGATTTTGCCATTCACGGGCATAGGGATCGATCAAATTGCGCCAAAACATGAAACGCGTGATTTCATCATCAAACCGTATCGTGTTGTATCCCACACCTATGGTGCCTGGTTGTGCCAGCGCTTGTTCAATTATTGCGGCAAATTTTGCTTCCGGCACGCCATGCTGCAAGCAGTGTTGTGGTGTGATGCCGGTCAGTAAGCAGGATTGTGGATCTGGCAAATAATCTGGCGCGGGTTGGCAATACAGCATGATGGGTTCGCCAATTTCATTTAATTCAGCATCTGTGCGGATAGCAGCAAATTGCGCTGGTCGATCACGGCGGGTTTGGATGCCAAAAGTTTCGTAATCGTGCCAAAGAAAGGTGTGTGCAGACATGACTGTTTTCTAATTTTTAATGATTGAAATTATTTTTAAGCCAAATTTTCATTAGTTTCCATCGTTCACGCGGGTTTAGGCAGGAACCCAGTGTCTCTTTTTGTTTATTGTTAAAGCCACTGGGCCCCCGACTAAAGCATTCGGGGACGACGGATTTAAATTCTTCCGTATTAGCATTGTTCTTGCTGGAACGACGGATTTGAGTATCAGGCCGAGGCGGACAAAGCACGGTCTTTTTGCCACAACAAATCGGTCTTGCCTGCATATTGATTGAGAACGCGCGACCAGATAAATAACAAATCCGACAAGCGGTTGATGTATTGACGTGTGGCGATGTTGATTTCTTCTACATTGCCCAATGCGACGATAGCTCGCTCAGCACGACGGCAAGCAGTGCGACACACGTGGCTGATGGCTGCTGCGCGTGAGCCGCCAGGGAGGATAAATTCTTTTAGAGGTGGGCAATCCGCATTGTATGTTTCTATCAGTCCGTCTAATTTGGTGACGTGTTTTTCAGTGATGAATGGGTGACCTGGAATGCACAACTCACCACCGATATCGAATAAATCGTGTTGAATCGACAGCAATGCTTCCCGTAATGCATCTGGCATGTCTTCGCATAACAAGACACCAAGGTGGGAGTTGAGTTCATCCACATCGCCCATGGCATGAATACGTAAATGATCCTTGCTGATGCGGCTGCCATCGCCCAAGCCAGTCATGCCTTGGTCGCCAGTGCGGGTGGTAATTTTTGAAAGTCGATTGCCCATGCTTAAATAATTCCCAAATCTTTGGTGTCATTGGATGCACCTTGATCCGGTGCGCCTTTGCCCTGTAATTTAATCGCAAGGCGCAAATCATTGACTGAGTCGGCATTGCGCAGCGCATCTTCGTAGCTGATTTTGTCGGCTTGGTATAAATCAAATAAGGCTTGATCAAATGTTTGCATCCCTAGTTCGCGTGATTTTTTCATTAAGTCTTTAATTTCATGGATCTTTCCCTTAAAAATTAAATCGGAAAGATAAGGTGAGTTCAGCATGATTTCTATCGCCAGGCAGCGTCCTTGCCCGTCTCGTCGTGGGATCAGTCGTTGCCCTATCATGGCTTTTAAATTTAACGATAAATCCATCAACAATTGTTGGCGTCGCTCTTCAGGGAAAAAATTAATAATACGATCCAATGCCTGATTGCTATTGTTAGCGTGCAAAGTGGCGAGGCATAAATGCCCTGTTTCGGCGAAACAAATCGCATGATCCATGGTGGTTTTATCCCGAATTTCTCCAATCTGAATCACATCGGGCGCTTGGCGTAGCGCGTTGTTGAGCGCGGATTCCCAGTTTTCTGTATCGACGCCGATTTCTCTTTGCGTAATGATGCAGTTTTTGTGTGGATGGACAAATTCGATGGGATCTTCAATCGTAATAATGTGACCATGACTATGCTGATTGCGATGGTCCAGCATAGCGGCGAGGGTGGTGGATTTGCCTGAGCCAGTTGCACCCACCATCAATATTAGCCCACGCTTTGCCATCACAATTTCTTTTAAGACAGGGGGCAAACCCAATGCATCATTTGAAAGAATTGTCGTGGCAATAATGCGTATCACCACACCTACATTTCCTAGTTGCACAAATGCAGATACACGAAAACGTCCTAGTCCAGATGAATGAATCGCAAAATTGGCCTCTTTGCTAGCCTCAAAAGTGGCGATTTGCCGATCGTTCATAATAGCGTGCGCTAGTGCCAGAGTGTGGTTGGCTGTGAGCACCTGGTTTGATATTGGTGTGAGCTTGCCATCGATTTTGATGGCAGGAGGAAAATTGGCAGTGATAAATAAGTCAGAGCCATTTTTATCAAGCATGATTTTTAGCAAATCAGTGATGAACTGAGTGGCTTGACTACGTTCCATGATCAACTCCAAAAAGAATGCGATTTTTAGCCAGGAAAAGCTTCTGGTACTTTGGCCACTGTGCGTGCTGTCGCAGAACTAATCACATTACGGCGCACCAGGTCGAGCAACGTTTGATCCATCGTTTGCATACCGTGACTGCTACCTGTTTGAATAGCTGAATACATTTGTGCGATTTTGCTTTCGCGAATCAAATTACGTACTGCTGGTGTGGCAATCATGATTTCATGCGCTGCGATACGACCGGCATCATCTTTGGTTTTGAGCAAAACTTGTGAAATGACCGCCTGCAGCGATTCAGACAACATAATACGCACCATTTCTTTTTCATCTGCGGGAAAGACGTCAATGATACGGTCGATAGTTTTGGCAGCTGAAGATGTGTGCAACGTCGCAAATACCAAATGACCAGTTTCTGCGGCAGTCAATGCCAGGCGGATGGTTTCCAGATCACGCAACTCACCAATCAGTATCACGTCCGGATCTTCACGCAAGGCAGAACGTAGCGCATTGCTGAACGATAGCGTGTGTGGGCCAACTTCACGTTGGTTGATCAGGCATTTTTGAGGCTCATGAATGAATTCGATCGGATCCTCTATGGTAAGGATGTGCCCATAAGTATTTTCACTGATATGGTTGATCAGGGCAGCGAGCGTAGTGGATTTGCCTGAACCAGTCGGCCCGGTCACTAGTACCAAACCTCGCGGTTTGGTTGCTAGATCAGTAAAAATCTTGGGGCAATTCAACTCTTCTAATGTCTGTACTTTGGATGGAATGGTACGCATGACGGCTGCTGCACCACGTTCTTGATTGTAGGCATTCACACGAAAGCGAGCCAAGCTGGGAATGGCAAATGAAAAATCGATTTCCAAGTTTTTTTCATAAATCTTACGTTGCATATCGTTCATGATGTCATACACCATGTCATGCACGTCTTTATGTTCCAGCGGCGGTAGATTGATGCGACGCACGTCGCCATGCACTCGTATCATAGGCGGTAAGCCAGCGGACAAATGTAAATCGGAAGCATTGTTCTTGACTGAGAACGCCAGTAATTCTGCGATGTCCATTTATAATCCCAAGTTGCTTTAAATAAAATTAATCAAGTTAATCAAATGAATGAAGTTAACCGATTATGTCTGCAATTTCTCACAACCTGCAAGTAGTGCGTGCAAGTATTGTTGCGGCAGCGCAGGCGGCACATTTGACGCATTCGGTCGATTTATTAGCCGTTTCCAAAACCTTTGACGCCAATGCCGTGGTCGCTGCTGCTTTGGCAGGGCAACGCGCTTTTGGGGAAAATTATGTCCAGGAAGCGGTACAGAAAATAGCTGCAGTGCGCACAATACGACCCGATTTGCTGTTGGAGTGGCACTTCATCGGCCCAATTCAAAGTAACAAAACGCGCTTGATTGCAGAAAATTTTGATTGGGTGCAATCCTTGGCTAGCGAAAAAATCGCCCGTCGCTTATCCGAACAAAGAGCACCACAGCTGCCGCCATTGAACGTGTGTTTGCAAATCAACATTGATGGCAGTGATAGCAAAAGCGGGCTTGCCCGTGATCAAGCACTAGAGTTGGCGCACGTCATTGTCGCTCTGCCCAATTTACGCTTACGCGGTTTGATGGCGATCCCAGATGCCTGTGATGACGAGCAAGCGCGGCGTTTACCATTTCGTCAAATGCGACAATTATTCGATCAGTTATCTGATCAATTACCCACATCAATCATCTTTGATACTTTATCCATGGGCATGTCAGGCGATATGCAAACGGCAATTGCAGAGGGCGCCACCATGGTGCGTATCGGCAGCGCCATTTTTGGGCAACGGAATTACGGCAATCAACAATAAAGGACTCAAAACATGAAAATTTGTTTCATCGGCGGGGGCAACATGGCCACTGCTTTAATCGCCGGTTTGGTTGGCAAAGTTGCCGAAGAAAAAGATCGCCATCAGATTCATGCCATCGATATCAACCCCGACGCATTGGATAAATTAAAACAACAATTTGGCATCACAACAGCATTACAAATTGATGCTGCAATCACGTCTTGCGATGTGGTCGTGCTAGCAGTCAAACCGCAGCAAATGCAGGATGTACTGGCTTTATTGTTGCCACATATTTCAACGCAATTAATACTTTCAATTGCCGCCGGAATACGTAGCAGCGATTTATCGCGCTGGTTAAATGGCTATAGCGCCATTGTCCGCAGCATGCCAAATACCCCAGCTTTGATCGGCCAAGGCATTACCGGCATGTTCGCCATGGCTGGCGTCTCGCCCGCTCAACGTGCGATGGCAGATGCCATCATGACCGCAGTTGGCAGCACTTTGTGGTTAGAAGAAGAAAGCCTAATCGACAGCGTCACCGCCGTTTCCGGCAGCGGACCTGCGTATATTTTTTACTTTATGGAAGCAATGCAACAAGCCGCGCAAGAAATGGGCTTAAACGAAGAGCAAAGCCGCCAATTAACCCTGGCAACTTTTGTCGGCGGCGCACAGCTAGCAAAGCAATCATCAGAACCCGTCTCAACATTGCGCGATCGCGTCACTTCCAAAGGCGGCACGACGCATGCAGCCCTGACTTCCATGGCGCATAGCGATGTCAAGTACGCCATTGTGCAAGCGATGAAAGCCGCAGCGGAGCGTAGTCGGGAGTTGGGTGTGGAGTTTGGGCGAGGGTAAATCAAGCCCGAAACCGCGCAACCATTTCACGCACTGTCGGCATAAGGCGGCGGGCGGTTTGCCATACCATGAAGCTTTTGCTGATGAGTGGTGGTAAGCCTTGTGATTTGAGGGTGAACAGGCTGAAGATAAAACCGGCTAGCATGACCGGTTTTTTTACGTGTTGGATTAAAGTCAATCCTTTATCTACCCATGATAGTGGGCGCATCAGTGTGCGTACCTGGTTGGCAAGCAACTCGCGTTGTACGGCACTTTGCGCTAGTAAGATTCGGCGCTGTTGCGCTAGCATCTTTCGCTTATTCATGAGAAGTGGATTTGAGTTGGGCTAAGTCGTCGGATAACTCCGCCAATGTGTGTGTCAGTAGTGGTGGTTTTCTGCGATAAGCATGGAAGACCTTCCAGCTGATGATGCCGCCAACCAAAGCAAAAAATCCGATCAGAGATAGTAGAGCGGTGATTCTATGCGTATCCCAATAAATAATGATAACGAGCAAAATGCTAAGTAAAACCGCGATACCTAAACAAAACATGGCGCCCAAAATGGCCACGGCATAGGAGAAGAGTCGCAAGGACTCCTCTTCTACCTCAATCGCGATCAGTTTAAGGCGGGTTTGGATGATGGAAACCAAGCCCGCTACGATCCGTATTGCAGATTCCGCAATCGCCATGAGATTACTTACGTGAAATCAATAATCCGATAATCAGGCCGACGCAAGCGCCTAAGCCTACTGATTGCCATGGGTGGTCTTTCACGTAACGGTCAGTCGCTAAAGCGGCATCTTTGGCTTTGTAAACAACGGTTTCCTCCAGGGATTTCAATTGTGTTTTGGCGTTCGCCAATGTTGATTCAAACTTTGCCTTGGCATTTTTAAAGCTTTCACCAGTTTGGTGGCCAGTGTTTTTGAGTAAGTCTTCCGCATCATGAATGACCATTTTTAGGTCGCTCATCAATTTGTCACGTGTTTCATCATTTTCGTGTTGTGCACTTGTATCGTTTAGGTTCATGGTGAACATCCCTTCGTAGTTGTGATAAGCCTGGTTAGTACATGTTGTTTAAACGGTAGAAAGCACCATGCTTTCCAGAAAAATCAAGCTGCGTGGCAATCTTGTTTTATGAGAAATTTTGTTGATTTTTTTGATGGATATTGCTGCGTAGCATTACTCAATTGGAGCGTTATCGTAACGCGTAGTCGAGTGCAATACCAGCAAAAATTGCCGCTCCCAACCAATTATTGTGTCGAAATGCCATAAAACAATCATCCCGATTACGCCGACGAATTAAAAAATAGTGGTAAATCGCGCAACCTATTGCGATCAACCATCCTGCTACAAACCAATGGCGCAAACCGTATTCCCAAGCGACTATGAACGTGATGGTAAACATAGCGAAATAACACAGCATGATGGCGGCAACGTCGTAACGACCAAACGTGATGGCTGATGTTTTAATGCCAATTTTTATATCGTCATCCCGATCAACCATGGCGTATTCTGTATCGTAGGCGACGGCCCAGAAAATATTGGCAATGAGTAATAACCAAGCGGTAGCGGGAATGGTATTTTGCACAGCGGCAAAAGCCATCGGAATACCAAAGCCAAATGCAATACCTAAATAAGCCTGTGGAATGGCGAAGAAGCGTTTGAAATAAGGATAAGTTGCGGCAATGATGATAGCGACAAGCGCGCATTGTTTGGTTAG
>CAZCIX010000021.1:17722-32954 GCA_964498835.1 uncultured Burkholderiaceae bacterium | reverse complement strand
CGGGACGCAGCCTGGCCTCCCCTAAGTCGAGGGGTGTGGAGCGGATCAAGGCTGGCGATCCGCAACGCAACCGTGTTGCGCGCCGGCACCCGCAGCTTTTGCAGCTTGCACACCCGCGCAACTTCACGGTGGAACGCCGCCAAGCTGCGCTTCTGCTTGGTCAGGAAGCGCTTTTGCAGTAACTCGCGGATGATTCGTTCGACCGACTCCGGCAAGCGGCTTTTACCTTTGCCACCGCTCGACTGCCCAAGAGCCAAGTCAGTGACCAGCCCCGATCCTAGCCGGGCACGGCGGATCAGGACGTAGACCTGCCGCCGGGACAGCCCCAATGCCTGGGCTGCCGCGTCGGCCGCTTCATGCCCAACCGTCTCCGACTGCGCCAACGGCCCAATGATCTCCGCGCGACGACGCGCACGCTCCCATGCCTGTTCTGGCAGGGTGGCCACGCCGTGCTCGGTAATCGGTGCGGTATCGGTCGCCATGCTCATCTCGCTTTGGTGCACACGAGTATTGAGCATAGACGAGTTTCGTGCAGAGGAGTCCTGATATCTGGCTGTCAGGAGCCGTATGCACAAGAGGCTTCAAACCGCGCTGAATGGTGCAGTCGTCTTCTGAAAATGACATCGGGCACAGGCAGCCACCGTCCAACAAACCACCGTTTACTGAACAGCCATATGCGCAGACGACCCTGCGTAAGAAAGCAAGCTCGTCAGCCCAAAGCATTGCAGCAGTGCGGTTGCGAGTGTTTCAGCGCTTAGAATCAGACATCCACCCTTGGTCCTTCACTGGCTGGAAAACGACCCTCTAAGCGAAGGAATTGGTCACGGTAGCGGTCGATCTTTGCCAGCATCCGCGTCCCGTCCGGGCCGAAGGCGTACCGTGCGGTCCGCTGTGCATAGTCATGCCAGTTCCGCCCTTCGTCGGTGCTTCGGATCGTCGGCGCGCAAACCTCAAGAATGTCGGCGATCTCGGCCTGCTCGTGGCCTGTCGCACGCAGTCGCACAGCGACCATCGAATCCACTCTGGACAAGTCAATGCGCTGGTCTTTCAGACGGGCCACGATGTCGCGGTAGTGGACCTCGTAGGCCCTACGGGGCAGCGAAGCTGGCGCGGCGGCAGATGCACGAGGTCGATGCGCATGAGCCACGCGAATTTCCTCATCGAGCTGTCGAGCGACCACGCAGCTTAGGGCATAGGCCCGGTCGCAGGTACACGCCACGGCGTGCCGCAGTTCCACGACCGGGAAGCTTCCATCTGGCCGCTGGTACTTCGGTGCAGACGCGCTCGGCTCCCATTTACGATTCTCGAATCCTGGCGCTCGGTGCGGATGAATGCAGGCTTGCAACTTCGGATCGCCGTACTGCTTGTTCAGGGCAACGATGAGCCGGTTGCCCACGGCCTGATCGTCTTCCCGACCCAGCTTCGGGACGTTAAGGATGGCTTGCAGCTTTCCGGGGCTGGATTCCAAAACCACAGCGGGCCGGTAGCCATCGGAGACCAACCGGCGCAAGCTGGTATCAGTGAGATCATCTATCAACACATGGTGCATCTGCTCGCTTCGCGGTGTGTAGTATAGGTTTTCACCTCGGGCATGAAGGCGCAGCAGCTCGCGCATCCTGCGCTCCACCATCGAAGAATCCACGCCGTCCTTGTCGCCCAAGATGAACGCCTTGCGACCGTCGGCAGACATCTTGATGGCCGTGAGCGTATATCGGTCTGCGCCGACTGCTTCGTGGTACCGTGAAAAAAGCTTCATTTGCGGCGTGCGCATTGTTTCCTCCTGTAGCTTTCGGCGTGCCTTCTGGGCCGCCTCGACATGTTCTTGTAGCTCCGGGTTGGCGATGCGAATGCCGTGCTCCGCTGCCAGTCGCACACACATTGCCTTATAGTGATCGGAGCCGTACACCGTGACCTTGCCCCACTTGGCGACCCCGAGCTGTAGAGCGGCCAACGTCGCAGCTTCATCGTGCGCCTCTTTTACGTCGATTCGGCGGCCGTGATCGGTGAATGACACATCAGACACACCCCCCGCCGCCCCATGGCGGCGGTACTCCACTGCGCTGCCGATAATCTCGCCCACGAAGGCTCGAAGATCGTAGGGGAGGACTTCGCTGCCCCCATCGCCTTCGAGGCGAAGCGACTCGTGCCGGTGATAGCGGTAGTCGCCTCCGTCCTCCGGGCTGAACCACTTGGCAAGCCAATCGCGGTACTCTGGCCATGCGTCGCGGGCATCACGTAACGCCTTTGCCTCCCTGCGATGCCGCCCCTTGATCTCAAGCTCAACCTTCTTGGACTCGGCGGCGGCAACGCTGCGAATGGCATTCAAAAGCTCGCCTTTCCCTTTCCAGTTTTGGCCTGCGATGGCGGCACCGCGTACGGCTTTTTGCTCCCTGAAATGGGCCAGCTCACGCTCGTACCGCTCCTTCTCTTCGCGCAGCTTACGCGCGAGGTGCGCGCGGTGATCCTTCGCGGCAACGATGTAGTCATCCCAACCCGGCAAATCGGGCCGCGTCGGCTCCGGCTTGCGCTCGACCGCGACGACAGCAGATGCCGCTGACTCGAACACGCCAAGTCGCTTGGTAAGTTTGGACAGGCTGCACCAGTGCCCCGCCGTGCTCGCCTTGACAGGCTGATCGCCAACGTAGATTCTTGCGCCGAGACCGGCCCTGACGTATCGCATCCCGCGCTCAGCCAAGCCTTGGTGCAGTTCGGCCCAACTCGATGCTGCCCGGATTAGCTCCCCGGCCTCTTCAATAGTGATGCGGGCCGCACTCATCTGCCCCGTGCGGTTTTCCATATCGGCCGCACGGGTCGGCACACCAGGGGCGGTATCCAGCATCCCCACGCGCGCCACCGTCCCATCTTCGAGCACCGTGTAGCGTGCGTTTGGCTCACGCCGCCACCCCTGCCGGTGCTCGATGATTGCTACCGCGCGATGTGCAGCCTCGATATCCCAACCGCGCGCAGGCTTGACTACTTTGTAGGATTCCGGGTTCACCTTGTTGATCGCGATATGCAGGTGAATGTTGTCTGTGTCCTGATGCAGGGCCGCGACGACTTGGTGCTTCTCAAGCCCAAGCTGTTCAAGGAACACATCGAGCAATCCCTCCACTTGCTCTTGCGTCGGCTGCTCACCCTCATGCCAGCTCGCTACCCAGTGCTGAATCGGGTATTTCGACTTTGGGCATTCCATCGCTAGAGCAACCATCTCGGCTTGCTGCCCCTTGAAGGTGGTGGTGTTGAAGCCGCGCGTTGTTAGGTATAGCAGCTTCTCCGGCTGCCCAACTTCGTCGCCAAGGATCACGCCATCGTCGTCGGTGTGAAATCTGCTTCGGGCCAAGCGGGCAGCGTTGTCTGGCACCGCCACGTATTCCGTTAGGTCGCTGATGTTGGTGGCCTTAGATTTGCGTCCGGCCTTTTCCTGATCGATAGGGATTTTCTTGAGAATCATCGGTCGGCTGCTTGGTTGGCCAACTGGTCGATAAACGCATACACCTGGCGCAGGGCATTCGCCGTTTCGTCAGCGTAGGCGCCGCCCGACTGAATATGGATGTGTTTGAGTAGGCCACCTATGCGATTGAGGTGGCGGATCATCTTCTCGTCGCTGCGCGCGACGATCTTGCGGCCGAAGTAGCGCCTGCGCACCAGCTCACTCACGCTCAGGCCAGCATCATCAGCATCCTCCTTGAGTCGCACCTTTTCGCCTGCCGTGACGCGCACACCTATCCGCTCGCTGAGCGCCTCTTCCCCTTTGATCTCGAACGGCATGGCAATTGCTCCTTTAATTGGCCCCAGGGCGGGCGGGGTGTGTCTTGCTGTCTACAACGTTTTCACCAGCTCCCCGCAGGGGCAGGATGAGGTGAGCCACGGATCGAGACGCGGAGCGTCGAGGACATGGCGTCCCTTGGCGGGGCACATGGCGCGGAGCGCTATGTGTTCGACAAGGGCCATCCTGTTACGCCTGTTGAACACGATATCGGGGCATCAATGGAAGCAGTCCCCTATCTCCATGAAGGCAAACAAGCTATTTACGGCGACAGCGTGAGTATGCTTGAAAGCACACGCAAACTCAACAAAATCCGCCGTTCTTCCCATAATTGGAATTATGAGAAGAATATATAAAACAATGAGTTATCTATTGCACGAGATAAAAAAAGTCGAGATACTAAATAAGATTTAATGAACAGGAGTTCGTATGGGGATAACAGTTGAACAGGTGGAAACCATCGCTGCAAAGCTGCGAGCACTTCCGCCCGTCGAGAACAAGAAGCGGGTCGTATCGAAGCAAGAAAGCATCAGGATGCTGACCGGCGAGATCGCCGCGTTGCGCGAGCGGGGTTACACATTGGAGCAGGTCGCGGAATTGCTGACAGCCGATCATTTGGAGATTGGTGCGCCAACGCTGAAAAGCTACTTGCAGCGAAGCCAGTCCGGAAGCAAGAAGACTTCCGGGAAGCGCAAACCGGCAGCAGTGAGCACACCTTCTAGCAGCAGCCAACAAGCAAATCCCGTTGGTCGAGAAAAGCCGCCAGCGCAAACCGTCGGGGAGCGCGCCGCCGCCCTGGTGCAATCGCCGGGCAGCACCACAAGTGCAGCCGCTGCAATCACCCGACCTGATCGCTCACGAATCTGAGGGAAGAGTCAACATGAACGACATGAACACACTTTACCTATGCGCCGGGGACAAGGGCGGAACCGGAAAGAGCATGGTAGCAACCGCGCTAATTGACGCCTTCCTGCAACGTGGTATCGAGCCGCTCTTGGTGGAAACGGACACCGCGAATCCGGATGTATTCAAGAGCTACGGTGAGCGCATCCAATGCGTTGCGCTGAGCCTTGATGAAGCAGATGGGTGGATTCAGCTTATCAATGCCATTGACCAAGCTCGCGGAATCCCGGTCGTCGTGAATACCGCAGCCCGCAACGGCATTGGAGTAGCGCGCTACGGTGCGACGCTTCGAAGCACGCTAGGCGAACTCGACCGGAAGTTAGTAACCCTCTGGATCATCAACCGACAGCGCGACAGCCTAGAACTTCTGGCGGACTACTTGGAAGCAATGCCAGTGGGCGCGGAACACGTTACACACGTTCTACGCAACCTGTATTTCGGAGCCTTTGAGAAGTTTCAGCTTTACAACGGAAGCGATCTCAAAAAACGAATCGAAGAAAGTGGCGGAAAGACGTTGGATTTTCCAGATTTGGCTGATCGCGTCGCAGACCAACTGGCAACTGAGCGGCTGACGATTCAGGGAGCATTGGATGCGATGCCGTTGGGCCACAGGGCAGAACTGATCCGGTGGCGAAATGAAACATTCAAAGCGCTTTCGCAGGTAATGTCATGAGCACAGCAGATCGGCTGGGGATCATCGCGGCCTTCGAGGCAGCTTGGCAACGTAAAGCCGCGCCCGAAGAGATCGAGCGCTTACAACGCGTTCAAAGCATTTTAGGCGTCAAGGACAACGACGCCATCATGATCCTGATGATCGCTCTCGAACACTATCAGGGTCTCTACAGCGTAATGCCAGCCCGCATTGAAGATGCAGCTCGTACAGCAGTCAGGGAAGCGAAAGATGCAGCGGAACGGCTGGCCAATACTGCGGCGCAGCTCGCCCACCACGACCTCGTGGAGCGAATGGGTGATGCAGTGAATCGAGTCGCCACTGACACGGCACGAAAGCAGCAGTGGAAAGCCTTGGGAACGGGCATAGGAGTTGCGGCGATCACTCTCCTGGTAACTGGCTGGTTCGCCTTCCAGCAGGGCAAAGAGGCAGGGGTGGGCGAAGCCTATCAAGCCGCGCGCTATGAAGCAGCGGCTGCAAGCTGGGCAAACACCCCGGAGGGACAGTTGGCTTACAGGCTTGCATTGGTGGGGAGCCTACAACAGGTCGCACGATGCAGTCTTCCGGGATGGAGGGTAAACAACGGTGCTTGCCTGCCCTATAGCGCGCCGGATGGAACCCTACACGGCTGGGCAATTCCGTAAGGGCACGAAGGCTTACTTGCCCATCTCAAAAATCCTTTGAAGGAAGAACGAATGAAAAGCATCTCGTACGCCCAGCAGCAGCCAAGTCGAAAGCACACCTTAACGACAGGGATGAACATGGAATCAAAACACAATGCACTCCGCATGCCTGACCCAGAACTGGAAGCCCGGATACGAGCACAGATGGGGGCCGATGCTCGCGAACGTGAAGTTCGAATCGCGGAGTTGCCCGTAATTCGCGTTGAGGGCGAAAGAGCACTGCGCCGATTACTTCCTGTCGCGCAGCGAGATACCGGTCAATCGATGGTGATCGCACGCTTCGTCTTAAACCTTTACAACGGCGAACGCTTTCCGTTCGACATGACCGATTTGCGCCGCCTTGACTTCCAGCTTTTCAATGACTGCATGGCGGTGCTCAGAATGGACTTTCAACCACAGAAGGAAGTTCACCTGTATTTCGAGAACGGCGGCGCGATCTGGGAAGCTTTAGCGAAGCAGTGGGGCTTCAAGGACTACACCACCGGCACGACCTGGCGTTAAGGGACGAAGAAATGCGAAAACCCGAACTAAGGAAAAAATTCGGCATAGAAGAACTGCTCATTTCGGTCGCCCTCATACACGCAGCGGCGTGGTTCTCGTTTGGTCTCATCACTTTCGTGACGTGGGCCTTCGACCCCGACAGACTTCAAGAGCTTCCCGGCACTCAGACGCACGTCACGTCGGCAGTTCCAGAACGAATCCAACCACCGAAACCACGCTGAACAACAAGAGGCCGTCCAATGCCGCAAATGCCGTTCTCACCATGCGATCCCTCCCAGCCTACTTGCAGCGATGCGAGTGTCGGCATCCTCCAGCACATTTTTGGCCCCATCGTTGATGTCTTGGTGCGCGGTGCGGACCCGAATACGGTTGCCTCCACGTCGAACGTGCTGGCAACCATGTTCGGCTACTTCAATTCGGGACTGCTCGTGGTGGCTTCGCTCATCATTAGCTATGTGGCCTCCGTGGGCGCGATCAACACGGCCAATGATGGCGAGGCCATGGGCAAAGCGTGGTCTTCGGTCTGGACACCGCTTCGGATCGTCGCCGGCGGCGCGGTCCTGCTGCCGTCCGCCAGCGGGTACTCCTTCATTCAAATGTTCGTCCTCACGCTGTCGCTGTGGAGCGTCGGCTTCGCCAATCAGTTGTACCGGGTCGGCATGACGATGGGCATACTCAAGACCGATAACATCGTCGCCAGCTCCACGGCCGTGCCGCCCTCCAGTTTTGGCCTGCGCGACTTCGCCAAGCAATACCTTCCCGTTTCGTACTGCGCACATGCGGCAAACGCCGTCTATGCAGACCAAATGGGAACGCCCAGCGTACAGGCCAACGGCCAGGCCGACCGAGTGAATACGGTCGATGGCCGGGTCGAGTACACCTTCTTCGTGAAGGACCGCAACCCGGCAACCAACATCGGCGGAGGCGATCCGATCTGCGGCACGGTGAAGCTGACCAGCTACACCCCGGCCGGGGCGGCTGAGGCGACCGGCACGTCGGCCGCCATCGCCACGCTGCACTCAGGCCTGAGTGTGGCGAAAATTCAGGCCGCTACCGGGCTCATGGCCGACATCAACGCGTGGGTGGCCACCATGCCAACGGACATCAACCAGACGGGCTGGGTGATCGAGTCCAAGAGGTTCAACGACATCGTGAAGCAGCGCGAGGACGCGCTGGCCAGCCAGATAACGGCCCAAGTAAGCAGCGGTACAGCGAACATCAATAATGGGATCTCGGTCTTCATCAACGAGCTGACAAAGGACGGCTGGACGATGGCGGGCGGCTGGTATCAGCGCGCAGGCGCAATCCGCAAAGAGCTGGGCAGCGCGGTAACGGAATCGGTCGGCAATGCCTCCGAGCCGTCCCTGTCATCCCTGCCGAACGATGCTCGCGCGAGGCTCCTGCAATCCAGCGTTTCGACCCTGACCGAGGGCATCATCAAGAAGAGCGAGGAACCGGGAAAGGGCTACGACGTGACGGCCTCTCCTGCTTCGGACATCGCCAACGCCCTGCCCAAGAACATCAACGGCGATGTGAACGTGGGCGCGATCCAGCAAGACATCAACAGCAAGTTCGGCTCGATGGTAAACAACACCATGAAGAAGACCGTGGACATCGCCATTGGCTCTGCAAGCGATGTCGATGCAGTCAGCCGCATGAAGCTGGTAGGCGATTACTTGGTCGTGTCCATGGCCTCGGCCGAGTTGGCGAAAGCAGCTTTAACCACCAGCGTGGCGGCCGTCCGCGCGGCGGTGGCGGGTGTGGGTGGCGTACAGGTGCTTGGAACGAAGGTCGATGGCAGCGGCAGCATGACTGCGCTCTGGGATTGGGTTATGGCCGTCCCCATGGCGCAATTCGCCAAGCTGCTCAGCCTTCTCGAACCGCTGGCCTTCTATTTCAGCGTGTTCCTGCCAAGTCTGCCCTATGCGATCTTCACGATCACAGTTGTAGGCTGGATTCTGGGCGTGGTTCAAACAGTGATCGCGGCCCCGCTGTGGGCCGTCATGCACATGCGCCCATCCCAGAGCTTCATCGGCTCGGACGCACAGGGCTACCTGCTCCTGCTGGCCCTGTTCGTACGCCCGGCCCTTGCGGTGATCGGCCTATTCGCGGCCATGCTGGTATCCGACCCAATTGTGGACTACATCGCCAAGGCGTTCTTCTCGATGCGCGGCGCGGTCGTCACTTCGACTGGACTATTCCCCGGTGCACTGGTCGAGTTCGTGACCTTCGCATGGTGGATGTTCGCCTTCGGTATCGCGCTCCTGCCAGTGCTGTACATGATCTACGGCCTGCCGCAAGTGCTGCCCGATCACGTCCTCAAATGGATCAATGCGGGTGTCCATGACCTCGGCGCGACCCACGCGATGTCGAGCGTTCGCGGCGGGCTGGTGATGAGCCACCTGCAAGCCGGTGGACCGCTGCATGGCGGCGGCGGCAATCTGGGCGGCGGCACACCGCCAGTTCTGCCTACGCACGGTCCGACCGGAGGCGGAAACAGCCCTGCGCAACACCTGCCAATAAGCGCCGGGGAACAGGGTGTAGCTCCGCCTGCCGACGATGCGCCTCTTTCATCGACAGCGGCGACCACCACCAGCTCGGCCAGCGGCAGAATGCGCGGTGCGCCCCTCAGTGCCGATGATGCAGTCACATCAACGGCTACAACCGGCAGCCCGGCTAGTGTCTTGACCAGCGCAGGGGATCACGGCGTAACGCCAACTGCCGACGATGCACCGCTTTCAACTGCGTCCGCGACCACCGCCAGCTCGGCCAGCCTGGAGGAAAAGGCGATAGCTCCGCTTAGTATCGAGGATCAGGTTATTTCATCGACGGCCGCAACGGTGGCACCCGATGTTGTCTCCAGCTTCCCGGTAAGTGCCCGGGAACAGGCCGTAGAGCCGTTGATTGCAGATGACGCGGCACTGCTATCGACGGTCGAGACAATGACGCGCAGCCGCGCGCCCAGCTCCGAAGAACTGGACGCGCCGCCGCCACTGGAAGAGGTTTAGGACTGACGTTAAGGCGACGGGGTATCGTCACGACGATACCTTGCCAGCACATCACGAATGAGATTGGAAATACGCGGTAGCCGTGCCGTGAATCGCTCGTCGGTATGTGGCGGAAGTGGAATCTGTTTCTTATTCAAAGACCGTTCAACACGCTTCCCATAAATCACGATGAAGTCAGCGATCAGCTTTTCACCCTCAGTGCTTTCCAACACGTCCGTGGCCGCAGCGAGGGTGACAACGGCGCCATTGGCGAATTCCTGCAAAGCGGCGTTCTCGGCACGGAGCTGGGCAATCGTAGCCTCCATACGGCGCTGCATCTCAGCAGCCCCTTCTTGAAAGCCCTGATTCCGGCCTCGCTCAAAGCCTTGCTGCTGGCCCTCTCGCAAGCCAGCTTGTTTTCCGACGAGGGCCATGTTGTAGGCCGCATCCGGGCTGCTCCAGTAGTCATCACTCATGCGTACCTCATCGCAAAATGGTCTATTGCGTATGCGTATAACTATACGCAAGAACGGCCTTCTCCGCTACGTTTTTCGGTCATATTCACCTATAAATTGAAGAGGCGACGAGGCAAATTTGTACGCTGAAACGCTCGCACATTGGACTCAGCATTTGGGCCTTTCCCGCCCATGCAAGGGCTGGCCAAAAGCGGCATCATCATGGATCAATTGTTGGCGTAATGTTGAAACATTGATGGCATATTGCTGACACAAAGATGGCTCGTTGTTAGCACAGAGATGGAGCACTGTTTACACATTACTGGCACATTCACAGCACAATTGTTCACGGGCTCGCCCATTAACACAAACGCCCTGCCTTCCATCGCTGCCGTTCGGCGGAGGCGAGTACCTGCGGCCAACCGGCTCAGGGCACAAACACAGTCTCATGTTTCAAACCGGATCGAACGTCTCTTTACCGTAATTACGATAATTACCGTAATTATCGTAATCCGGGCGAACCTGATAATCTCATGATACGAAGCCTCTGCAAGGTTGCAGTGCGCTCTTCGCCACCGGCTTGCCACAGCCTCCAGCCAGCACAAAGAGCGCGATCAATAGCCCCAGGCACCCCTTAATCGCTTGCCATGGACGAGGGCAGCAGTGGTCCCCTTCCCATTCTAAAGACAAAATTATCTGTGCAGACCATCAGCGGTACTCCGAGGCATATCGTGCGAAGCCCGGCAGTCCGAACGGACTGTCGGGTGAGGCGGTAGGAGCCGGGCCGGTAGGCCAAAAAGCGGCATGAGCCGGTTTTTCTCCGTAGCCCGCCGAACACATGCCTCGGCACGCGGCAGTGGCATACGAAAGCTGAGAACCCGATTTCGGTGACTTCTCCACAGTTCACGCCGCTCTTGCTATCAGTAAAAAGTTAAAGGAAGAGAGCTAAAGGCAACCTTACAGGTTTAGGGAGGGGGCGATTTAACGGAACGATGGGGGCAGATTTATCGGCTGGGCAGCCGAAAGGCGGGGGTGGCTTTATCGGTAAGGTGGGGGGAGATTTAACGTGGAGAACTTGCGACATCCACAGACTTACCCACATGCTGGCTCAACGCTCGAATGACCGGCTCAAGCGGGCCTCCACCATTCAGAGAATGGGCGAACGCGCAGTGAGCCGTGCGAGCGGTCATGGGGGGCGATTTATCGGAGCTAGCCCAGCTTCTTCGCCAAATCTTCGGCACGGGGATGGTAGTAGCGCTTGAGCATCCTAAGATCGCGATGTCCGGTCACAGCGGAAAGCTCCAACACATTCGACAGCTTCTCGGCCAAACGAGATGCGGCCTCGTGGCGCGTATCGTGAAAGTGAACATCTGCTAGAAACCCTGCAAGCGGCTTGCGCCTAGCCGCTTTGCAATCGGCGCGGTACTGCTCTTGAGCACGCTCGATAGCACGCGTGAAGCCTTTGCGCAGAGCCATGGCTGTAGTGGCGAAGACCCGGCCTGTTCGTCTTACCTCAACGTCCTGCTGCTCGTCCTCGTCCGCATCGGGACTGGGAAGCGCAGCAAGGATCGCGACCGCCTTCTTTGAAAGCGGCACAGTCCGAGGATCGCCGTTCTTCGTGTCAGGCAGATGCGCCGTTTGGCGCTTCAAATCTATGTTTTCCCATTCCAACGCAAGCAGCTCGCCACGACGCATAGCCGTCTCCATTGCGAGCTGGACAAGCGGCAGCAGCCATGGATTGCGAGCCCCTTTACTGAACAAACCGGTCTCAAGACGCTCACCTCCGGTCAATGCCGCCAACAAGTAAGCCTCTTCCTCCGTTGAAAAGCGACGGTCCCGCGCCCTCGCCTTGTCCGGACGCTTCACGTACGGGATAGGATTCTCGACGTGAATGCCCCATTCGCGACGAGCGTGGTTGAGCACCGTGGACAGCACGTCGATCTCTCGGTTGACCGTAGCGCCACTGACAGCCTTTAGACGACGGTCTCGCCAACCGGCCACAGCAGTGCTGGTGATGGCGGACATCTTGAGTTTAGGAAGGACGGCATCCTTCAAGATGACATCGATCTTGATCGACTCAATATCGGCCGACTTCTTGGACGGCGTCACATCTTTCTGATATTTTCGGAGCACGTCACCGAAAGTGTTCTTGTCGGCCTCCCGGCGATCCACGAAGCCCGAAGTCTCAAGCTCACGCTCGACGGCTCGCACCCATTTTTCGGCGTCCTCCTTGTACGAAAAAGTCCGTGACTGCGTGGGAAAGCCCCTCCGCCTCACCTTCGCCTGCCACTGCAATTCACCTCGTTTTGTGATCGTGCCCATGTCCCGTGTCCCAAATTTGTCCCAACAAATCTACGGGCACTTTATAGATACTGTAGAATAAGCACAAGCCCTATGCGTTCGGGACGTAGAGGCCGGAGGTTCGAATCCTCTCACCCCGACCAAGCTGGCTTGTTGCACTCCCCGCAAATTTTTATGACAGCAAACACTTAACTGTAATCCTTTGCATACCATCCCTTTATGGGCACAAATTCTTGTGCTCTGCCTCTTAATCTCCTTATCCGCTTTTTTCGCGATGGTGGAAACTGCCTTGATGGCAGCCAACCGCTACCGATTGCGCCATTTAGCCAAACGTGGCAATAAACACGCCATCGCCACCATTTGGCTGCTTGAACGGATAGACAAAGTCCTATCCTTAGTCCTGATTGCCAACACAATCATTAATGCGATGGTCACCGCCATGGTGACGGCAATCGCCATCACCGCATTTGGCAATCATAAGGAAGTACTGACGATTGCAACCGGAATTGTGGCATTTTTACTGATTGTCTTCGCTGAAATCTCACCCAAAATTATCGGTGCTACTTATTCGGAACGCATTGCACTCAACACAAGCTGGGCCTTAAAACCCTTGATGGTACTTGCCAAACCAGCAATCTGGTTCGTCAATTTGTTTGTTTCAGGATTACTCAAAATTCTGCGCATCAAAGTTGGGCATACGGAAAGTTCAGAACGTTTATCAACGGAAGAGTTGCGTTCCATCGTTTTGGAAGGCAGCAACTTTATTCCCAAAAAACACAAAAGCATTTTGCTGAATTTGTTTGATCTCGAGACAATTTCGGTTGAAGACATCATGACCCCACGTCCGCAAATTGAAGCGCTCAATTTGGCCACTTCCGTAGACAATATCAAACACCAACTCACCACTTGCTACCACAATAAACTGCCAGTGTACGAAGGTGAGATCAATCAGATTATTGGCATTTTGCATGTGCGAAAAGCACTGGCACTACTCAATCACACAGAGGATTTAACGGTAAAAAATTTTCGCGACTTATTGACATCCCCTTATTTCATCCCCGAAGACACCAGCGTCTTTACCCAATTACAGTATTTTCAGGAAAATCGGGAACGGCTGGGCATCATTGTGGATGAGTATGGCGAAGTACAAGGCTTGGTCACGCTGGAAGACATCATTGAAGAAATGATCGGAGAGTTCACCACCTCCATGGCGAGCGCAACACGTAGCGATGCCTATAGCTGGAATGCGCAGGATGAATGCCTGCTAAAAGGCACTAGCTCACTGCGTGACATCAATAAATATTTGGGCCTCAATTTCCCTTTGGATGGTCCCAAAACGCTGAATGGTTTGTTGCTGGAGTTGTTGCAGGACATACCGGATGCAAGTATTAGCTTAAAAGTTGCTAATTGTGTGATCGAGATCATACAAGTCCAAGATCAAGCGATCAAAATCGTGAAACTTATTCGTTTGCCTAACCATCAAGCAAGCGAGTAAGGTTTAACGCCCCTAAATTCCCGCTCAAAACTGCGGAAAAGACGGGATTTGAATGACGACTGTATTCCATTTGATACGGATACCCATCGTTACATCACGGATCGCTTAAGCATGATGCTCGCTGCCTCATCCTCCACCACTTCAACGACAAACGCAGCCATTGACGATGCGCCAGTTGTTAAATTTCTGCAAAAAATATTGGTCGATGCCATCAACGCAGGCGCATCGGATATTCATCTAGAACCTTTTGAAAAGTTTTTTCGCATTCGTTTACGAGTCGATGGTATTTTGCGCGAGTATGGGCAACCACCGCTTTCCATTAAGGATCAACTAGTTTCCCGCATCAAAGTCCTGTCCAGACTAGATATTTCAGAAAAACGCGTGCCGCAGGATGGGCGCATGAAACTAACTTTATCCCCTACGCGCACAGTGGATTTTCGCGTCAGCACGCTGCCAACGTTGTTTGGCGAAAAAACTGTGATGCGAATTTTGGATGCCAGCCAAACAGAGTTAAGCCTGGATGCACTGGGCTATGAAACAGAGCAAAAGGCACTCCTCATACAAGCCATCCATCGCCCTTACGGAATGGTGTTGGTGACCGGACCAACCGGATCTGGCAAAACTGTGTCGCTATATTCCTGCCTAAACATCTTGAATCAACCCAATATCAATATCGCGACGGTAGAAGATCCCAGTGAAATCAATTTGCCTGGCATCAATCAAATCAATATCAATGAAAAAGCTGGATTGACATTCCCAGTTGCACTGAAATCTTTTTTACGACAAGACCCAGACGTGATCATGGTAGGGGAAATTCGTGATTTCGAAACTGCCGACATCGCACTCAAAGCCGCGCAAACTGGGCATATGGTGCTTTCTACCCTCCACACCAACGATGCGCCCTCGACCTTAACCCGTTTGATGAATATGGGAATCGCGCCGTTCAATATCGCATCATCCGTTATTTTGGTGACGGCGCAACGTTTGGCGCGCCGACTCTGTGCTTGCAAACAACCCACCGTCATTCTGGAAGAAATTCTGCTGCAAGCCGGGTTCAACAAAGAAGAATTGGATGGCGGCTGGCAAGCCTATCAAGCAGTTGGTTGCGATCATTGTGCCGGCACTGGTTACAAAGGCCTGGTTGGCATTTATCAACTCATGCCCATCACAGAAGAAATTGAACGCATCATCCTAGCCCATGGCGCAACACAAGAAATCGAAAAACAAGCACAAAAAGAAGGGGTTAAATCCTTACGCGAATCAGGTCTCATCAAAGTTAAACAAGGTTTAACTACGCTGGAAGAAGTGCTGGGTTGCACTAATAAATAGAAATTAAACTGAGATTTTTCATGAGACCTGATGCATGAAATTTCGCAGAATGGTAGTAATACGAAGAAACTGAAAACCGTCGTTCCCAAGTGCTTTAGTCGGTAATCCAGTGGCTTTTAGTAGCAAACAACGAAAGACGCTG
>CAZCIX010000021.1:0-17622 GCA_964498835.1 uncultured Burkholderiaceae bacterium | reverse complement strand
AAGTGCTTTAGTCGGTAATCCAGTGGCTTTTAGTAGCAAACAACGAAAGACGCTGGTTTCCCGCCTAAACCAGTCGGAACGACGGAGCTTAATGAAGAATCTAGGATAAAATTAATATGTCTACCACCTCTTCACACACAGCCACAAGCAGAATCATTTTTGCCTGGAAAGGCAAAGACAAAATGGGCAAAATCGTCCATGGAGAGTTACATGCAGCAGGCAAAGCGATGGCGATCGTTACCTTGCGACGCCAAGGGGTAGTGGTGACAAAAATCAAAAAGAAACCTGCTGATACCGGCAAAAAAATCAGCGACAAAGACATCACACTTTTCACCCGCCAATTAGCAACGATGTTAAAAGCCGGGGTGTCGCTGTTGCAATCATTTGAGATGATCGCCAAAGGTCACACCAACCCCGCCGCTGCCAAACTGATCAACGACATCCGAGCCAGTATTGAAATGGGGAGCAGTTTGAGTCTGTCTTTCAGCAAATTTCCTGCTCACTTTGACCCCTTGTTTTGCAATTTGATATATGCCGGTGAACAGGCAGGCATTTTGGAAGACTTATTGATGCGGCTGGCAATTTACAAAGAAAAAACCTTGGCAATGAAAAACAAAATCAAATCGGCTTTGTTTTATCCCATTTCTATTATGGCCGTCGCCCTTGTCGTCACCGCTGTGATCATGATCTGGGTCGTGCCTTCGTTTAAAGATATATTTAAAAGTTTTGGTGCCACACTGCCAACGCCGACTTTACTCATCATCGCTATTTCCGATTTTTTTGTTCAATACTGCTATATTCTTTTCACCGCAATTTTTGCTGGCTTATATAGTTTTTTCCAAGCCTGGAAACGTTCAGTCAAGATACAGCGCTACATGGACGTGATGGCTTTAAAAATCCCTATTTTTGGCACGGTTATCCAAAAAGCGATTATTTCTCGCTGGGCCAGAACCTTGGCCACCATGTTTGCTGCGGGTGCGCCATTGGTAGAATCATTAGAATCAGTGGCTGGTGCGGCTGGGAATGCTCTGTATTTCGAAGCCACAAGAAAAGTTCAGTCTGACGTTAATTCAGGCACCAGCCTGACGACAGCAATACAAAATACAACCGTTTTCCCGAATATGGCTACGCAAATGATTGCCATAGGTGAAGAATCTGGATCACTTGACCATATGTTGAATAAAATCGCTGATTTTTATGAAGAAGAGGTTGATCAAGCGATCGCTTCGCTTTCAACACTCATGGAGCCCGTCATTATGGTCATTTTGGGTTTATTAGTTGGCGGCCTAGTGATTGCCATGTATCTTCCCATCTTTAAATTAGGAGCATTAATGTAATGCACGATATTTTTTTCCTGGCACCAGATCACCATCTCTCCATGACACTACTTGCTGGACTAGTCGGAATCGTCATCGGTAGTTTTTTGAACGTCGTGATTCATCGCATCCCGCAAATGATGCAACGTGAATCCGATAATTATGTAGCACAAGAAAACGGTCAACCCTTGCCGCATAAAACCCCTTACAACTTAATCATCCCACGCTCGGCCTGCCCACATTGTCAGCATCGCATTACTGCATTGGAAAACATCCCCATAGTGAGCTATCTATTACTGAGAGGAAAATGTTCCCAATGCAAGACGCCCATCAGCGCGCGCTATCCCATCGTCGAGTTATTAAGCGGTGCCTTATCCGCATTTTTAATCTGGCATTTTGGTGCAGGTTTAATGGGATTTGCTACTTGTGTGTACGCGTATTTGCTCATTGCCATGACTTTTATCGATGCCGACACACAATTGTTACCCGATGATTTGACCTACCCGTTGTTATGGCTTGGATTGCTGGTCAATCTAAATGGCACCTTTGTTCCTTTATCCGAAGCCGTCATTGGTGCAATGGCCGGTTACCTAGGATTGTGGAGTATCTATTGGATTTTTAAGTTGACGACAGGTAAAGAAGGCATGGGTTATGGTGACTTCAAATTACTCGCGGCTCTAGGCGCTTGGCTAGGTTGGACGATGTTGCCGACCATTGTTTTGCTCTCTTCTTTGGTAGGCGCTGTCGTTGGTATTTCACTGATCATTTTCACCAATCGTCGCCGTGATCAAACGATGCCTTTTGGCCCTTATTTGGCCGGGGCGGGAATGATCACTTTGCTGTATGGCAAATCGATCGGGCAGTGGATTTTTGGGTTGGCGATATAAAAAATCGTCAAAAAACGATTACAAATAATGAGTACATCATTCGTCAATAAATTTTGCATAGGCTTAACCGGTGGCATAGGCTGCGGCAAAACCACGATCGCCAATCTGTTTGCAGAACGAGGCGTGAGCATCGTTGATACGGATTGCATTGCACATCAGCTGACTGCAGCAAAAGGCCTTGCTATCCCCGCAATACGAGAACAATTTGGCGCTGATTTTTTAACCACGGCTGATGCCATGGATAGAACCAAAATGCGAGAACATGTTTTTGCCCATCCAGCAGAAAAAAAACGGCTGGAAGCCATTCTGCACCCGATGATCCAACAAGAAAGTCTGCGCCTGGCAAGGCAATCCAATGGGGATTACGTAATTTTTGTGGTACCGCTGCTGCTTGAATCCGATACATTCAGACAATATATTTCACGCATTCTGGTCATTGATTGCTCCGAAGAACGACAAATCCAACGCGTGATGAAAAGAAACGGATGGAGTGAACAACAAGTACGAGCCGTCATGCAAACGCAAGTATCACGTGATGTTCGCCTAGCCGCCGCTGACGATGTCATTACCAATGAAAATGACATCCATGCCAACGATCAGACGCTGTTGCAACAAGTATCGCAATTGCATACGGCATATCTCGTATTGGCAAAAAACATGACGCAAACACAAATGTAAACACAAGCATAAGAAGATTGGCTTAACGTTTATAATGCTCACTTTGTCCTGAATAGCAAGTATCAATTCAATATAATTTGCTATTTTTCACTACTTCGTTCAGAGTCACAAACTTCTTTGTCAGGCGCATTTTTTAAGGGATGTCATTTTGATTGTTTACGAATACCCCTTTAACGAGCGTATCCGCACCTTGTTGAGGCTGGAAGACTTGTGCCAAAAGTTCAAATTCTTTTTGCATCAAGAACATCCGCTACAACATCATGTCGCCCTTTCCACCATTTTTGAAATCCTCGAAGTGGCGGGACGCGCCGATCTCAAATCCGATTTGCTGCAAGAGTTGGAAAGACAAAAACAAACTTTGCTAAGTTTCACTTCCAATCCAAATGTGGAAACACAAAAACTGGAAGCCATTCTGGTCGAGTTAGAACGTGTCAGTACCGCTTTAATGGCATCGCAAGGTAAAACAGGTCAAAACGTGCGCGACAATGAGTGGTTGATGAGCATTCGTGGCCGCACCATTATTCCAGGCGGTGCTTGCGAATTTGATTTGCCCTCTTATTACGCTTGGCAACAACGTAGCGCTCAACAACGTTTTGCCGACATCGTGGGTTGGTTTGCGCCGCTGGCACCTTTATGTGATGCGCTTTGCCTGGTGTTGCGCCTGCTGCGTGATTCTGGCTCTGCTGTAAAAACAATCGCACATGCTGGTAATTATCAGCAAATGTTGCAAGGTAGGATATATCAAATGCTACGATTGACGCTTAACCCAAATCAAGAAGCAATACCGGAAATTTCCGCTAACAAATATATGTTGTGGGTGCGTTTTACTTCTCAAGACGGCGACATGAAACCCAAATCCTTTGACGAAGACGTGCCATTCACGTTGACGCTTTGTAATTTCTAAATTATTTCTCGAATTTTATGGCTGTAACCGTTGACTGCCCGACTTGTGGCGAAAAAGTTGAGTGGGCAGAAAAGAATACATTTCGCCCTTTTTGTTCCCTTCGTTGCAAACACAATGATCTAAGTGCCTGGGCGACTGAACAGTACGTCATCCCAGCCAGCACAGATGCGACCGATCTCGCCGATGACTCTGAGGTCAGCGGCACAAGCAACAACAACTAACAATAATCAACGACAATTTATCTCCCAGATAAAAATGACAACAACGCCTATTTCTAGCGATGTTGCGAAACATCGCCCCATTCTTGCCCTCCCAGATCAACTGATTTCACAAATTGCCGCCGGCGAAGTGGTGGAGCGCCCTTCTGCTGTGGTCAAAGAATTACTCGAAAATGCCTTGGACTCAGGCGCTACCAACATCACGGTGCGTTTAGAACAAGGCGGCATCAAACGCATCGTCATTAGCGACAATGGCCGCGGGATCGAAGCAGAACAATTGCCTTTAGCGCTGGCGCGTCATGCCACATCAAAAATCACGTCCCTGACTGATCTGGAAAACGTCACCACCATGGGTTTTCGCGGCGAAGCGCTGGCATCTATTGCATCGGTATCGCAATTGACGCTGACTTCGCGCACGGTGGATGCTGCGCACGCATGGGAAATTTCTAACAACCTGGATATTTCTCCTTCTTCAGGAGCAATCGGCACCACAGTCGATGTGCAAAATCTGTATATCAACACACCAGCGCGACGTAAGTTTCTTAAATCAGAACAAACTGAATTTGCTCATTGTGCAGAAGTGGTACGTCGGATTGCATTGGCGCGGCCAGATATTTCTTTTTCTTTATCGCATAACGGCAAAACCGTCGATCACTGGAATAGTGGCGACATCGCCAAACGCTGCGCACACATTCTGGGCGACAATTTTTCCCAAGCACAATTGGCACTAGATGAAAGCGCAGGCTCTTTACGTTTACACGGTTTCATTGGCTTACCAACTGCCTCCAAAGCACGAGCAGATGCGCAGTATTTTTATGTCAATGGACGCTTCGTGCGGGACAAACTGCTGACCCACGCCATGCGTGCCGCATATCAAGATGTACTGCATGGCGACCGTTATCCTTCTTATGTATTGGCGCTGGATTTAGAACCCGCGCTAGTGGATGTCAACGTTCATCCGTCGAAGACGGAAGTACGTTTTCGTGACAGTCAAGCAATTCATCAATTTGTATTTCATGCCGTACAACGTGCGTTGGCGCAAACTTCTGCCACCACGGTGGATTCAGTACCTCCGCCACAACCCCATCCTTCCAACGCCATGCCATGGTTGCGACAAGTGCAGCAAACTTCTTTTCCAACACAATATTCCTATCAAAATTATCCAAACTATCAAAACCCTCAACATATTGGGGTAGAGCAAAGCATGGCCAACTACGGTGCGTTGTATGCGGACGAAAAGCCTGCGACGACATTGCCAGTTTCTGCTATCGAACAAGAACAATCGGCAAAACAAAAACAAGATGAATACCCTTTGGGTTTTGCCTTGGCACAACTACACGGCATTTTCGTCTTGGCGCAAAACAGCAAAGGCTTGGTACTCGTTGATATGCATGCCGCACACGAACGCATTTTGTATGAGCAATTAAAAAATGCCTTCGCCGAGCAAAATGAGCAACATGGGGCAGGCAAAGAATTATCCATCCCCATCCAAACTTTGTTGATCCCTTACACGTTTTCCGCCGACCTGCTAGAAGTCGCAACAGCGCAGGAAAACACGGCAACCTTATTCTCACTTGGTTTCGATATCACCGTACTGTCGCCAACAATGCTGGCGGTGCGTGCCATACCGGCTTTATTGAAAAATGCCGATGTCCAAGCTTTGGCACAAGATGTCCTGCGTGACATCCGTGAATTTGGCGGCTCACGCAGTTTGATTGAGCATCGCAATGAGTTATTAGGCACGCTCGCCTGCCATACCGCCGTACGTGCCAACCGCATACTCAGCATCATGGAAATGAATGCCCTGCTGCGTCAAATGGAAATGACCGAACGCTCCGATCAATGCAATCATGGCCGCCCAACCTGGGTGCAACTGAATCGCGCCGATCTCGACAAACTCTTTTTACGCGGTCAATAAGCACTGCCATGAAACGCCCACTCGCCGTCGCCATCATGGGGCCTACCGCCTCCGGAAAAACCGCAGCCGCGCTAGAAATTGCCCACCACCTTCCATCAGAAATCATTTCCGTCGACTCTGCTCTAGTCTATCGCGGCATGGATATCGGCACCGCCAAACCCAGTCTGGAAGAACGCGACACCGTACCACATCATTTGATCGATATTATCGAACCCACTGACGCCTATTCCGTCATGCAATTTCGTCAGGATACGATCCGTTTAGTCGATGAAATCACCACACGCGGCAAGCTGGCGCTGTTGGTGGGCGGCACCATGATGTATTTCAAAGGATTAAGCCAAGGATTGGATGCTTTGCCCGCAGCTGATATGGCGATCCGCGCCAGGCTGGACGCAGAAGCTGCCAAGATTGGTATTCCCGGGTTACACGCCAGGCTGGCAACACTCGATCCTATTACCGCTGCACGCTTAGCACCCAACGATTCGCAACGTATACAACGAGCACTGGAAATCATTGAAATTACCCAACAGCCAATGTCTGCATTATTGACGTTATCAACATCAGTCACCTCAGAACAACAACCACAAACAAGCCTCCCCTTTGATTTACTGTCATTCTCGCTAGAACCCTCCGATCGACTTGCTTTACATGCCCGCATCGCCGCTCGCTTTGATGCCATGCTGCAAGAAAACACGTCACGCCCCAACTTGATTCAAGAAGTACAAACACTGCGCGCCCGTGGCGACTTGCATCCCAACATGCCATCTATGCGCTGCGTGGGTTATCGGCAGACATGGGAATACTTAGACGGTATGTATGACCGCGCCAGCCTACGTGAAAAAGGCATCATCGCCACTCGCCAACTCGCCAAACGCCAACTCACTTGGCTACGCGCGATGCCAGACAAAACCATGATCGATTGCCTTGGCCCTAATCCAGCAGCTTTGATGTTAAATCATATTACTAAAAGAATTTAGTTAGCAAAAAACTTGACACAAACGCATACAATCGCCATAATTTTCGGCTGGTTGCAATTAGTAATTCTCAATTGCCAATCAAAATCCACGTGTCGGTGATATAGCTCAGTTGGTTAGAGCACAGCACTCATAATGCTGGGGTCGGTGGTTCAAGTCCACCTATCACCACCAAAAACACTTCTTCTCCCAAATCTCCTACCAGTACTGCCTACGCAAGCTGCAACCACACCGAACAATCCGTTGTGCCTGCTCGTGTATTACATTCATGTATTGCGCTTGATCTAACAATCCTCTTTATTTCCAGAAAATCGTTCCATTTTTACAACAAATTACACCTTTTTGTGCGGTAATGCCTAACAATACTAAATTAGCAATATTAAATAAAAGAAAACATGTTGCCATTTACTCATTATCAACATTAATCCCATACAAAAGTGTATGTTTAGTCTACTCACCAACAAGCTTCTACAAGTTTCAAAACATAGATTGCCGCATCGATCTATTTCGCCCAAAGGCAAATTGGTCATACTGAGCATTGGTTTAATGGTTTGTTTTATTTGGATATTGGCATTTCTTTCTGCCACCATTTTGCAAAGTCAATTTCAAGAAATCGCATTAGCCATCGTCATGACATTGCTAGTAATTTTTGTCCTAGGATGGATCATGCAACGCTATGAAGCCGCACTTACAAAACATCAAGAATTGATGCGCAAATTGACGATGCATCAAGAAAAAGTCAAAGAAAGCGAGCACAAAAATATTGCGCGGGAAATTCATGATGAGCTGGGACAAACTTTATTGGTGCTCAAAATGGATATGTCCATACTACATACCCGCACGGCAAACACGCACCCCAAATTGCATGAAAAAGTCAGCTTAAGTTTGAGTCATATTGATGCCACGATTAAATCAGTACGCAATCTTATGAACAATTTACGCCCGGCCGTATTCGATTTAGGTTTGCACGCTGTCATTGAATGGCAAGCGCAGGAATTTCAACGCAAAACCGGCATCAAATGCGATCTTCACATCCAAAATGCCCACGCTGATTGGGATACCGATTTAGACGAAAACACGGCACTGATAGTGTTCCGCATCATGCAGGAATCACTCAATAATGTGCTGCAACATGCGCAAGCCAGCCAGGTACACATCATGGTCAACAAAAATCCGCACCAACTAAAAATCAGCGTTGTGGACAATGGCATCGGCATTCATCCTGATTCCGAGCATAACGACAACGACGATAACAACAAAAACGATACGTTTGGTTTGTTAGGCATCCGTGAACGTTTGACCGCATTAAAAGGCCAATTGGTGCTAAATAGCGCCCCCAATCAGGGCACGTCTTTAACTTTTTCCATTCCCATACCAGTGTTACATTCATAACGCAGAGTTACCAGAGTCAAATTTAGGATGTCATAATGCAACGATGTCCTATTCCAAAAAACTACTCTGCCCTTGCGGCAGCAACAATCACAACAAACAGCAAATGCTCTTTGCGCAATGCTGCGCCCGCTTTATCGTTGATGCCACATTGCCACAGCATGCGGTTGAGTTGATGCGCTCACGTTACAGCGCTTATGTGCTGGGTATTGAAGATTATCTACAATCCACCTGGCATCCGAGCACACGACCCGCCAGCCCCATCATTGATCAACAAGACGCGATTAAATGGATCAAGCTAGTCGTGCTACAACACCAGCAAAGCGATAATGGTGATAACGCTAGTGTTGAATTCATCGCTCACTACAAAATCCAGGGCCGCGCACATAAATTGCATGAAATCAGCCGCTTTGTACGCGAAGGCGGGCGCTGGTTTTATGTGAATGGGACATTTCCAGGAGAGCAATCCACATGATCCTAGACTCCAACCTAGATAGCCGCTCAGCTGATTTCAAAATCAGTGCCGATGCCATGCAAGCATTGGTAGATGCACTCAAAACCACGGTAGAAAAAATCGCCGTCGTCATGGGCTCTTGCACTGCTGGCGGCGCTGATGTGCATACTCAGCTATCAGGCGTAGCAGATCATCTGGCGCAAAATGACGCGCACGCCTTATTACTAGCGCGTGACATCGTTGCACACTTGAATCGTAAAAAACCGCAGCAACTACTACTTCAATCCTCGATCGAACCCAAGTATCCCGCACGAGAACTTTATGGTGTCATTCCCACCGATAGCCGCAAACCCTTTGACGTACACGAAATCATCGTCCGCATCGTCGACAGCAGCGCTTTCGATGAATTCAAAGCCCGCCACGGCGCCAAAATGGTCGCTGCCGTCGCCTACGCTGCCGTTCCCAAATTCACCGTCATCATCGGTGGCAGCTTCGGCGCCGGCAATTACGGCATGTGCGGCCGCGCTTTCTCGCCCCGTTTTCTATGGATGTGGCCCAACGCGCGTATTTCCGTCATGGGCGGCGAACAAGCCGCCAGCGTCCTGGCCAACGTCAAACGCGACAACACCCAAGCGCAAGGCAAAACCTGGAATCAAAAAGAAGAAAATGCCTACAAACAAACCATACGCGACCAATACGAACAGCAAGGCCACCCCTACTACGCCACCGCCCGCCTATGGGACGACGGCATCACCGACCCAGCCGATACCCGCACTGTGTTGGGATTGGGGCTGAGTGCGGCGTTGAATGTGGTGATTCCTGAGACTCGGTTTGGGGTGTTTAGGATGTGATGGAAAAAATTTCTCTAACCACCCACCATTGCACCATTGAATATTGAGCGAAATACCATGAAATTTGAAACCTTCAAAGCAGGACGCTGGCAACAGCGTTATCAATATAAAAGTTTTGAACCTGTGGCTGTCAATCACGCGTGGACATGGGAAGACCCAACCGTTAATGCATTGCTTGAGTCTGCCAACCACGCGCTAGGTGAATTAAATGCTTTTTCGTTAATCGTGCCAGACGTAGATTTGTTCATTCAAATGCACGTGACTAAAGAGGCACAAACGTCTAGCCGCATTGAGGGAACGCAAACGGGTATGGAAGAAGCATTAATGTCAGAGGAAATGATTCGGCCTGAAAAACGTGATGATTGGCGCGAAGTGCGTAATTACGTTGACGCAGTCAACACCGCCATTGCCGAACTACAAGACCTCCCCCTATCCAATCGTTTACTCAAAAAAACTCACTTGATCTTGATGCAGGGTGCGCGTGGCCAGCACAAACAGCCTGGTGAATTTCGCACTAGTCAAAACTGGATTGGTGGCTCGAATTTGCAAGATGCTTCGTTTATTCCACCTCATCAAGATGGTGTGCCCGATTTGATGAGTGATCTTGAGCAATTCTGGCATAACGAGAATATTGTCGTGCCGCATTTAATTCGCATTGCCATCAGCCACTATCAATTTGAGACCATCCATCCATTTTTAGATGGGAATGGGCGTATTGGACGCTTATTAATTCCACTTTATCTGATAAATCATGGTTTATTGAAAAAGCCTTCCTTGTATTTATCAGACTTTTTTGAGCGTAACCGCGGTAGTTATTACGATGCATTGACCAAAGTACGTGTTTCTAACGACCTGATACATTGGGTTAAATTTTTTCTACAAGGCATCACAGAAACAGCGTCCAAAGGAAGCAACGTATTTCGAAATATATTGAATTTGCGTATTGATATAGAACACAAAATATCAAGCTTAGGGAAACGCGTACCTAATGCACGACAAGCACTTACTTTGCTGTATAGCAAGCCAATGATAATGGCTACCGACCTTGAGAAAAATCTAAACATTAGCCACCCTACCGCTAATGCCATCCTCAAAGACTTAATTGCACTGGATATTTTGCGCGAAGTTACTGGGGCACAAAGACATCGGGTATATGTCTTTGAAACTTACCTTAACCTCTTCTTAATGTAAGGGAAACAAACTTTCCTTACATTAGGCCATTTTTAATGAAACGTTGAGAACAGTAGTACTCAATTCCATATAGAAAACCCAATGAACACAATCAACTGGCACGCCATCACCCTCGATTATTTCCACGCTAGCCATTCGGCAATGATCACGCTCAATCGTCCTCTTGCGCGTAATGCGCTGAACACCGCCATGATGATTGAAATTCAGCAGGCGTTTACTCTCCTGAGCCAGGATGCGAATGTCCGCGTGATTGTGCTGGCGGCGAATGGAGCTGTTTTTTGCGCGGGGGCGGATTTGCAGGAAATGAAGGCGGAAGAGCACGAAACCCTGGAACAAAAACAGGTACACGCGCAACAGCTGGCCGATATGCTGCGCACGGTTTATCTGTGCCCCAAACCGGTGATCGCCAAAATACGCGGCGATGCTTATGGCGGCGGCATGGGATTGCTGGCGGCGTGTGATATTCGGATAGCGAGCGAAACGGTGTATTTCTGTTTAAGCGAAGTCAGACTAGGCTTGATCCCGGCGATTATTTCTCCTTACGTCATCAAAGCCATGGGAGAAAATGCGGCGCGTCGTTACTTCCTCACCGCCGAGCGCTTTTTAGCGCATGAAGCACAGAACATGGGTTTGGTGCACCAAGTCGTTCCCAATAGTGACGCGTTGACCAAAGCTATCTCGCACACCGTTAACATACTGGCAGAAAATAGCCCCCATGCCGTGCAGCAAGCCAAAAAACTGGTGCGTGAAATTGCTAATGCCAAAATGGACGACGCTTTGATCGCCGATACGGTGCAACGCTTCGTCGATATTCGTACCTCACCGGAAGGGCAGGAAGGCATGCACGCTTTCCTTACACAACGTAAGCCAGATTGGCAAAGAAAAGAATAATCTTGATTCCCACCACTAACCAACAATCCGACTGGGTAACACGCAGTCGCCAAAGCGTCTGGCATCCCTGCACCCAGATGCAGCATCACGAAACCCAACCCTTGATTGCAGTCAGCCACGGAAAAGGCGCGTGGCTGTATGACCAGGATGGTCGGCGCTATCTAGATGCCATCAGCTCCTGGTGGGTGAATTTATTCGGCCATGCCAATCCGCGAATCAATGCGGCTTTAAAAGACCAGCTCGATCGTTTAGAACACGCTATGCTGGCCGGATTTACCCACGAACCAGTAGTCGAGTTATCGGAAAAATTATCCGCATTAACCCATCACGCACTGGGTCATTGTTTTTATGCTTCCGATGGCGCTTCGGCAGTCGAAATCGCACTCAAAATGAGTTTTCATGCCTGGCGCAATGCGGGCTTGCCTGACAAGCAGGAATTCGTTTGCCTCAAAGGCAGTTATCACGGAGAAACCCTGGGTGCGCTGACAGTCACCGACGTACCTTTGTTCCGCAATGCTTACGGCCCTTTGCTACGATCCTCCCAAGTCCACGTCGTCGCCTCGCCCGATGCGCGTCAGGCCAAAGACGGTCAATCTGCCGCCGACGTTGCACGCCACGCCGCGCAACAATTGGAAGCACTGCTACAACAACGCGCTAACCAAATCGCCTGCATCATCATCGAACCGCTGGTGCAATGCGCCACTGGCATGGCGATGCACGATCCGGTGTATTTACAAGAAGTCCATGCCTTGTGTCAGCGTTATCAGATCCACATGATTTTTGACGAAATTGCCGTCGGCTGCGGCCGCACCGGCACTTTCTTCGCCTGCGAGCAAGCCCAAGTCTGGCCAGATTTTCTTTGCCTATCCAAAGGCATCAGCGGCGGTTATCTGCCACTTTCTCTGGTGATGACTAGCGATGCTATCTATCAAGCCTTTTACGACGCCGACGTGCAACGCGGTTTTTTGCATTCCCATTCCTACACCGGCAACCCCTTAGCCTGCCGTGCCGCACTGGCAACGCTGGCGATTTTTGAAGAAGATAAAGTCCTAGAAAACAACCGCCTCAGCGCCACCCGCTTAACAACTGCCCTCACACCACTGGCCGCACACGACAAAGTCACCCACTTCCGCCAACACGGCATGATCTGGGCCTTCGATGCCGTATTGGATCAAGGTAACGATGGCAACAACAATGCCAGCGCTTTCTCCCGCCGCTTCTTCGCCACCGCCCTGCAACACGAATTGCTGCTACGCCCCATCGGCAATACCGTGTATTTGATGCCGCCGTATATCTTGAATGCGGCGGAAATGGATGAGTTGGCGGGTAAGACGTTGGCTGTGTTTAAACAAGTGGTTGAGTAACAATGAAACAAATCCAGCAACTAGAACATCAACTACAAGCCTTAGACAACGCCAGCCTGCTGCGCCGTCGGCGTACTGCTGAAACCGCGTGTACGCCACCCATGCAAGTCGATGGCCAAGCGATGTTGGCGTTTTGTAGCAATGATTATTTGGGTTTGGCGGCGCATCCACGGATTGTTGCTGCGCTGCAGGAAGGGGCGACTTTGTATGGCGCAGGTAGCGGCGCGTCGCATTTGATCAGCGGTCATAGTCAGGCGCATGCTTTGTTGGAGCAGCGTTTGGCGAATGCGCTGTCGCCTTATTTGACATCGGCTCGTGCTTTGTATTTTTGTACGGGTTATATGGCGAATCTTGCGATTTTGACGGCGCTGGCGGCGGCTGATTCTCATACAGAAATTTTTTCTGAGCAGCACAATCACGCTTCGTTAATTGACGGTGCGCGCTTGTCTAAAGCGACGGTGACGATTTATCCGCATAGCGATACGATGGCGCTGGCTGATTTGTTAAATGCCAGCACCGCTAGCAACAAAATCGTGGTGACGGATAGCGTGTTCAGCATGGATGGCGATTTGGCGCCATTGCCAGATTTGCTGGCGCTGTGCCAGCAACATGATGCCTGGCTAGTAATCGACGATGCGCATGGTTTTGGTACCTTGGGCGCGCGTGGCTTGGGCGCTTTAGAGCATTTTCAATTACAGACACCGCATATCATTTACATGGGCACGCTGGGCAAAGCTGCTGGCGTGGGTGGTGCGTTTGTCGCGGCGCATACCAGCGTGATCGAGTGGTTGATACAACGCGCCCGGCCTTATATTTACACCACGGCGGCGGCGCCTGCATTGGCGCATGCTTTGCTGACTAGCCTGGACTTGATGCAAAGCGATGAAGGCATGACACGACGCCAGCATTTACAGAAATTGATTCAACAATTGCAGACCAGCTTATCGCTGCAACGCTGGCGACTGATGCCATCCAACACGGCCATTCAACCTTTATTGGTAGGCAGCAATGCGGCTGCGATGCAACTTTCCCAGCAGTTATATGCGCAGGGATTATGGGTGCCAGCGATACGCCCACCTACCGTACCCGAAGGCACCGCACGGCTGCGCATCACATTGTCCGCAGCACATACTACGCAGGATGTGGAAAAATTAGTCGCTGCTTTGCATGTATTAGAAAAAGCTTAAAAAAATTTAAACTGAAATTTTCTATTAAGCTCCGTCGTTCCCGCGGGTTTAGGCGGGAACCTAGTGTCTTTCGTTGTTTGCTGCGAAAAGTCACTGGGTCCCCGACTAAAACACTCGGGGACGACAGTTTTAAATTTTTCCGCATTACCATCTTTTACAGGGATGATCAGGACTAATGAATAATTTCAGTTAACACTTTAAAAATTTCATGAACAAAAAATTCACCTGCTTTATCACCGGCACCGATACCGAAGTAGGCAAAACCCTCATTTCCAGTGCCTTACTGCACACATTGGCACAACTAAACCTACGCAGCGCCGGCATGAAACCCGTCGCCGCCGGCGCTTTCCTGCGCCAAAACGTGTGGTGCAATGAGGATATGGACCAACTCGCCGCGGCTTCCAACGTCAAACTGCCTTCTACGCTGACCACACCATATTTGCTACAAGCCGCCATCGCACCGCACATCGCCGCGCAAGTAGAAAGCGTCACCATCGACCTGGCGCATATTCAAACTTGTTATACGCAAATCCATGATCAAGTAGACGCCGTCGTAGTCGAAGGCGTAGGTGGATTTAAAGTTCCCTTGTGTGATCAATACGACACTGCTGACTTGGCGCAACGATTAGGTTTACCAGTCGTATTAGTGGTCGGCCTGCGCTTAGGTTGCATCAGCCAAGCCTTGTTAACCGCAGAAGCCATTACACGTCGCGGATTGGTATTCGCTGGCTGGGTCGCCAATTGCGTCACGCCCGACATGCCATATCAGGAAGAAAACATCGCCGCCTTGAAACAACGCCTGAATGCGCCTTTGCTTGGTGTCGTACCCAAGCTAGCATCGCCCTGCGCTGCGGATGCGGCTGGGTATTTGGATTTTTCTGGTTTGCCGGGTTGGCCTACATCCGATTAAACTATCAGCTTCCTGATTTAAGTAAAATTCAGCCCACCTCTTACACCAAGAACCTTTGAAGTTAGAAAAATCTATGTCAAACACTCCTGTGACCTCCACCCCTCTATCCTTCCATCCACCCCAAAAATCCATCACCGTCCCACAAACAGCCACCTGGCCAGTAGAGGACGTGCTGGCTTTATTCGAACTGCCCTTCAACGATTTGATGTACCGAGCACAACAAGCACACCGCGCGAACTTTGAGGCAGGTGATATTGAATTGGCGACTTTGCTGTCGATCAAAACCGGCGGCTGTGAAGAGGATTGCGGTTATTGCCCACAAGCTGCGCGCTACGATACTGGCGTGGAGGCGAAAAAGATATTGCCGATTGAAAGCGTGCTGGAAGCAGCGCAGGCGGCGAAGGAAAACGGTGCTACGCGTTTTTGCATGGGCGCAGCATGGCGCAGTCCTAAAGAACGCGACATGGAAAAAGTGGAGCAAATGGTGCGTGAAGTCAAAGCAATGGGGCTGGAAACCTGCGCTACTTTAGGCATGTTGGAAGAGCAACAAGCTTATAGATTGAAAAAAGCTGGGTTGGATTATTACAACCACAATTTAGATACTGCGCCAGAGTTTTATGACAACGTGATTTCTACCCGTGAATATCAAGATCGTTTAGACACATTGGGCCGAGTACGCGATGCGGGCTTAAAAGTCTGCTGCGGCGGCATCGTCGGCATGGGCGAATCGCGTCAGCAGCGCGCTGGTTTGATTGCGCAATTGGCTAACTTAAATCCGTATCCAGAATCCGTGCCCATCAACCACCTAGTGCAAGTTGAAGGCACACCGCTGCATGGCACTGAAGTGCTGGATCCGCTGGAATTTGTGCGCACCATTGCTGTGGCCCGCATCACCATGCCGAAAGCACGCGTGCGCTTGTCAGCGGGACGTCGTGAACTGGGCGAAGCGATTCAAGCCATGTGCTTTTTGGCTGGTGCTAATTCGATTTTTTATGGCGATAAATTGCTCACCACCGACAACCCCGATGCGCAGGATGATCGTGCTTTATTGGCCAAATTAGGCCTAAAAGCACGCGACTCGACTTCCGCCGCCACACCATCCGCATGCTCCACACAATCCTAATCGCCTGCCGCATCGCTGCCACAACAAGGTGACTAGGCATTAAAACGGTGGCGGTGTATTCGGGAAGCGGATGCACACGCCAAACATGTAGCGGTCTGCGATCAAGCCATTTTGATCGGGCCGCCAGCTGCCCAAGACAGTTATTTACATATCCCCAAAATCATTGCTGCAGCCAAGGCTAGCGGTGCGCAAGCCGTGGGTTATGTCGGCGCTGGCACAGTGGAATTCATCGTTCCGCAGCAAACAAATAGCAAGCATGATGGCGCCTTTTATTTCATGGAAATGAATACGCGCCTGCAAGTTGAACACCCAGTGACAGAAATGATCACTGGATTAGATTTAGTCGAATGGCAATTGCGCGTTGCCTTGGGCGCAAAACTACCAAAAACGCAAGACGAACTCAACCTATCCGGACACGCCATGGAAGCGCATATTTACGCCGAAAATCCAGAAAAAGGCTTCCTTCCTTCTATCGGCACGCTCCACCATCTACGCACACCGCCTGCTACCGCCTTCACCACACAGGAAGCAACACGGATTGATTCTGGCGTACGCCAAGGCGATGCGATTACCCCTTTTTACGCCCCCATGATCGCGAAATTGATCGTATGGGGCGAAAACCGCGATGTGGCCAAAACGCGCATGGCACAAGCTTTGGCGGATTATCAAATTGTCGGGTTAGATACCAACATCCCATTCCTACAACGCTTGCTTGTTCATCCAGACTTCATCCACGCCAAGCTCGACACTGCGTGGATAGAGCGCCAACAAACCAGCTTATTTCCTCCGCCTCAACCCATCTCAACGTCCACATTAGCGCTAGCCGTTGTCGCTTTGATCAGCGCCGAAGCTGACTACCAAAATAGCAACGACCCGTGGAGCGATACCACAGGCTGGCGCATGAATCACGCATTGCAACGAGCGTTGTATTTCACCGAAGCAGAGATAAATGGTGATCATCAATCAACCCACGCCATCACGCTACATTATCTGCATGACCAAACCCATCACTGGCGGTTAACAATACAAGGCCAAACCGCAGACTTGCACCTGATTACCCGCAACGGCAAAGATTTCCACATCACGCTAGACGACCTCGCCATTCACGGCACCGTGCCCTATCACACTGGTGTATTCCATGTGTTTCATGAAGGCAAACATACAGCGCTGACTTATTGTTCATCCTTGATGGAATTGAATCAAGATAAGAAAGATACGCGGCATGAAGGTGGTCGTCTAACCGCACCGATGCCAGGCAAAATCCTGGCTATTTTGGTCAAAAAAGGGCAACAAGTTACGCAGGGAATGCCATTACTCATCATGGAAGCGATGAAAATGGAACATACGATTACCGCTCCACATGATGG
>CAZCIX010000020.1:35024-36203 GCA_964498835.1 uncultured Burkholderiaceae bacterium | reverse complement strand
GCAGGAGCCATTGCCGTCAACGGTGCTGTCGCTGGATTGGATCGCACCAATACGCCTTGGTGGATTTTGGGTACAGCAACGACCTACCATACCGTGCAAGATCACTTCAAAGCCAAACTAGCGTATGACTTTTCTCCTACCATCCGTGCCAGCTACACCTTCGGTTATTGGCAAAATACATCAGAAGGTCGTCCAGAAAGCTACCTGACTAACGCCTTAACTGGCGCCCCTGTTTACAACGGCCCAATCAGTATTAATGGCAAGGGATATACCTTAGCAGCGAGTGATTTCAATCTCAGCAATGAATCGCTGCAACATATGATGCACGCTTTGTCGGTTAAATCGAATACGCAGGCAACATGGGATTGGGAAGTCGCCGCCAGTATGTATTCCTACGGCAAAGATCAATTGCGTACGGCAACGGTTGCATTGCCGAGCGCTTTATCTGGTGGCAGTGGCACCATCCAGGATCAAGATGGTACGGGTTGGAACACGCTAGCGCTCAAAGGTACTTGGCGGCCACAAGGAATCAAAGGTGCACACATTGTTGATTTTGGACTGCAGCAAGAAAGTTATCAACTACACATCCTAAAATCGAATATCGCAGGCAATTGGATCAGCGATGATGCTGGCACATTAGCCAACGAAGTCGGTGGTAAAACACAGTTACGCAGCTTCTACGCGCAAGATCGTTGGACGCTTTCTCCCAAATGGCAGGCTGTGCTTGGTGCCCGAGCAGAAAACTGGCAGGCTTGGAATGGTTTTACCCGTTTTTCCGCGACCAGCAATGCAACGTATGCCGCGCGTGATGAGAACTTCATCTCACCCAAAGCCGCGCTTTCCTACCAATGGTCTGGCGATACCGTATTGAAAGCTTCCACTGGTAGAGCAGTTCGGATGCCAACAGTCGCCGAATTGTATGGCGCGACGTCGACCACCAATTCACAGTTTATTAATGACCCTAACCTGAGTCCTGAAAAATCCTGGACTACCGAGTTAACGGTAGAAAAAGACCTAGGCAATGCCCTGCTACGTCTGACATTTTTTACCGAAAATGTGCACGACTCGCTGTACTCACAAACCACGTTTGACCCCATCGCCAACAAAAATATCAGCCGCGTACAAAACGTGGGGCGGATTCAAACCAACGGCGTAGAGTTGGCTTTCAATGGCAATGAC
>CAZCIX010000020.1:0-34924 GCA_964498835.1 uncultured Burkholderiaceae bacterium | reverse complement strand
AAACGTGGGGCGGATTCAAACCAACGGCGTAGAGTTGGCTTTCAATGGCAATGACATCCTCAAAAAAGGTTTGGACTTGTCCGGCAGCATTACGTATGCAGATTCGCGCATCAAAGAAAATGCCGGCTTTGTCAGCACCCCCGGAGATACAATTGACAAATACCAACCCCGCGTCCCCGTCTGGCGTGCCACGTCACTTGCCACCTATCGCTTTACTCCGCAATGGATGGCAAGCTTCGGCGCACGTTACAGCGGCAATCAATATTCCACGCTGAATAATTCCGATCCCAACGGATTTGCCTACCAAGGATCCAGCAAATACTTCACTACCGATTTACGTGTCCGTTACCAAATTGCTAAGCAATGGACCGCATCGTTTGGAATTGATAATTTAAACAATTATCAATATTGGAATTTTCATCCATACCCACAACGGACTTACATAGCGGAATTGAAGTTTGATATGTAAAAGTACTAAAGGTAATAAAGGTACATAAAAAATTCCCCTCCATTGGAGGGGAATTTTTGACAGCATCCCTACTTACTCTTCCCGCCGCAAATGCGGAAACAAAATCACATCACGAATATTTGGTGTGTCAGTAATCAACATCATCAAGCGGTCGATTCCTATGCCGCAACCACCCGCAGGTGGCATGCCATATTCCAAAGCACGAATGTAATCCGCGTCGTAATACATCGCCTCTTGATCGCCCGCATCTTTAGCAGCGACTTGGGCTAAAAAGCGGCTGGCTTGATCTTCCGCATCATTCAACTCAGAAAAACCATTGGCAATTTCACGTCCAACAATAAACAACTCAAAACGCTCGGTAATGCCAGGCACAGTATCGGACGCGCGGGCAAGTGGTGAGACTTCAACTGGATAATCAATGATGTAAGTAGGTTCCCACAATTGCGCTTCAGCCGTTTCTTCAAACAAAGCCAATTGCAACGCACCCAAACCAGCGATGCTTAATGGCGCATGTTGCACATCCAGGCCAAATTTCTTCAATTCTGCCCTTAAGAAATCAACATCGTGCAATTGTTCATGCGTGTAATGTGGGGCATATTTGTTGATCGCACCGACTATTGTCAAACGTTGGAATGGCTGACTCAAATCAAGTTCGCGCCCTTGATAAGTCAATTTCGCCGTACCGTGGGCATCGATCGCTGCCTGGCGTATGACGGCTTCAGTGAAATCCATCAGCCATTGATAATCCACATAAGCAGCATAAAACTCCATCATGGTGAATTCTGGATTATGGCGTGGTGACACTCCTTCATTACGAAAGTTACGATTGACTTCAAATACACGCTCAAAACCACCCACCACCAAACGCTTCAAATACAACTCTGGCGCGATGCGCAAAAACATTTGCATGTCTAAAGCATTGTGATGCGTGATAAAAGGTTGCGCCGCCGCACCACCAGGAATGCCGTGCAACATCGGTGTTTCGACTTCCATGAAATCGTTTTTTTCCATGAAGCGACGAATCGACGACATCGCGGCCGTACGCGCTTTAAAAACGCGGCGCGTTTCTTCATTCATGATCAAATCGACGTAACGCTGGCGATATTTGGTTTCTTGATCCACCAAACCATGAAACTTGTCCGGTAAAGGACGCAATGATTTGGTAATCAAACGTAGTTGGGATACTTTGACCGATAATTCACCGGTTTTGGTTTTAAACAAGACTCCTTCCGCACCCAAAATATCCCCCAAATCATAGTGCTTGAACGCATCATGCGCTTCTTCGCCGATCAACTCATTGGTGATAAATAACTGAATACGGCCATCCGCCCTCGGACCAGATGCATCTTGCAAAGTGGCGAATGAAGCTTTGCCCATCACACGTTTCAACATCATGCGGCCAGCAACGATTACCTTGACGGGATCCGCTTCCAATACTTCACGTTCCAATTCGCCATATTGCGCATGCAAATCGGCTGCTTTGTGCTGTGGTTTGAAATCATTAGGAAAAGCAACGCCCAGCTCGCGCAAGGCTGCTAATTTGCTGCGTCGCTCAGCAATAATTTTATTTTCGTCAACCGAAACAACCTGATTTTCAATCGTCATGATTTGTTTTTAATTTTAATGATTTTTTAATAATTTTTCTAATAAAGCAATCGCCAATTACACGCCTTGTTTGAGCGACGCTGCAATGAATTCATCCAATTCACCATCCAATACCGCTTTGGTATTCCCAGTTTCAAAACTGGTACGTAAATCCTTAATGCGCGATTGATCCAGCACATAGGAACGAATTTGATGGCCCCAGCCCACATCGGTCTTGGAATCTTCCAGTTTCTGTTGTTCGCTCATGCGTTTGCGCAATTCAAGCTCAAACAAACGGGATTTCAGCATGTCCCACGCTTCAGCACGATTTCTGTGCTGGCTACGATCATTTTGACATTGCACTACGATACCAGTTGGGGTATGCGTCAAACGTACGGCAGAATCGGTTTTATTGATGTGCTGTCCGCCGGCACCTGAAGCGCGATAAGTGTCGACGCGCACATCGGCAGGATTAATGTCGATTTCTATCGAATCATCAACTTCGGGATACACAAATAAACTGCAAAATGAAGTGTGACGGCCATTGGCGGAATCAAATGGTGATTTGCGTACCAATCGATGCACGCCAGTTTCTGTGCGCAAAAAGCCGTAAGCGTAATCACCTTCCACCTTTAGCGTAGCGGTTTTAATACCAGCAACTTCACCATCGGATTGTTCCAAAATATCGACTTTGAAACCTTTGCGTTCGCAATAACGCAAATATTGCCGCAAAATCATCGATGCCCAATCCTGCGCCTCCGTACCACCAGCACCCGCTTGAATATCAATAAAGCAATTGTTTGGATCCATGGGATTGGCAAACATGCGACGGAATTCCATGCCTTCAACCAATTGTTTTAGTCCGTCAGCATCTTGCTCAATGGCGAGCAACGTGTCTTCATCGCCCTCTTCTTTTGCCATGACAAACAAATCGCTGGCATCGCGTAAATCAGCATCGATTTTTTGCAGTGTAAAAACGATTGCTTCTAAAGATTTTTTTTCTTTACCCAAATCCTGAGCACGTTTTTGATCACTCCAAATCGTGGGATCTTCTAATTCAGCATTAACCTGTTCGAGTTTTTCTGACTTGATATCGAAGTCAAAGATACCTCCGTAATTCAACTTCACGACTAGCCAAATCTGCCAGTAAGGCAGTGAGGGAATTAATGCGTTCTGCTTCCATAATTGTCTTCTTTTACTATAATAAAATCACTTTGACACGGATACGGTCAGACGGGACCATCGACAAACCGTCAATTATACCTTACGCCCCTCTTCAACATCGACTACCAGGTATAGGTACATATACAAACTACAATGTAGGTTACTAAGGTAAATGAATTAACGACATTGAAGAAACCACAAGGAGGATATGATGGATCAACAACTATCAAATTTTTCTTATCGAAAAGCAATGCGCTATGTAAAACCACATTACAAAGATCAGGTTACAGACAGTTTAAATAACATTAGAGCGCAACAGCAAATGATAGAAGGTGGGATTGATACTTTTGAAACTTTTAGAAGTTTCGAAAGGAAATTAAAAAAAATAAAAGAAGAAGGATGAAAAAACGCCTATATCAACACTGATATAGGCGTTTTTTTAGCATTGATTTAGTATTATTTTTACAAATTATTTTATTTTCCTATTTGCTTTGCTGCTGTTTTGCGTGAGCTTGACAAAGCCTGATTTGCACCGACTTGCGCATCTTTTTTGATTTCAGCCGCGGCTTGTTGAAACGAAAGACTGAGCATAGTACCTAATTCACCGGTGCCATTAGTTTTTGTACCTCCTGTTGAATTATTTGCCTCCTGAATGATACCTTGCATCGTTTGCTCATATTGATCGCCTGCTTTTTTAACATTATCAGTCAGATTATTATCAATATTCGTACCTGCCCATGCTGGGCTTCCGATGACAGCAATCGTAGTGGCGATAATCAATAAATTTTTCTTTGGTCGCATAACACACCTCGTAAATTAAAAAATATAAACATGGTGAAATGTTAATTTCAACACCAATAAAATATTTCCACAAGAAAATATTTATTATTCACCACTAGGCATACCTGCGCTGCCAGCATAATTATCAAATTTCGTATACTGACCTTGGAACGTTAATCGCACACCACCTATTGGGCCATTACGTTGCTTGCCAATGATAATTTCCGCTGTACCTTTATCGGGAGAGTCAGGGTTATATACTTCATCACGATAAATAAACATAATGACATCCGCATCTTGCTCAATCGCACCAGATTCACGCAAATCTGACATGACGGGGCGCTTGTTGGGGCGCTGCTCCAATGAGCGATTAAGCTGCGATAAAGCAATCACTGGGCAATTCAATTCTTTTGCCAAACCTTTTAAGTTACGTGAAATTTCAGAAATTTCAGTAGCGCGATTTTCCCCTGCATTATTGGCTGACATTAATTGCAAATAATCAATAATAATGAGACCTAACTTACCGCATTGACGGGATAAACGTCTAGCACGGGCACGTAATTCAATAGAGTTCAACGCTGGCGTTTCATCAATATACAATTGCGCATCATTCATTTTCTGAATAGCATGCGTCAAACGCGGCCAGTCTTCATCCACTAAACGCCCAGTGCGTAATCGATGTTGATCAAGACGACCAACAGATCCCAGCATACGCATCGCAAGTTGAGCACCGCCCATTTCCATAGAAAAAACAGCGACTGGCAAACCGCTATCAATCGCGACATTTTCGCCAATATTTAAAGAAAATGCTGTTTTACCCATAGATGGACGGCCAGCAACAATAATTAAATCCCCTGCTTGCAAGCCAGAAGTCATTCGATCTAAATCAATAAAACCTGTCGGTACACCAGTAATATCACTGGGATTCTCACGGTTGTAGAGCTCATCAATACGCTCTACAACTTGTGTTAATAAAGGCTGAATTTCCTGAAAACCCTGTGCGCCACGCGCCCCTTCCTCAGCAATAGCAAAAATTTTCGCCTCAGCCTCGTCTAACATTTGTTTGACTTCCTTACCTTGCGGGCTGAATGCCTGGCTAGAAATTTCATCCGATACAGTGATCAATTTACGCAGTACACCACGATCACGTACGATTTCAGCATAACGTCGAATATTGGCTGCCGAAGGCGTATTTTGCGCCAACGCATTTAAATAGGATAAACCTCCTACCTCTTCTGCTTTTCCTATTGCGTTTAAAGCTTCAAAAACAGTAATCACATCAGCTGGACGCGAAATACTAATTAATTTGCTAATCTGCTGAAAAATTAGCCTGTGGTCATAGCGATAAAAATCCTCACTGGATAAATAATCAGCAATTCGATCCCACGCTGCATTATCCAATAGCAAACCACCCAAAACTGATTGTTCTGCTTCAATAGAATGAGGGGGGACGCGTAATGCATCTAATTGCGCATCTATATCTTTATTAAATGACATTATTAATTTTTACCATTTATTTTTACTATTCGTATCGCATACCATATCGACAATAAAAAAGCCGGACAACGCCGGCTTTTTTATTGTTGGTAAAACGGTTTTAAGCCTGCTGGCCTGAAACAGTCACTTTAACATCTACCACTACGTCTGTATGCAAAGCAACAGAGACTGTGGCATCACCAACAACTTTGAGTGGGCCTTGTGGCATACGAACTTGATTCTTTTCAATGGAGAAACCTTGCTTGACGAGTGCAGCAGCAATATCAGCATTGGTAACGGAACCAAACAAACGGCCATCAACGCCGGATTTTTGTGAAATTTGCACTGTCAAAGCACTTAATTTCTCACCATTTGCTTGTGCTGCTGCCAATTTCTCAGCCGCTGCTTTTTCAAGATCAGCACGTTTTGCTTCAAATTCAGCTACCGCACTTGCTGTGGCACGACGAGCCAAGCGTTTTGGAATCAAAAAGTTACGAGCATAACCATCTTTAACGCGAACAACATCACCCAAATTGCCAACATTGAGCACTTTTTCTAACAGAATAATTTGCATATTTATCTCCAGAATTTACGATGTGTGCAGATCAGTGTATGGCAGCAACGCAAGATAGCGTGCGCGTTTGACCGCAGTATCAACTTGACGTTGGTACAAAGCTTTGGTGCCAGTCAAGCGTGCTGGCATGATTTTGCCATTTTCTTGAATGAAATCCTTCAATGTATCAACATCTTTGTAATCAACTTGTTCAACATGTGCTGCGCTAAAACGGCAGAATTTTTTACGTTTGAATAAAGGATTTTGTTGCTTACGTTTTTCTTTAAGCTTGAGCTTATTTTTATCGAATTTTTTACCGAATGCCATTTTTGGCTCCTGTATATAAATATATGTAGTAATTAAATATTAATTTTTAATTTAAAAATTAACGATATGAAACACTAGGCTTTTACTATTGCGGCTTTTGCGCGCCAAAAATCCAGTAAATTGATGCACACTTCCCAATTCTGCATGGTTAAACCGCCCTGAAATTTCACCTGCAACCAAGGTGTCTATTTCAAATTCGACCAACCTTTCGATGCCTGCCTCCACTTGTTTCGAACTATGCAGCAATTTTGCAGAAACAATCGGAATACCTGCTGGCGTATAACGCAAAACGTCGCGCTCTACAATACTTGCAAAAATTTGAAGCTGATTCACTACAACAAACTATGATTACAATGGCGTACTAGCCAACAACGCTCACTCTGTCAACGCAGCAGCCTCAGCGCGGTTACTTTTAGCTTCATCGCGTTGAGTAGATTTCATGACTGGTGATGGTGCAGTTTCAGCCTTTTTCATCTTAACTGTTAAATGACGCAACACAGCATCATTAAACTTAAATGCTGTTTCGAGTTCAAGCAGTGTTTCGCTATCGCATTCAATATTCATGCAAACATAATGTGCTTTTGCGAGTTTTTGAATCATGTAAGCCAACTGACGACGGCCCCAATCTTCAATTCGGTGTACTTGGCCGCCACGTGCAACAACACTGGCTTTGTAGCGCTCGATCATTGCAGGAACTTGCTCGCTTTGATCGGGATGAACAATAAATACTATTTCATAATGACGCATCTAAAACTCCTTTTGGACAGATTGAAAATCGCCCACCTCGGCGTCAAGACGAGTGTGGGAAGAGGAAAACCTGCTATTTTAGCTCAAAGTCGAATTAAAACAAAGTAAAGAAGTAATAATTAACGACATTAGGTATTGACACAAACACTGCCTTAAACACTGGCCTCCATAAACCAAGCCTCACTAAAAAACATATCTTCCAATGCCTTACAGACATCAGGCATATCAGCTTCATTCCGTGCCATCAAATACACAGCTTTGATATCCGCCTCAGGAATGCCTAAGTTTTCAAGGAAGTCTTTCAACCATGACAAATTATTTTGATCACCTTGAACTTGATCCTGGTATATCGATTCAACCAAATAACGTACTGCGTAGTAAGGATTATTCTCAACCAACAATAATTTTTCAGCGGCTGTTGCATCAGGTTTGAGCTCCTCGATTTCAGTACGCCAAGCCAATTTTTGCTGGTTTTGTTGTTTGTTTGAATAGTAAAGTTGAATCCCTTTATAGATGCGAAAACCTGCGTAAATTAAACCCACAGTAATCACACCAAAAACCAAGGGAGGAAAAGCAAAAGACAGTCCACCCAAAACAAGAGTTGTCACTCCAGAAGCGGCTTCCCACTTTGCTCTCAATCTTTTTTCTCTAGCCTTATGCAATACATTTTCACGTTTCACTCGAATGTGACTAATTAGATCTCGTTTGATTTCCGTTTCACCGGCTCGTTGTAGTGTGCTTAGCGCATCTAACTTTTCCAATGCCTTTTTCACAAGAGAAGATGCTTTTTGTGCTGAACGCCATTTCAGCAAGCCAGAAATCATTTGCAGCCCACCCGCAACTACACCAAGAATACCCGAGGCACGTGCAAGCCATGTGACTGTGTGTACAAACATTCTCACAGCAAAAAATGTTCGCGCCGTCCAAGCTGCCAATGTGTAACGCACGCCATCTATCATATGTTCAGCAGTATGTTTGTTAGCTTCCTCTAATTTATGTAGCGCAGCGCGTGAAGCCCATGCTTGTTTTGCAACATTGTCAATACCTTCTTGTGGAGCGGCAGTCATTTTTTCTTGAAGAGCATGCTGGGCATTTGCAAACCTATCTTTTGTTTTCTTGCTGTTATAAAGAGCTGTTGCTGTATTAGCCATTCTTTTTCCAACGACGTAAGTGTCCAGCACACCTCCAACACCTGCGATTCCAGCAAAGCTACCAGCAACTTCAAGTGGCAATACTTTATGAAGATTGCTCAGTATAGAAAAAATATTTTGAGGAGCACGTGTCCAATAATTCATACCAAAAATCGGATCATGATTAGCGGCAAACCAATTGAAGGTTGAATCCCAATAATTACCGTTTGAAGCATTACTTGTAAAAGAAAACCTCTCATCTCTTTCATCTATCGCCAGATTAGCTGTTGCTACTGCCCCTATCGTTGCTACTATCTCTATGTCGCTACCGCTCCCACTGTTACTACCGTTGACACCTGTTTTTTTGGGGGGCTCTGATACCGCCATTACTGGCGTTACAAATGGCAATACTACCGTTTGTGGAACTACTTCTGGCGCTACTCCGTCATATAGTACTTCTTCGTAGCATTCGAATAAATCTTGCCAAAAACTATTTGATTCTGCAAACGTACCGAGGGGTTTTGCTTCGTCTGAAATGGTGTCAAATCTTGTTGTTGCAATTTTTGTAGGTGAAGTTTCCACTTCATCCAGCGCAAAAAATGCCTCTTGTGAAAACTCATCTATCTCGTGAAAAATACTACCAAGCCCTTCTATCAAAGAAGAAGCAAGATGATTTACTTCATTTTCATAAGGAAAAAGAAGATGTGCATTTGGCAATATTTTAGTCAACATAGATGAGATTAAATAAAGTCGTTATCTATGCCCGTATTCCTTGATGCGGAAAAAAAGAAATGTCGTTTTGCACATTCATTTTTTTTAGATTTGTGTTTGCAGTGTTTACTGTGCTTACTTCTACATTGATGTTTTTAGTTAACGCTTCGTATAATTTTTCCGCGTGCAAGGCAAAAGAAGAGAGGAAAGAAGCAAAGCTTTGCTCATCCATCGTTTCCACACTTTGCCTAAAGCACAGCAATACAAAAGATTGCGTTGCATCAAGCGCCAATGTCGAACCCTTCGCTTGTAAGCAAGATAAATTCAGGCGCAGTAAACGCTGCAAGAATGACAACTGATCAATCGTTGGCAATCGCATTAAGCGCACATGAAAGTAAACAAAATTTTTGCTATCTATTTCAATCACAATATCGAAAATGCCATAGCGTATTCCCATTACGCCATTGGCATTAGATACATGAAACGCCTGAGATGTATTAAATGGAACATTATGTTGACGCGTATAAGCACTAAGCCAAGATTCCAATAATTTATTTGGTTCCATCTTTCACACCTCTAAAATTGATTTCTTTAAAATCATTAAATAATTGATAATTAATTTGTAATTAATTGATAATTATTAGAAAGTCATCAGGTTACGTAGCTTTATGTCAAAAGAGAACGAATCTTTCTGTCATTAGATAGTTGGTTTTCGAATAACTTAAAACTGACGAGATGTTAAGGTTGAAATATGACGGCTTTATGACATATAAATGTTGAATACGCCCAATCAGAAAAGTTAAATTTCCTTGCATTTATACAAATGCTGTATAAAAATACATGCTTATTATTTCACCTATAAACTATACCCATGTTGAAACTTACCGCACGCCAAGAGCAAATCCTTAATTTGATCCAAGATGCCATCGAAAACACGGGATTTCCTCCTACGCGGGCAGAAATTGCAAAGGAGTTAGGATTTCGTTCAGCTAATGCTGCAGAAGAACATTTGCAAGCATTGGCACGCAAAGGCGTCATTGAGATTGCGCCAGGTATTTCACGTGGAATTCGCTTGCGCCCGCAGGAAGGAGCACAAAAATGGGGAAAAGCACGAAATAATCTTACACAAACCATGCCTTCAATTGATGTTTATCATCATGCGGCCATGCAACTCAACCTTCCCTTGATCGGACGCGTCGCAGCAGGTTCACCGATATTGGCACAAGAACATATTGAAACCACTTATCAAGTAGACGTTGGGCTTTTTTCGGAAAAGCCAGATTATTTATTAAAAGTGCGCGGATTATCAATGAGGGACGCAGGCATTTTAGAGGGAGATTTGTTAGCAGTTAAAAAAATTACTGAAGCAAAAAATGGCCAAATTGTTATTGCCCGTTTAGGAGATGAAGTTACCGTTAAGCGGTACAAAAAACTAGGCGCAGTGATTGAATTACTACCTGAAAATCCTGATTTTAAAACAATACGTATTGACACCGAGAACGATGATTTCTTTTTAGAAGGTTTGGCAGTTGGTTTGTTGCGTACGTGGTCTTAGTGCATGAATCATCATAGGATACTCGACGAGTCAGAGATATCGATTATTACTATGCATTACATTTACGCAGCTTGTTTGGTGATGAAGTTTTGAAAAATATGGGATGAATACTGCCATTTCCATCGCTTTAATGTAAAGCGATGGAAATTAATTGGGGCTAGATTTTCGCCGCAATCAATGCACCCAACTTAGCAATACCTGCGCGAATTTTTTCTGGTGGAACGGTAACGAAACTCAAACGCAAAGTATTCGATTCTGCTGCATTCGCATAAAAAGGTGCACCAGGAACAAAAGCCACATTTTGGGCAATCGCTTCTTCTAATAACTGCAAGCTGTTGATGTGTTTCGGTAAAGTAATCCAGATAAACATTCCACCCTCTGGCTTAGTCCAAGTTGCAGAAGAAGGAAAATATTCTTGCAACGCATCCAACATAGCGGAACACTGTTGTCTGTACAAAGTACGGATGGTTGGAATGTGTTGATCCAAAAAACCATCTTTCACTACTTCATGCACGACCATTTGCGTTAATTGTGAAGTATGCAAGTCAGCAGCTTGCTTAGCTAATTCCAGTCTACGTAATAGTGGCACGGGTGCAACAACATAACCCAAACGTATACCAGGTGTTAAGACCTTGGAAAACGAACCCATATAAACCACCCCTTCTGGATTCATGGTCAGCATTTTTGGCAATGGTTCACCATGGTAGCTAAGCTCACCATATGGATCGTCTTCAATCAACGGCAAACCCAAACGAGCGCAGATTTCAACTAATTCAGATCGACGTGCGGTCGATAAGGTGCGGCCCGTAGGATTCTGAAAATTTGGCAATGTATACAATAAGCGAGCACCAGAGGCGACCTCAGGTACGGATTGTGGTACCAAACCTAAATCATCGGTTTTTACGGAAACAAATTCTGGTCTGTAGACTGAAAAAGCCTGTAAAGCACCAAGATAACTAGGTGTTTCCACTAACACACGACTACCCTCATCAATCAAGACTTTTCCCAGCAAATCTAATACTTGCTGTGAACCAGACGTCATCATAATTTGTTCAGGAATAATTTTTGCCCCATCTTTAGACAATCTATTCGCAATCCATTCACGCAACGGTCCATAGCCATCTGTCGGGCCATACTGCAATGCCGCTTTGCCTTGTTGTGACAAGACCTTGTCAAACGCCGTTTGCATTTTTTCAACAGGAAAAGTCTCTGGTGATGGCAAACCACCAGCAAATGAAATGATTTCTGGGCGCACCGTGATTTTCAGAATTTCACGAATAAATGAGCTTTGCAATTGCTCCGCACGTTGCGCAAATCGCCATTCCATTTGATTGGTAGATTGATGACTCATAAAAAGCCTTTAATTTCTAAAATAATTAAAATTAAAACAATAATTCAAATAACAACTCAAATAATAATTTGAATTGCATTTAAGCAATTTCAGCGATTAATTCAATTTCAACACAAGCACCCATTGGAATTTGCGCCACACCAAATGCCGAACGGGCATGCTTGCCTTGCTCACCAAAAATGTCAAGAAACAATTCAGAAGCACCATTTGTTACTAAATGCTGTTCAGTAAAATCACCGGTCGAATTAACCAAACTCATCACTTTCACAATGCGCTGAACACGGTTTAGATCTCCACCACAAGCTGCCTGCAATGTCGCAATTAAATCAATCGCTACAGCACGTGCAGCTAATTTCCCCTCCTCCGTAGTAACATCTTTACCCAACTGACCGACCCATGGTTTGCCATCTTTTTTAGCGATATGGCCAGATAAAAAAATCGTATTACCAGTTTGGACATACATCACATAAGCGGCAGCAGGTGTGGCAACAACAGGCAAAGTAATATTTAACGCTTCCAGTTTTTTATAAAAAGACATAGCCATGATTTCCCAAAAAGGTAATGATAATAATTAACAAAAATTGATATTTACAAAACAAAAAATGATGTTCTAAGATCCTACCAAACCAGCCGCAATATTGATAGAAAAGCCAAGGATGGCGACATTAAATAAGAAACTTAAAATAGATTGCGCCATGACAGCTTTTCGCATAGAGCGTGTCATCACGCTAACATCCGACGTTTGTGCAGCGACTGCAATAGTAAATGAGACATAAAAAAAATCCCAATAATCTGGATTTTTTTCATCATCAGGAAAGCGCAATGCGCGATTATCAACAGGCGATGCATAAAAAATACGTGCGTAATGCAATGTAAACAAAATTGCGACTAGACACCAAGAGGCGAATACCGTCGACGCTGTTAATGCATAACGCAACATGCGATGACTAAGAGATACCTCTTTTATACTTGATAATTCAAATACAATTGCAACCAAGCTCGTAATTGCGGCAAGCGAGAGTATGACTAAAATTAGTACCGCTGCCTTATCTTCCTGTTCCGCAATCCGTTTTACCTTGGTATGACTGGCGTGCATCAAAATCGCCACAATTAAACAAAGATAAAACCACACCGCACCATTCCAACCGATTAGTATTTTACTAATTAGGTTCCATTGCTTTGGACAAAGCAAAGCGATCGTAACACCAAAGAAAATGGAAATAGTGAGGCTAAAACGAGTATGAATAAAGCGATGAATAAGATGGTTGGAATGACCTTGCATAAAGCTTTAGTATCCATCGCTTCATAGAAGCGATGGATGAGGAGTTCATTAATCGTCTTGTGATACAGTCGTCATCGTTATAGAGGATATTGGCTTCAATATCTGAACTTTGGCTTTTTGTTTTAGGAAATCAATGTACGACAACCTATCTTGCTGTGCGTAGGCGGTACGCATTTGTTCCTCTTCTTGCTCTTTACGTGCTTTTTCTATTGTGGGTTGAGCAATTTTGTTAATGCGATACAAACTATAACCTTTAGATGGAATGCTAACACCAACATAAGCAGGCAATTTACTGACATCAGCAGCCATCACAGCTGAAAGTGCCAAATCATTCAAATCAACAGATTTGCTACGCCCCACCATTTTTGCGGCAGAGAAACCGCTTGTATCCGCCGTATTGGCGGTATTTGCCTTAAGTGCAGCCAATTTCGCAATTCCTGCTTTCTGCGCAAGACTGCTTCCTTCCATTTGAATAAGCTGGTCACGAACAGCAGATTTCACTTGTTCAAACGGTTGTTTGCTAGTCGGTTTGTATTCCACAATGCGTGCGGCAACCAATGTATTTTGTGCAACTTCAATTGCCTCCGTATTACGCTTGTTTTTGATCGCCTCATCGGAAAACAAAGCTTTTAGCAGTTTTTTATTATTAAATACCGCATTTGGCGCTGCCGTAGCATCACCTTGACGTGTTAAATGGTTGGCAACCTCAATCTTGAGTTGCAACTTATCAGCTACTGGTTTCAAACTATCAGCTTGCTCGTACACAGTATTGGTAAAAATTTCAGCCAATTCGGCATACTTCTTCGCTGTTTTTTGCTTTTTTATTTCCTCAACAACCTCTGTTTTTATTGCATCCAAAGGCTTGGCTGTAGCAGGTTTAATATCTGTTAATTGAATAATGTGGATACCAAAATCAGACTCAACCAAATCACTGATTTCATTTTTTTTGAGCTTATATACTGCATCTTGGAAAGAAGGAACCATCATACCTTTACCAAAGAAACCTAAATCACCGCCTTTCTCGGCTGAGCCTGGATCTTGAGAGTTTTCTTTTGCAAGCTTGGCAAAGTCAGCTGGATTTTTACGTATTTGCAACAATAAAGCTTGTGCTTTAGATTTTGCTGCCGCTTTTTCAGTTGCGGATGCATCTTTTTTTACGCCAATCAAAATATGGCTAGCACGTCTTTGCTCTTCCAATGTGTAACGCGCCAAATTTTGCTCATAATACGTTTTCACTTCTTGATCCGTCACAATCAATTGCGCGGCAATTACATCACTATTCAATACAACGTATTCCGCTTTAATTTGTTCAGGAACTTCAAAATTCACATTATTCTTTTTGTAATACGCTTGTAATGCAGCGTCAGACACATTAACTTGGGAAGCGTAATCAGTCGCTTTTAGTGTCAACTCTTGTACTTCTCGCTCTTGCGCTAAAACATCAGATAAACGGGCAAGAACAGTTTGAGGAACAAAAGCGGTAGATTGAATCGCACCGTTCAGCTGTCTTAGAATCAAATCTTCACGCAATTTGGTTTCATAGGTAGTGGGCGTCATACCTTGCGCTGCCAGTAATGACTTATAGCGTTCGTAATCAAACTTACCATCAGCATTAGCTAAGCTAGGATTATCTAAAATATTTTGTTGCAAACTCGTATCAGCAACCGATAAGTGTTTTTTATTAGTTTCTGCAAGTAATACGCGCTGAACAATTAAACCTTCTAGTAAGTCACGTTTTACTTCAGGCGTATCAAACAGTTGTGAATCAAAGCGCTCCCCTAACATACGCTGATAACGCGCCATTTGTTCACGTTGCGCAATATCCCACTCCTGTTGTGTAATTGACTGACCTGCAACTTTTGCAATGATATTTCCCTTATCACTAAAGCCGCCATAACTTTGAATGCCAACTAATGCAAAAGAAGGAACAATAAACAACAATAAAAGAAACTGCATTAAACGTTGGTGAGTACGAATAAATTCAAACATAGTCTAGAAATAAATTAATAATTAATACGCTATTGCAATGACAATCGATATGCACTTTGAAAACGACACAAAAAAAGGCGAACAAGCGTTCGCCTTCTCGATTAATGAAAAACTAGTTTACTGCATCTTTCAATGCTTTACCAGGCTTAAATTTCGGCACTTTACTAGCCTTAATTTGAATGGCAGTGCCTGTTCGCGGATTGCTGCCAGTACGAGCAGCACGCTGACTGACAGAAAATGTACCAAAACCCACCAGAGTCACGCTCTCATCCTGTTTTAGCGCTTGCTTAATAATATCCATCATCGCATCAAGCGCACGTGTCGCAGCTGTTTTTGAGATCTCTGCATTAATAGCAATATTTTCAATTAACTCACTTTTATTCATCGACACTTCCTTCACAATCTTGAAACTAAAAGTACTACTTCTATTTATTTGTTTTTATTGGGCGATTTTTATTGATTATTTTTGATCAAAAAATTTCACCCTACATTAAACAAGTCAGGCAGCATAGTGTCAAGTAAGCCACATCATTTAAAGAAGCAGCGTAAAATGTAAAAGACATATCTGGCGGTTCTTCAAAGTAATTTCAGTATTCAATATTCAGTATGCTTAACGTTGATCTTCATTCACACTCTGATTGTTCAGATGGTGTGCTTACTCCTGAACTTGTCGCTGCGCGTGCAAAAAAGAATGGTGTGGGCGCTTGGGCCTTAACGGATCACGATACTGTAAAAGGTACGCCTTCAGCACGTGCAGCTGCGCTAGAGCTTGGTCTGCATTATGTATCAGGGGTGGAGATTTCAGTCACATGGGCAAAACAAACCATCCATATTGTTGGCCTACAAATTGATGAAACTGAGTCAACGCTAGTACAGGGTTTAACCGACACACGCGCAGGTCGTATGTTGCGTGCGCGTGATATGGCAACCCAGCTGACGGCAGCTGGGATTCCCGGCTCGTTGGAAGGTGCATTGCAATATGTTACCAATCCAGAATCCATTTCACGTACTCATTTTGCGCGCCATTTAGTTGCATCAGGAATCTGTCCTGATATTAGTAGCGTTTTTCGCAATTATTTAATCAAAGGCAAACCAGGTTACGTACCTCATCGTTGGGCCACGTTGCAAAATGCCATCACATGGATACGCAATGCGGGTGGTATTGCAGTCGTAGCACATCCTGGGCGTTATAAATTGGATGCGATCGCACTTGATGCTTTTTTAAGTGAATTTAAAGAATTAGGCGGCTCAGCAATTGAAGTTGTCACAGGTAGCCACACGGTCGATCAATATCAGCAATACGCCAAAATAGCCCAACATTACGGCCTTCTGGCTTCACGTGGATCAGATTTTCACAGCTCAACTGAATCCCGAGTAGATCTAGGCACCCTGCCAGCTTTACCTGAAAATGTCACACCAATTTGGCATGATTGGTTTTAAAAAATTTTGTTTTTTACATCTAGCTCTTCTTGATTTTTCAAACATCAACCTCATTTGATGCATCGTTAACGCATCGTTTTTTTAATAAATTTTAAGCAATAAATCGTACACAAAGTACAACACCATTTTTACAACGCCGTTTTTCAATTCGGGAGTTTTTAATGAAACGTGTTTTTTTATTTCTTGCTACCAACATTGCCGTCATGCTGATGATGTCATTGGTGCTCTCCATCTTTGGTATTGATCGTGCAATTGGCAAAAATGGTTTGGATTTATCTAATTTAATGGCACTTTCTTTGGTGATCGGCTTTACGGGCGCAATTTTTTCCTTACTAATTAGCAAACCGATAGCGAAATGGTCCACTGGCGCTCGAGTGATCGAAGCACCATCAAACTCAACTGAATTATGGCTAGTCAGCACTGTGCAAAAATTGGCGGATCGTGCTGGCATCGGCATGCCAGAAGTCGCAGTTTATGACGGTGAGGTTAATGCGTTTGCCACCGGCGCATTCAAAAATTCAGCTCTCGTCGCTGTATCGACAGGCTTATTGGAAAGCATGACAAAAGAAGAGGTAGAGGCTGTATTAGGACATGAAGTTGCACATATTGCGAATGGCGATATGGTGACAATGACTTTGATTCAAGGCGTGTTAAATACTTTTGTCGTTTTTTTCGCAAGAATTGTTGGCTACATGGTAGATAAAGCTCTTTCTCGTGGTGGTGACAACGAGCGCAGCGGTGGACCAGCCTATATGATCACAGTATTTGTTTGTGAAATCGTGTTTGGCGTCTTGGCATCACTTATCGTTGCTTGGTTTTCGCGCCAACGTGAGTTTCGCGCAGATGCAGGTTCCGCCAAACTACTCGGCAATAAACAACCGATGATACATGCCTTAACACGTTTGGGAGGTTTGGATTCAGGAAGTTTACCGAAATCTCTAACTGCTGCTGGCATTAATGGTTCCAGTGTTTTTGCATTATTTTCTAGCCATCCTCCGATGGAAGAGCGTATTGCTGCCTTACGTAATCTTTAATTTTCAAAACAAATTTAATGAGTCAATTTTTTCACATTCATCCGGATAATCCGCAATTACGCTTGATCAAACAAGCTGCGCAAATCATTCATGCAGGCGGTGTTGTTGCAATACCTACGGATTCATGTTACGCCTTAATTTGTCACTTGGATGATAAAAATGCAGTGACACAATTAAGGCGTATCCGCAATGTGGATGAAAAGCATCATTTGACACTTTTATGCCGTGACTTAAGCGAAATCGCCGTTTATGCAAAAATTGATAATCGGCAATTTCGCTTGCTCAAGGCTGTTACACCTGGCCCCTACACTTTCATTCTGGAAGCAACCAAAGAAGTACCGCGCCGATTAAGCCACCCATCCCGTAAAACTATAGGCTTGCGCATACCAGAACACCATATCGTTCAGTTATTGTTAGAGCAATTGGGGCAACCATTATTAAGTACTAGCCTGATTCTTCCTGATCAATCGGAACCTTTGATTGATGCAGAAGAAATACGCGACAAGCTTGAGCATCAAGTTGAACTAGTCATTGATAGCGGTCCTTGTACCCTGGAAGCTACGACCGTAATTGATTTAAGTGGCGAAGCACCAGTACTGTTACGCCAAGGATGCGGCAACACTACACCTTTTGGTTTCTGATTTTTAGACCTTAAAAACCAAATATAAAAAATATAGCAAAAACATCTTTCATAATTGTTTGCCAATTGCTAGAATAGCGCGCTGTGCGCCCGGGTGGTGAAATTGGTAGACACAAGAGACTTAAAATCTCTCGCCCGTAAGGGTGTGCCGGTTCGATTCCGGCCCCGGGCACCAAGATACAATTAAGCAATCAACAATAAAAAGCGATAAATCCAAATAATTCAAGGATTTATCGCTTTTTCGTTTGTAGATAACAAATCCACATATGGAACAAAATGAAACGATACTTATGATGCTGTTCCCTGATTAGCATTTAATTGATCCACAAAGGCTTGTCCTTTTATCCCGCCTCTTTCCTGCAAAATTTCCTCTACGATATCCCGATTACTTGGATGCCATTCTTTCCCCAAGTCAGCCGCAAGAGATTCTTTTTGCTCTTGTGGGAGATGTCTTGTTACGACATCAAAAGCTGCCACTGGATTGGGCTCACCCGAAGTAATAACCAAATTTACACTTCGCAATACCTCTTTAGCAGATCGAAATGAAGGCTCAGGCGTTACATTCACTCCAATGATAGAGGAGTACTGACAGCCTCCAGTGATATTTTGAAAAGGACTCAAGAGCGCTGGCCTAATAGCAGATTGATTACGATTAACCAGCCCCAAAGCAAACCTATCAGCAACCTTGGCAATCTTGGTAAGATTGGTAGCGATCATTATTAGTTCCCTTGTAAATTAAATTGATAAAAGCATTAATGAAACAAATCTTCAAAATAAACTCTCATTTTGATAATCGACATAGCATCACCATCAAGAAAAGCGTCCATCGAATACTAGCTGAAAAATAACAAAAAATCATGCCATATAGTTATGATTAATGTATGAATTGAGTTACCATTTACACGAGAGTTTTTGACAATCAGAATTCTAAAAAGGAAATGATGATGAAAAACAACACTCTAAAAAAACGCCTCATTCAATCAACGTTCTTCTTTGTCACTTTACCGTTCTTATCAGCGTGTGGAGGTGGTGGCGAAAGTGGTAGCCTTAGCACCTCAGAAACTACCGATCAAAATCTTCCACAAACTTTTAGCCTGCTGTCAGCAACTGATAGTTCGAATACGACTAATCTTGAGAGTACGAATATTACTGATGGCACTAATAGTGCCGCTAATTCTGAGACCTCATCAACTTCTACTCCCGTTTCGTTTAAATTAATGATAGAGAATACCGCGCCCGTGCCCATTGCTAATAAAAGCGGTTCAGCTCTGACATTCAGTACCAATGGCTTCATTGATCGAAGCAATCCATTTTTCAAAGCCATAGGCAATGGTCGAGCTTGCGCCAGTTGCCATCAAGAAAACCAAGGTTGGAGTATCACGCCACAAAACTTACAAACCAGGTTCAAGCAAAGCAATGGTACGGATCCTATTTTCAAATTAGTCGATGGTGCTAATTCGCCTAAATCCCTGGATACGACTTTGGAGCAAAAACGCCTTGCTTATACAATGTTGCTCAATAAAGGTTTAATTCGTGTTGGCTTGCCTATTCCTAGCGGCGCTGAATTCACCTTGACTCAAGTGAATGATCCTTATGGATTTGCCAGCGCAAAAGAGCTGTCGTTATTCCGACGCCCATTACCGACCACCAATCTTAAATTCAATAGCTCGGTTATGTGGGATGCGCGCGAAACGCTCATTGATGCAAAATCCAGCACATGTATTCTGCGTGCACAACCGGCAACATGCTTTGCCACACTCAATGTTGATTTATTACATCAAGCCAATACTGCGGCTAGAGGACATGCTGAAGTGATGCAGGATTTATCTGTAGCCGACCAACAAGCTATCGTAGATTTTGAAAATAGTTTATTTACCGCGCAAATTACGAGCAACACTGCTGGCAGTTTGCTGATCGATGGTGCTGGTGGTGGTCCACTCGCTCTCTCCAACAATAATTTCTATTTTGGAATAAACGATATCGAAGCTGGTGATTATAAAACTGGTGTGGCGTTTAATCGCAATGTCATGAGCATGTACGGTAGTTGGTTAAACCCCACCATACCTACTCCTCCTGGCGCCCAATTAGCTGGACAACGTCCACCGGCACCTACTCGACCAGTAGCAGCACCAAACCCAACTAGTAATGCCAAGGCGATGATTGCACGCGGCGAAGCGTTGTTTAATACCAGGCCTTTCAATATTAGCAATGTGAGCGGTTTTAATGATGAGTTGAGAGTGTCGCTACAAAGAGGAACTTGTACCAGTTGCCACAATGTGCCAAACGTAGGGACGCATTCTATTGCCAGATTATTTAATACTGGGGTTTCAAACGCAGCAAGACGTACTCCCGATATGCCTTTGTATACGCTGAAAAATATTGCGACGGGTGAAGTCATTGAAACGACCGATCCTGGCAACGCAATGGTGACCGGCAAATGGAAAGATATCGGTCGTTTTAAAGTTCCCACTTTACGAGGAATGGGATTACGCGCCCCTTACTTTCATGATGGTTCAGCAAAAGATTTGGGAGAAGTGGTGAGATTTTATGATCGACGCTTCCGTATGGGGTTGACGCCGCAGGAAGTGGATGATTTAACGGCTTTTTTACAAGCACTTTGATGATTTAAATTGATGTTATCTGGCCCGTTCCCACCTTGAGGGGAACGGGTAATTAAAGATAAAATTCGGGCATGGGAATAAACAAAATAACACGACAGCTTACCGCCTGGATTGCATGTTTTGCGATTTTGCTAGCTGGGCTGGCGCCGTCAGTTTTTCAGACTGTAAGCGCAACTAGCAATTCCCCAATCTCCTTGATGGAAATTTGCTCGGCTGCTGGAACGAAGTTCATTAAAGTAACAAACGATTTTCCTTCCCCCCCATCTTCCCCTATCAAAAAGAATGTACATTCAGGGCATTGTGCATTTTGCTCTACTGATACAGTATCATTTGGATTGCTACCTGCGACGACTTTCATCTTTCCGCTAGTCAATGGAGCCAACCTATTTCCCTCTCTTTTTTACCAATCCCCGCGTCCTCTCTTCGTGTGGACGATGGCGCAATCGCGCGCACCTCCTTTCGCTTCCTGATTCTGACTGAGTGCCAGTAGCTTTGTGTTTATACAAAGCTCGGCTTGCTATTACACATTATTTCAATACAGGAAGTTGTCATGTCGACCAAACGTAAAATCTTCACCGCCCTTAGCGTTATCACATTTATAACAATTGGTATTCTTGCTTATCTTAATCATCACAAACTCACCTCCACATTCATTGTTTTGCCTAATGAATCAGTAAGAATGTTGTTAGCTCCTACTCATTCAACAGTTAAACAAATTTCCAATAAATAAGGTGGTGGATATGTATATCAGCAACATCTGCTCTACTTTTTTTAGCTGGTCACCAATCAAGCAAGAAGAAGCTTCAAATTTAGATATAGAAGCCCAATCAACAAAAGTGACGACAACGACTGATTCAAATTCAGATTCAGCGTCACAAAAACCAATGCCAAAAACAATGGATGCTGCAACTGAGGGTATTGCAACTGCAGCTTGTTGTGCCAAACAAGCTGGTGATGCCTTGGTCAATGCCGTTGATACAGGCATGAATGCCAGTGGGCAAAAGGCAGAAATGCACGCGCATGCAATCAGTATCCCCAAAGACGGTGCGGAAATTGCGAGTGCCGTAGCTTCTGTAACCGTCGGTGTAGCCGGTGCTTTAGCATCCATCAATGTCGCTACTGCTTATAAAAAACAAATAGATCGTTTTGAAACGGCATTAAATGAACTGGCAGAATTAAAAAAAATACATGGCTCAGCTGTTGAAATCGATGCATTGGAAGAATTTATCCAGCAGGAACTAATAACCGCCAAATTTATGCAAAGAATTCCGGGGCAATCAGCAGCAGCGGCTTCTACTCTGATGGTTATTGGTCAATTTTTTGCTCCACTTTTATCCGCCAGTATTTATCTGACTACGGTTAATGCTTGCTTACACGTAAAAAATACACTCGATCGTATTAACCAAACGACAAAGCGCTTAAGTGCCATGAAAGAAGGGGGTAATACTAAAAACGAAGAAGCTAGGCGTGCACAAAAAGAGCAACTTGAAGCGCAGCTCTTGAAATTGCGCAAAGATTTATTTACCCCACTTCTTTCAGAACCGCCGATGACTGGCGAAGAAGCTACGTTACATATAAAAAAAACAAATGAACGCATTGAGCAAACGCGAGCACTGATTAAAGAAAACGAGGAACAAACCAAAGCCAACGAAGAGTCTAGTCGCATACAAACAGAACATTTCGAAACTGAACTCTCGCTACTGCGTAAAAATCTGGCGAGTTGGATGTTGTTTGCTGGGGGAGCTGCATCTTTGGGGACAATGACGGTCGGAATGATAGAGCAATTTCCCAGCATTACTCAATTAGCATTAACCATTGCCGGAACCGTAGCCCTGCCATCTGCATTGATCGGTGCTTTGAAATACAACACCCCGCTTTACAGCAATCCTTATACGCCTGGCGTCACGAAAGCCGTTACCGTCAATATACATAGTGAATTGCAATCAGCACAAAGAGCACATGAAACAGCCATGCAGTTACAAGCAGAACAAGTGGAAGAGCAAAAACAGAGAGTTTTGCAACCACATGTGCTTAATTTCACCAATGAAAATACAGTCACAGCAGAGTTGGTAAAAGCCGAGCAAAGAAGAACACTTGCGAATGACTATCATGCAAAAACTTTTGCGGATATGGACGCCTATTCACGCTGGAGGTTTTATATGAACGATGTCGCCTGTGATGGCGCATCATTGATGACTTTTGGATTGGTGCAAGATCGCGTATCTAACGTAAAAAGGCAACTCAAAGAATGGGTAACAACAAAATTTAATAACAAACAAGAACAACGATTGGAGGCACTACGCACCCTACAAAAAATAGAAACTGGTCGTGATGATTTCCCCAAAGAAAACGATGCATCAGACTCTTTACTATCATTGTTAAATTTACTACATGGTACTGATTCCGTTGCGGGATCTGGGCAAGTCGCCGATGGAGTGGGTAAATTACTAGCCAGAAAGATTTTGACCGTCGCTGATGGAAAAGTAAAAATCCATACCGATTATCAAGATCTGTTTGTATTTGGCACTATAGCCAATCAAAATGACATCTTAGAAGACTTACAATTTTTATTGTATTGTCCACCTTGTTGTAGTGGTGGTTATCAAGCGGCAACGCTTTTAGAAACATTGCGTGACTACTACTGCAGCTCCGCCTCTTCTCCTTCTATTGAAGAAGCTAAAAAAATACGATTTCAAAAGTTAATAGAAGAATCGACAGACCAATATCTGGCATTTGCTTTGAGTTATCAAGGACAAGAAGAGATAGCACGTTATTCACGCTATCTTGCTGCTTTTCAAGTGGTAAATCGTAGTAAACAAAAAATCAATGAAACACACTGTTAACCGGATTGTCTTGTAAAACGGAAACAAAACACGTTAAGGTTTTTTTAGCCTCGTCTTAGGTGTTGGGTGCCAGCGCTGCTTGCAGCGCGGCATAGCAAGCTAGCAATGTAGTACCGGACAATCTTCCGCTTTATCTAACTGTGTATCTTTTAATAGATAGATAGATAAATCATTTGAGTGTTAAAATTCAATGTTTTCTGAAAATTAGAAATTTTCATCATGTCTGCGTTGGGATGCCGAATCCTTTGTTGTGCACTACTGAAGTTGGTTTCAGAGCGTCCTCTCAATGGCGAGTACATGGTGTGACAGACTACCGCGAATACCTACTACTCATTGGAGTCTACGATGGACAACCTTGATCCTACTGTGCTGGCCCGCATGCAATTTGCGGCAAACATTACCTTCCACATTCTATTCCCCACCATCAGTATCGCACTGGGATGGGTGCTGCTCTTCTTCAAGTTGCGTTTCGTACGTACCGGCCACAATCATTGGATGGATGCCTACCAATTCTGGGTGAAGGTGTTTGCGCTGACCTTTGCTCTTGGCGTGGTCAGTGGTATCACCATGAGCTTTCAGTTCGGAACGAATTGGCCTGGGTTTATGAATACGGTGGGCAATGTGGCAGGCCCCCTACTAGCCTATGAAGTGCTCACGGCATTTTTTCTGGAAGCCACGATGCTGGGAATCATGCTGTTTGGACGTGGCAGGGTAAGTGAGCGAGTGCATACGATCGCCACCTTTTTGGTCGCAGCGGGAACCACAGCCTCCGCTTTCTGGATTTTGGCGTTGAACTCGTGGATGCACACTCCAACGGGTTTTGTCATGATCGACGGCAAGGCGCATGTGACTAGTTGGATGCAAGTTATTTTCAATCCTTCTTTCCCTTACCGCATGGCACACATGTTGATTGCCTCGTGTCTGACGGTGGCATTCTTGCTGGCGGGGCTCAGCGCCTATCGTTGGCTAAAGGGTAACCGTGTGTTGGAAGTGAAAGCCACTCTGCAAACTGGCATCGTGATTGCCGCCATATTGATTCCTATACAAATATTGGTGGGTGACTTGCACGGCCTCAATACCTTAGAACATCAACCGGCCAAAATTGCGGCTATGGAAGGTGTATGGGATACCCAAAAAGCTGCTCCGGCTGTGTTGTTTGCACTTCCCGATAGCAAGACCCAAAGTAACCGATTTGAGATTGCCATTCCTAAACTCGCCTCTTTCTATCTCAAGCATGACTGGAATGGAGAGATTAAGGGCATTAAAGATTTTGGCAACTTGCATCCACCAGTTGCACCCGTATTTTGGGCCTTCCGCATCATGGTCGGAGTGGGTCTGTTGATGCTCGCAGTGAGCTGGCTGGCTATGTGGCAAGTCAAGCGTAATGGGCGTATATCGACGGGCGATGGTGTGCCGGCTAATTGGTTGCTACGCGTGTTGGTCGCCATGACTTTTGCTGGTTGGGTAGCCTTGGTGGCAGGCTGGTATGTGACAGAGATCGGTCGCCAGCCCTGGCTGGTGCAGGGTATCTTGACCGCGGCACAGGCAGCGTCGACAGTGCCCGCTGCCAACATTGCATTCACTCTAGGTATGTACCTAGTGCTCTACGCCTTGCTGTTGGTGGCCTACGTACGAGTGGTGTTCTATTTAGCTTATAAGGCAACAATGCCAACAATAGATCCGTCCAATAATGAAGTGAATGCCAGTAGCAATCTCAAAGGAGTCCACCATGCATGACGCTTTAGCCTACTTGACCTTTCCTGACCTCAGCCAACCAGCTGGTTGGCTGCCTTTAGTATTTGCAGTAATCATGGCGCTGGCTATGTTGGCTTATGTGATTTTGGATGGCTATGACTTAGGTGTTGGCGTGTTGTTGCGAAGCGCAGACAACGAGGAACAGCGAGACATCATGATTGCGAGCATCGGCCCGTTCTGGGATGCGAATGAAACCTGGCTAGTGCTAGGTGTCGGTGTGCTGCTCGTGGCTTTCCCTTTGGCGCATGGGGTGATTTTGGGCGCACTATATTTGCCAGTGGCGTTGATGTTGGTCGCGCTGACTTTGCGTGGCGTAGCGTTTGACTTTCGAGTCAAAGCGCGTGCCGAGCACAAGCCACTTTGGGATCGCGCTTTTTATGCCGGTTCGTTGCTGGCAAGCTGGTCGCAAGGCTTTATGCTGGGGTCGTTGGTGACGGGATTCGCCAGCGATTGGGGTAGTCGACTGTTCAGTGTAATGATTGGTTTGTGCATGGTGGCTGCCTATTGTTTACTTGGTGCTGGGTGGCTGATTATGAAAACTGAAGGCGCATTACAACTCAAAGCCGTGCGTTGGGCTCAAGGCAGCTTGTGGTTCACGGCTATTGGCATAGCAGCCATTTCGCTGGCAACGCCTTGGGTTAGCGAGCGAATTTTTGACAAATGGTTCAGCTTCCCAAATGTGGTGCTGTTGCTACCAATCCCTGCCATGACCGTGGCCCTGTTTGTTGTGATTGCACGTAGCCTCAGACGTTTGCCGACTCGCTTGAGCCAAGGTAATCAATATGGTGCCGCTGTGCCGTTTGCCAGTACCGTAGGCATTTTTCTGCTAGTTTTTTATGGTCTTGCCTACAGCCTTTTCCCCTGGTTGGTGGTGGACAAACTCACCTTGTGGCAGGCCGCTAGTTCCCCCCAAGCGTTGATGGTTATTTTCTATGGTGTAGTAGTTGTTTTGCCAATCATCATCGCTTACACCGTGTTTGCCTATCGCGTATTCTGGGGAAAGAGCAGCGCCCTCAAGTATTGAGAGTGACTGACGAGCATTTTTTGGTGGAGTACCTTTGATTTAGCTTATGGGTATTGAATATTGGGATGTTAAAATCCGGCTCTTTTTTAAAGCTAGGAATTCTCACCATGTCCCCCATAGTCGATTCCTTTGTTGCGCACTTCGGAGAAATGGGCAGCCGTTGGGGCATCAACCGAACGGTTAGCCAGGTCTACGCGCTGCTGCTGGTTTCCGAAAACTCGCTCAATGCCGATGACATTGGCGAAGCATTGGGTATTTCGCGTTCAAATATCAGCATCAGCCTCAAGGAGTTGGAAGCATGGCAACTAGTCAAGCTGACGCGAAAACCAGGTGACCGACGTGAGTACTACGCCACGCTGGGCAGTGTGTGGGACATCTTCAAAGCGGTCGCTGCCGAAAGACGGCGACGCGAGGTAGAGCCAACTTTGACCATGTTGCGTCAAGCCTTGCTTGATCCATCAGTTGCCGAATCGGAAGGCTATGCCCTGAGCCGCATGCGTGAAATGTATGAATTGGCAGAATTGGCTAACAACTGGTTCGACGAACTTCAGCGCCTATCGCCCGAATCCATGCTGCAATTGATGAACTTGGGTAGTAAAGTTCAAAAGCTGCTGGTCTTAAAAGATCGCACCGTAGCCGCCCTGACCGGAAATAACGACTAAGCGATGGGCTTGGGTGCGCTTAATAATCAATGATTTTCACTGACTTGATTAATGGTGTATTTAGGAATTTCCACCACCAAATCTTCATCGTGCAAAATCGATTGGCAAGACAAGCGGGAATCTGCTTCCAACCCCCAAGCTTTATCTAACAAATCTTCTTCAGTTTCTTCAGCCGGGTTGAGTGATGCAAAACCTTCCCTTATCAACACATGGCAAGTCGTGCAGGCGCAAGATTTTTCGCAGGCGTGTTCAATCTCAATATCGTGATCAAGCAAAATATCGCACAGTGATTTACCAGCTGGCGCATCAATAACGGCTCCTTCTGGGCATAAAACAGCATGGGGTAAGACAACAATTTGAGGCACTCAATTCACCTTTTTGGTTTCAAACAATTTCTTCTAATTTTTTGCCAGCCAATGCCATACGAACGCTTTGATCCATGCGACGGGCGGCAAACTCTTCTGTTCCGCTAGCTAATGCATCGACAGCCAATTTAATGGCATCGACGTTTTCATCTTTTAATGAAGCTTGTACTGCCTGCAACAAGCCATCCACCACACTGCGCTCATCGCTGGATAACAAATGTCCGTCTGCATCCAAGGCTGATTGAGTCGCCAATACGATCCGCTCTGCATCCACTTGCTGTTCTCGTAAGGCACGTGATTGCATGTCCGCTTCCGCAGAAGTAAAGGAGTCTTGCAACATTTTGGCGACCTCTTCATCGCTTAAACCATAGGAAGGTTTCACCACAATTGAGGCCTCGACACCAGAACGCTGCTCGCGTGCTGAAATCGACAACAAACCATCCGCATCGACTTGATACGTAATCCGAATCCGCGCAGCACCGGCCGCCATGGGTGGAATGTCGCGTAATTCGAATTTCGCCAGTGAGCGACAATCCGTCACCAATTCACGTTCGCCTTGCAAAACATGAATCGACAAGCTGGTTTGACCATCTTTAAAAGTAGTGAATTCCTGCGCTCTGGCACAAGGAATAGTGGTGTTGCGCGGAATAATTTTTTCCACCAAACCGCCCATAGTTTCCACGCCTAATGAAAGTGGAATCACGTCCAACAATAACCAATCATCGCCAGCAGCACGATTGCCGGCTAGCAAGTTCGCTTGCATGGCTGCGCCCAACGCGACGACTTTATCGGGATCGATATTGGCGTAGGGTGTTTTGTGAAAAAAGTCCCCAACTGCACGCCGTATATGCGGCATGCGCGTAGCACCGCCGACTAACACAATGCCATCGACGTCATCCGCATCCAATTGCGCATCGCGTAAGGCTTTTTTCACCGCTAGCATGGTTTTGTTCACCAAATTTTGGGTGATTTCAGCAAATTTTGCGGCGCTTAAAGTCACATGTACTTCTTCACCTGAACGTAAAACCGCATCAATCGATGCTTCCGCATGCATGGACAGCACTTCTTTAGCGTCCCGTGATTTCACCATTAAAGTGCGTGTATCTTCATCCGACAGTGGTGCTAATGCTGCTTGCTCGATGATCCAGCAAAAAAGCCGGTGATCGAAATCATCGCCACCCAACGCAGAGTCACCGCCGGTCGACAGTACTTCAAACACGCCTTTACTCAATTTCAGTATAGAAATATCAAACGTGCCGCCGCCTAAATCATAGACCGCATAAATCCCCTCTTCGCCCTGAGTATGATCCAAACCATAAGCAATGGCGGCAGCCGTGGGTTCGCTCAATAAGCGCAATACATTTAAACCAGCAAGTTGAGCAGCATCTCTGGTGGCTTGTCGTTGCGCATCGTCAAAATAAGCGGGTACGGTGATGACGGCGCCAACTAACTCATCGCCCAAGCTATCTTCTGCACGTTGACGCAAAGTGGCGAGAATTTCAGCCGAAATTTGCACTGGGCTTTTTGTTCCAGCCACTGTTTTCAACTGCACCATACCATCGGCATCGGAAAAATCGTAGGGCAAGTTTTCTACATAAGCGATGTCTTTTAAACCGCGTCCCATGAGGCGTTTGACAGAAATAATGGTGTTTTTAGGATCTGTCGTTTGGGCCAGCTGCGCTTTGTAGCCAATATGCGCGTGACCGTTGGGCAAATAACGCACGATGGAAGGCAATAATGGCCGCCCTTCCTCATCATTCAACACTTCAGCGATGCTGCTACGGACAGTGGCAACCAGGGAATTGGTGGTGCCCAAATCAATACCAATCGCCAGCCTGCGCTGATGCGGGACTGTGGACATGCCAGGCTCGGATATTTGCAGAAGTGCCATGTTTGATCTTTATTTCATTCTTTAATTAATTTGTTATTTATAACTACTCAGTATTGCAATCGCCCTTATCCCCGGCCATTCTCCCGTTTGTGGGAGAAGGAAACTTTCAGGCTATTTTTTCCAAAGCCAGCATCACTTCCGCTTCCAATTTTTCCAAAAACATCCACTGCCTGACTTCATGAGCGGCCTGGGTGAAATGATTGGAATCCAAACAAGCGCTAACTTGTGCTATTTGGCTTTTACGACTGGCGCTTAAGGTGGCATCTAACTCTTCTAAAGCAGCAACATCTTTTTTCGCTTGCGCCTCTTCCAAGGTTTCACGCCATTCCATTTGCTGCATCAAAAAAGCCATGGGCATGGCTGTGTTGGATTCTGTTTCCAGCGCAACACCCTGCAATTCACACAAATAAGCGGCGCGCTTTAGAGGATTTTTCAGCGTTTGATACGCCTCATTGGCACGACTGGCCCACTGCATGGCGAGGCGCTTCTCCACGGGATTGGCAAGTGTGAATTTATCTGGATGAACCTGATTTTGTACTTCTTTATAAGCTGCATCCAACGCACGTATATCCAGTGCAAATTCTTGCGGCAATTGAAATAAATCGAAATGATTCTGCATGAACTTGCGAATTAAATACGGAAGCTTTCACCACAACCACAGGCATCTTTCACATTGGGATTATGGAATTGAAAACCTTCATTCAAACCTTCCCGTGCAAAATCAAGCTCGGTGCCATCAATATAAGGCAAGCTTTTTGGATCGACAAAAACCTTCACGCCGTGCGATTCAAACACGACGTCTTCCGATGCCGCTTCATCCACATATTCCAGCTTATAAGCCAAGCCGGAACAGCCTGTCGTGCGCACGCCAAAGCGTAAACCGATGCCTTTGCCGCGCCGCTCGATATACCGTTTGATATGTTTCGACGCTTTTTCAGTCAATGTAATTGCCATGCTTTTTACCGTTTATGCTGCATGCTTAGTTTGATAATCCAGTACCGCTGCTTTAATCGCATCTTCCGCCAAAATGGAGCAATGAATCTTCACGGGTGGCAAGGCCAACTCTTCAGCAATTTGGGTGTTTTTGATCGCTAATGCTTGATCCAATGTCTTACCTTTAACCCACTCTGTTACCAACGAACTAGATGCAATCGCTGAACCACAGCCATAGGTTTTAAACTTCGCGTCTTCAATCAAACCATCCGCGCTGACTTTGATTTGCAATTTCATCACGTCACCACAAGCTGGCGCGCCGACCATACCGGTTCCTACACTGTCATCACTTTTATCGAAAGCGCCTACATTGCGTGGATTTTCGTAGTGATCTAATACTTTGTCTGAATAAGCCATGATCTATTTCTCCTTGTATCTCTAAAATTCTTGAAATTCTGCAAATTTTTAATGCGCTGCCCATTGGATGGTATTGATGTCGATGCCATCTTTAAACATATCCCACAAAGGCGACAGCTCACGCAATTTGGCCACCTTGGTTTTGAGCAAGTTAACCGCAAAATCGATCTCTTCTTCCGTCGTAAAACGACCGATGGTGAAGCGTATCGAACTATGCGCCAATTCATCGCTACGTCCCAAAGCACGCAGGACATAAGAAGGCTCCAAACTGGCCGACGTACAGGCAGAACCAGACGACACGGCAATGCCTTTGATCGCCATGATGAGCGATTCGCCCTCGACATAATTAAAGCTGACATTCAAATTGTGCGGCACGCGATGCACCATGTCGCCGTTTACATACACTTCTTCCATTTCCTGCAAACCGCGTGCTAAACGATCACGCAATGCTTGAATCCGTGGAACTTCGGTTTCCATCTCTAACTTAGCAAGCCGGAAAGCCTCGCCCATGCCAACGATTTGATGCGTAGGCAACGTACCTGAGCGCAAACCACGCTCGTGACCACCACCATGCATTTGTGCTTCCAGTCTCACTCTAGGTTTACGACGTACGTACAAGGCACCCACGCCTTTCGGGCCATAGGTTTTATGCGCAGTAAATGTCATCAAATCGACTTTAGTGGTGGCTAAATCGATGGCGATTTTTCCAGTTGCCTGCGCTGCATCGCAATGGAAAATAATGCCTTTTTCACGGCATAAAGCGCCAATTTCAGCTATCGGTTGAATCACGCCAATTTCATTATTCACCAGCATCACCGATACCAAAATAGTATCTGGGCGAATCGCCGCCTGTAATTGTTCAATCGTAATCAGACCATTATCTTGTGGCTGCAAATAAGTCGCTTCAAAGCCCAAACGTTCCAACTCACGTACCGTATCCAACACTGCTTTGTGCTCGGTTTTGACGGTAATGATGTGCTTGCCCTTGGTTTTGTAAAACTGCGCCGCGCCTTTGATCGCCAGGTTATTGCTTTCTGTCGCGCCGGAAGTCCAAATGATTTCACGCGGATCCGCATTGACCAAAGCAGCGACATGTGCGCGCGCTTCTTCCACGGCTTTTTCTGCGCTCCAACCGTACATGTGGCTGCGCGAAGCAGGATTGCCGAATTGTTCGCGCAAATACGGAATCATCTTGTCCGCTACACGCGGATCAATCGGCGTGGTGGCTGAATAATCCATGTAAACAGGAAAATGCTCCGCCTGGATGGTGTCCATCAAAGCAGGCTTAAAATTTTGTTCTACTGCGGTCATACCAATACTCCAATTCCTATTTGTATCTAATCTGTATCTAATCACGCTAAAGCATCATTACGATGCAATACGACAATGTTTTCGCTTAATTCAGCATGTTTGTTTTTTTGTTGATCCAACAAGTCCTGCAATGAAACCGAATCCAAATAATCAACAATCTTCTTATTCAAATTTGCCCACAAATCATGGGTCATACAAATTGACCCCACTTCATGATCGGCGCCATGACAATTTTTTTTACCACTGCACTGCGTCGTATCAATTGGCTCATCTACGGCAAACATAATGTCAGCTACGCTAATTTCCGCCGCCGTACGCGCCAAACTATAACCCCCACCTGGGCCACGCACTGATTCAACTATTTTGTGACGGCGCAACTTGGCGAACAATTGTTCCAAATAAGAGAGCGAAATATCCTGACGCGTACTAATGCCAGCAAGCGCAACAGGGCCTGATTCTTGGCGCAAAGCCAAATCAATCATCGCTGTTACGGCGAACCGCCCTTTAGTAGTCAAACGCATCCCAATTCCATCTCAAAATAAACGCAAATCAAATTAGTTGAACAATTTAGTCAAGTATAACAAATTTGGGCAAACCTGTTTGGAGGGACATATGAGTGACGCATTGGAGTGACGCATTGGACTGACACTCAATCAACATGTGCGCACATCAAAAAAACATATTAAAAATATATTCAAATAAGTTTTACAATTAACAACAATATTGTTATTATTTATACATGCTTTTATTTTAACAAAATAAATCAAACCCTAATGTTCTCCGACATTAAAAATTGCATTTATAGCAAGCAAGTCCTGGATACTGTTATCAATCCTGGTATAACAAACACAGCAATCAACGTCATATCGTTGGCAGAGGCAATTAAAAATAATCGTTGTTCACCTACAGAGCTAAGCGAATTAGAAGACATTTTGTCTTCCCCTGAAAGCAGCGAGCAGTTTTTTAATGATCCTGCTGTCCAATTACCTGTGCTGGAAGGATTAATAGCAGGAACATACATGGATGAGAGAGTCGTTGCAGCAATGGAAACTTGCCCTCCTTGCCTCTCTTCTACAGATCAAGAACACATCTTTAACAATCAATTTTCTTGGTTAGCGACAAACCAACTGACTCCCCATGCAACAATTGCTCTGAGATTTTTTACGGACATTCCAGCTGCAGAAGAAATACGCATCAATCCCAAACTCATTCCTTATCAATCCAAAAAGCATGTAGATCAGAATTTAAATGGTCAAGCAAGGTTTGAAGGCACCCAAAACCCCATTTTTTGCCGACATTTAGCAATAGCAGTATTGGATGAAATAGATACAGTCGGAAATAAAATTTCTTACGAAAATTTTAGTAGCACAAGAAAAATTGCCAAACATATCAAGGCACATATCGAAGCAAAATATAAGCATATAAAAAGCAGTGCCACCGAAGCGCATGTGATCAAAAATGCCAATTGGGGCGAGTTTATTGCCAAGCAGTTTGAGGCAATGGATACAGAAGGACTAACGATAAAAAAAATGCTGGTGGAATCTAATAACCACACAATGAATGCCTGGCTCAGAATCAAGGTAAAGGATGGCAAAAAATGCTATGTCGTGCATTTTTATGATCCCAACTCAACCACAACACATACCCGTGCCAAAGCATATGATCTGGCAAGCATGCAACATTGGACATTGGGAGCGTTTATCAATATTGACGGTAAGCAGCGAGAACAACTTTACTATCCAGAAACACAAGCAATTTCCATAATCTATGTCGTTCCTGAGTCTGATAGATTCAATTCCCAAAACGAGCAAGACAAACAACCTAATCAAGCTGTATCGCATAGAAACAGAGAACTAAGCAGCCATGATTTTGATTGGGATGCAACAAGCATCTGCCATTTAATGGCCCAAGGTTTTGCTGGAACATTGAAAAAAATCCCAATAAAGACATTAGCCCAATCAGGCACAGATTTGCTGACATTACTCAACGCTAAGGATGGAAATGGCACCCCTGGCCTCTTTATGGCTTTGCAAAATGGGCATGATGATGCCATCAGCGCATACGGTGAACTATTAGAAGCAGCGGGTATATCAGGCGCAGATTTGCTGACATTACTCAGCACAGAGGATACAAATGGCACCCCTGGCCTCTATATGGCTTTGCAAGAAGGACGTGCTAATGCCATCAGAGCATACGGTGAATTATTAAAAGCAATGCGAATACCAGACACAGAGTTGCTGACATTACTCAACGCTAAGGATACAAATGGCAGAACCGGCCTCTTTATGGCTTTGCAAGAAGGACATGCTGATGCCATCAAAGCATACGGTGAATTATTAAAAGCAATGCGAATACCAGACACAGAGTTGCTGACATTACTCAACGCTAAGGATACAAATGGCAGAACCGGCCTCTTTATGGCTTTGCAAGAAGGACATGCTGATGCCATCAAAGCATACGGTGAATTATTAGAAGCAACGAGAATACCAGACACAGAGTTGTTGGCATTACTTAGCACCACTCCTGGCCTCTATATAGCTTTACAAGAAGGGTATCTTGATGCCGTCCTTGCGTATTGCCAAATAGTGATAACAATTGCTCCCCAGCTGAATAAAAACCAAAAAACTCTGCTGTTAACTACGATAAAAGAAAGTCACAGTACGACTTTTTTCGGTATCCATTTCAATGATGACTTTTACGATAAGTTAAAAAGAGAAAATCCCAAGTTTTATCGTCAATTTAAAGCGATGAAACATGTATTAAAGCAATGACATACGACGTCTAACTCCTGATGTTTTTTTGTTAAAACGTTTTAAAAAAACGCTCAAAATCATTCACATAAGTAAACACCGCCGGTATCACTATTACAT
>CAZCIX010000019.1:0-37784 GCA_964498835.1 uncultured Burkholderiaceae bacterium | reverse complement strand
TCGGTGGCCACGGCCAGCGGCAATTCGCTGGCCTGCTTGAGGCTGGCGAATTTTTCGGGAGGCACCAGGTAGTCCTCGAAGTCTTTGAACTGCCGTGAACCTTGCACCCAGATGTCGCCCGAGCGCAGCAAGTTTTTCAACTCCGACAGCGCACACAGTTCGTAGTAGCGTCGGTCGATGCCGGCGTCGGTCATCACCAGCTTTTCCCAGCGTTTCTTGATGAAGTCGGTCGGTGCATCAGCGGGCACCTTACGGGCATTGTTGATGTTCATGCCGCGCAGCACCTCAATGGCGTCGAGCACGTTCTTGGCAGCGGGCGCGGCTCGCAGTTTAAGAACAGCGAGGAATTCCGGCGCGTAGCGGCGCAAGGTAGCGTAACTCTCGCCGATGCGGTGAAGGAAATCGAAGTCCTCGGGCTGGGCGAGCGTCTGCGCTTCGGTGACGCTTACAGCGAACGCATCCCAGGACATGACGGCCTCAATGGCAGCGAATGGGTCGCCACCCGATTGCTTGGCATCGATCAGCGCCTGGCCGATGCGTCCGTACAAGCGCACCTTGGCGTTGATGGCTTTGCCGGATGCCTGGAACAGCTGCTGATGCTTGTTCTTGGCCGCATTGAACAGCTTGCCCAGGATGCGATCGTGCAGGTCGATGATTTCATCGGTGACGGTGGCCATGCCCTCAATGGCCAGTGCCACGAGGGTGGCGTAGCGTCGTTGCGGCTCAAACTTGGCTAGGTCGGCGGGCGTCATCTGGCCGCCCTCGCGGGCGATTTTGAGTAGCCGGTTCTGGTGAACCAGCCGCTCGATGCCGGTAGGCAGGTCGAGCGCCTGCCAGGCTTTCAGGCGCTCGATGTGTTCCAGCATGTGCCGGGAATTCGGTTTGGCGGGCGACTGGCGCAGCCATGCCAGCCAGGTCGTTTTGCCGTTGTCGCGGCGTTTCAGCAGTTCATCGAGTCTATGGCGATGCCCGTTAGACAACGGTTCGGACAAGGTTTCGTAGATGTGCCGATTGGCGCGGGTGATGGCCTCGGCGCTGGCGCGCTCAATGGCGTTGAGCACGGGCAGAATGATCGACTGTCGCCGTAGATGCTCAATCAAGGCGCTGGCCAGCACAATGCCCTTGTCGGTTTGCATGGCCAGCTCGGTCAGCGTGTGGACGGCCTGCCGGTAGTGGCTCATGGTGAACGGCTGGAAGCTGAACACCGTTTGCAACTCGACCAGGTGTTCGCGCCGGGTCTGCTCACGCCGCCCGTAGTCGTCCCAGCTTTCGATTGGCACTTTGAGCTGCGACGCCACGATGCGCAGCAAAGGCGGAAATGGCAGCTCATCAGCGCCCAGGATGACGCCGGGGAATCGCAGGTAGCAAAGCTGAACGGCGAAGCCCAGCCGGTTCGCAGGCCCGCGCCGCTGACGGATCACCGACAGGTCGGTTTCGCTGAACGTGTAGTACCGGATTAGATCGTCTTTGGCATCGGGCAATGCCAGCAGGCTTTCGCGCTCAGTGGCGGACAGAATGGAACGACGCGGCATGCTCAGGACTCGCGCAGGTACTGGTACAACGTTTCACGGCTGATGCCGAAATCTCTGGCGATCAGGGCCTTTTGCTCGCCCGCTGCGACACGCCGTTTCAGTTCGGCAATCTGCTCATCATTCAGTGACTTTTTGCGGCCCCGGTACGCACCCCGCTGCCGGGCGAGCGCGATCCCTTCACGCTGCCGCTCGCGGATCAAGGCTCGCTCGAACTCAGCAAACGCGCCCATCACCGACAGCATCAAATTCGCCATTGGCGAGTCCTCGCCGGTGAAAGCCAGGCTTTCCTTGACGAATTCGATGCGCACGCCGCGCTTAGTCAGACCCTGTACGATGCGGCGCAAGTCATCCAGGTTGCGTGCCAGCCGATCCATGCTGTGCACCACTACGGTGTCGCTTTCGCGCACGAAGGCGAGCAACCTTTCCAGCTCAGGACGCTGGGTGTCCTTCCCGGATGCCTTGTCGGTGAACACCCGCGCCACCTGAACCCCCTCCAATTGCCGTTCCGGGTTCTGGTCGAAGCTGCTGACGCGAACGTAGCCGATGCGTTGACCGTACAAAGTGTCTCCAAGGGGTGATGTGTCAAGTTGAAATCTATTACTCTTGACTGATGATGTCAATAAATAGAGTATTGGACTCTATCCTGACGTGATTCCAGTCTCTCCCTGACGTTGCGTTAGGGTATAGCTCAAACTGACACTGTTTGCGAGATAGGCAAGCGCCTTGAATCAGCTTCGCCGCGTTGCCCTCTGCCGCGTCGAACGCAAATTGATAGTGAAAGCCACCACAGTGGTGAGCAGAACGACAAACTGCGCTAGGACCGTTTGCCACGACGGATAGATACCAAGCAAATCAATCCGAGGGATTGCAATCGGACTGGTATGCAGGAGTCCGGCCTCTTGCAGACCCGCAATGCCCTTGCCAGCCAGGATCACCGCGAGCACTGCTACCAGCATGGAACTCGCCGCAAAAAACTGCCCGATCGGCAATCGCGCACTGGTGCGCAGCAGTAACACTGCAAGCAACGCCAAAAGCGCCATGCCCGTACTCAGGCCAGCGAGCAGAGGCCATCCATTACCCTCTGTCCAAAGGGCGGCGTAGAACAGTACCGTCTCAAACACCTCGCGGTACACCGCGACGAATGCCAGCGAGAACAAGAACCACGCCGTGCGCTTGTTGAGGGCCGAGGATAGCTTTTCCTTGAGGTAAATCTGCCAGCGACCGGCGACGCTCTTTTGGTGCATCCACATTCCGACGCCGAGCAGGACCACAGCCGCAAACAGTGAAGAAAAGCCTTCCGTCAATTCCCGGCTCGCACCGCTGACGCCGACCAGATAGGTCGCCACGCCCCAAGTGATGCCACCTGCCGCCAGTGCGGCCATCCATCCTGCATGCACATAGACCGCGACATCCCGGCGTTCGGCCTTCTTGAGAAATGCCAGCATGGCGACGACTACTAGCAACGCTTCTAAGCCCTCCCGCAGCAAAATAGTCAATGCCCCGATAAAGGCCGCGACGGCATCGTTCTCCGAAGGGGCAAGAACTTTGTCTGCCTCATCGAGCAAGCCATGTAACCGTTGGTGCGCAGCCTGCACGTCGGCGGCAGTACCGTTTGCCACCAATGCTCGGTAGGACACCATTGCAGCTTCGATCTGCTCGAACAACGGGCGGTTGCGGGTGGCGAGCGCCGGTTCAACGGGCTCGAAACCATCAAGGTAAGCGGACAAGGCCAACTTGGCTGCGGTCGCACGATCCCCGTTTTGCAATGCAACCACGCTCTCGCCAAGCTTGGCCTTGGCTATTGCCGTGCCTTTCGGCTTGTTTGCGTCCAACGCACTCGGGTTAGCGCGAAGATATGCGGTCAGCGCTTTAGCTGAGGGTTCATCCAGCTTGTCCGCCAAGACATGCTCGGAGGTTTGCGTCAATGCTTCCAGATTGGCAACCGTTTGACGGGCTTGCCCATTCGTTTGCCAAAGCTTTGCCCCTGCGGTCTTGTCGCTCTGTACATAGGGCAACGTACCGACAAAGAATGCCAGCGCCCAGCGATCCTCGTCCGATAATGAGCCAAAGCCTTGCATGGCAGTCCCTGGGACGCCGTTGCTGATGATCTGATGTAGTGCGAACAAGCTGCGCTCCCGCGCCCGCAAGTGCTCGGCCAGCGCGGTTGGTTTGGGGTTCAGGGAGGTAGCCAAGGGGCCATCACCGTTCCCTTGCATGCCATGACAGGCCGCGCATTGCGCCTGAAACAACTGCGCACCCCGGGCCAAGTCCGGTACGGCGGCTGGGGCCACCGGGAATGGATACGCTTTTTGCACGGCGCTGGATAGCGCATGCGCCAGTTGCGCCACGATGGCTGGATCAGCTTTATTCGCTACTGCGCGGCGAAGCTCCGTAGCTTGTTGCAGCAAGCGCGCCTTGTCGGTCTTACTTGGTAGCTCGCCCAATTGACGCTCGGCGGTGGCGACGAACTCCTGCATCTCTGCATATTCCGACGCCTTCAGCACCGTGCCATTGGCTACGGCACCGCCGTAATCGACAGCCACATAGTCCAGAAGCTGCCAAATTTGCTTGGCTTTGGTTTCGGTGCTGTCGGCTGCGAGTGCTGGCCCGCTGATAAGCGCATAAGTCGCGAGCAACAGCGCCATCAACCAGCGATAAGGTGTTCGGCAAGGCATAGGAGAGTGTCAGAATAATTTATTGCAAATGATTATAGTTCTCAATTGGCTTTGCGTCCACCGCCCTGCCTTGGATCAGCCCGTTTATGATGAGCAAGACCGCCCCTGAGGTGATGGCAACATCAGCGAGATTGAAGGCAGGCCAGTGCGAGTGCCGCCAATGGAAGTCGAGAAAGTCCACGACCTGCCCGCGCAATAGGCGATCCGCGACGTTTCCAAGCGCCCCGCCGAGAATCAGGCTGTATCCCAGTGCTTCAAGGCTTGGCAACCGCTGTTTCAGCATGCGTGCCAGCCAAGCCGAGACTGCCAAACCAAGAGCGATGAAGAAGTAGCGTTGCCAACCGCCCGCACCTGCCAGAAAGCTGAACGCGGCCCCCGGATTCAGTACATGGACGAAATTGAAGAACGGCGTGACTTCGACCTGTTCGCCATAGGCATACGTGCGGACGATGGCGAGCTTGGCGAACTGGTCGGCCATGAAGGCGCAAACGGCCACCACGTACCAGACCGAGGCCGACGTGTGGCGAGCCGTCTGCCACGTGGGAGCGACAAGCGGTATCAGCCGTCCGGCAAGAACGGTGCTGCCCAATCCTAGACACCAGCCCGCCAGCACATCAGCCGGGAAGTGCATTCCAGCAGCAATGCGCGACCATCCGACCAAGACGGCATAAAGCACCAAACCGACGCGGCCACGGCGACCCATCAAAGGCCAAAGCGCGCCGATAACTAACGCCGAATAGGTAGCATGCCCACTGGGCAGGCTGTAGTGCCGCTCATGCTCACCGATGCGCACTAACTCGCCGAAAACGGCAGGCGGACGTGGGAAGTCGAGCCACAGCTTCAAGACAGTGGCGGCCAGCAAGGCCAGCAGGAAGGCGGTGCCAAAAACAATGAGCCGATGCCAAACTGCATCAGCGCGGGCTGAATTGGTTGCTGACTTCGACCACCACCCCAGACCCAGCAGCGTCAAGGGCGCTGTCCAGTAATTGCCCACGAGGCTGAAGAACCACGCCAGCGGCCCCAGCGTGGCAGGCGTCCCCGCATTGATGACCTGGAACAACGCGACGTTCAGACCATACCAGTCATAGAGAATGAATTTCCAGTTCATCGGCGCAACAGCCTCAAGCCATTGCCCACGACAAGCAAGCTGGCTCCCATGTCGGCAAACACGGCCATCCACATGGTCGCGTGACCGGTAAAAGTTAGCACGAGAAACACCGCTTTAATGCCCAGTGCCAGCACGATGTTTTGCATCAGTACCTGAGCCGTCGCACGTGACAGGCGCACAAAAGTTGGAATCTTGCGCAGGTCATCATCCATCAGGGCGACGTCCGCCGTCTCAATGGCCGTGTCGGTGCCAGCGGCCCCCATTGCAAAACCGATGTCAGCACGTGCCAACGCCGGGGCATCGTTGATACCGTCGCCGACCATGCCGACCTTGCCAGTCTGCGCCAGTTGTTCGACCTCGCGCAGTTTGTCCTCTGGCAGCAAATTGCCCTGCGCCCGATCAATCCCGGCTTGTGTGGCAATTGCCTGCGCGGTGTGCGGGTTGTCGCCAGTCAGCATCATGGTGTTGATGCCGAGCGCATGCAGCTCGCCGATAGCGCTCCTGCTGCTGTCCTTGATGGTGTCTGCCACCGCGATCAGGGCTTGCGCACTCTTTGTACTCACCAGGATCACTACAGTTTTGCCTTCGCGCTCCATCGCAGCGATGCGCTGCTCCAATTCAGGTGGACAATGCCCCAGCTCTTCGAGCATCCGATGGTTGCCAAGGTGATAGGTCACACCGTCAATGCTGCCTCGCACGCCACGACCGGGCAGTGCAACGAACTCGGCAACATCGTGTAGCGCAACCCCTTCGGCATGCGCTGCCTGCGCTATGGCTTTGGACACGGGATGGTCAGAGCGAGCCGCGAGACTGGCGGCAATGCTCCGGCTGCTGGCAGGTGACGCATCGCCCCACGCGACGAAATCGGTTTGCGCAGGTTTGCCGTGCGTGATCGTGCCGGTCTTGTCCAGTGCCAGCCAGCGCAGCTTGCGGCCTTCTTCCAGATAGACGCCACCCTTGATAAGAATGCCGTGCCGCGCCGCCGCCGCCAAGCCGCTAACGATGCTGACCGGTGTGGAGATTACCAGCGCGCACGGGCAGGCGACGACCAGCAAAACCAGCGAGCGGTAAATCCAGTCCAGCCACGCTGCGCCCATGAATAGCGGGGGCATCAGTGCGACCGCAACCGCCACACCGAACACGATTGGCGTGTACCAACGTGCAAACTGATCGACAAAGCGTTGTGTGGGTGCGCGGCTACCTTGGGCAGCTTCCACCGCGTGGATAATGCGGGCCAATGTGGAGTTGCTGGCCGTGGCCGTAACGCGATACTCAAACGAGCCGGATTCGTTGATGGTGGCGGCGAACACCAGATCACCAGGCGCTTTTTCAACCGGCAGGCTTTCACCAGTGATCGGCGCTTGGTTGACCGTAGAGCGTCCTTCCAGCACTTCGCCATCGAGAGCGATACGCTCACCCGGCTTGACCCGAACCCGGCTGCCGATGGCGACCTGCTTGGCATCCTCTTCGCGCCACGAGCCATCCGGCTGCTGCACCGTGGCTTGTTCCGGGGCAAGGTCGAGCAGGCCACGAATGGCGTTGCGAGCACGGTCCAGCGACTTTGCCTCGATCACTTCAGCGAGTGCAAACAGCACCATCACCATCGCTGCTTCCGGCCAGTGACCGATCAACATGGCGCCCGTGACGGCTATTGACATCAGGGCGTTCATGTTGAGATTGCGGTTCTTGAGCGCAATCCAGCCCTTCTTGTAGGTGGGAAGGCCGCCCGCGAAGATGGCGACGAGCGCCAGAACGACGACCGACCAATGGTTGCCGTTGTGGAACCAGTAGACGGCTTCCGCAGCCAATGCAGCCGCCAAGGAGATGCCAAGCGGCCCCCAGTTGGTAGATGCGAGCGTCGATATCGCCGGTGAGGCGTTGGCTTCCTCCGCATTGAGCACTTGCGCCTCGAAGTTCAGAAATTTCAGCGCGGCCAATACTTCCGGCAGGGTGTGGGCAGCATGGCGCACCGACAGGGTGCGCTGCATCAGGTTGAAATCGAGATTGGTCACCCCGGCTACCGTGGCAAGCTTGTTGCGGATCAGCGCTTCTTCGGTTGGACAATCCATCTTGGCGATGACCAGCTTGGTCGTCTGCTCGCCAGAAGCTTTATCCATGCGCACGGCCTGCATGCCGATGGCCTTCAAGGCTTGCTCGACCGGAGTCAACGATGGCAGTTCATGCCGCACGGCCAAGGTGCGCTGCATCAGGTTGAAGTCAAGCCCGACCACGCCCGCCAGCGCGGCCAGCTTGCTTCGGATCAGCGCCTCTTCCGTGGGGCAATCCATGTTCTCGATGCGGTAGACCGCTTGGGCCGATTCAGCCGTTAGCTGGGCTTGCGCAGGGGGCTGGCTGATCGGCACGGTCGAGCAGCCGCACCCTTTTGAACCGCATTCGCTCATGACAATTCCTTTACGTTGATTTCTGTATTGCGCATTAAAGACCCTATAGCTACTATAGAGTCAAGTTTTAAATGAGGATGAAATATGGAAATCAGGATTGGTGAACTTGCCAAGCGGACAAGGTGCGAGATCGTCACCATCCGCTATTACGAGAAGGAGGGGCTATTGCCAAAGCCAGCGCGCAGCGGCGGCAACTTCCGGCTATACGGTGACGCTCACGTCGAGCGCTTGCAGTTCATCCGCCATTGCCGTTCGCTCGATATGACGCTGGGAGAAATCCAGGCATTACTGGACCTGCGAGATAACCAGAATCAGGATTGCGGCGAGGTCAATGCGCTACTGGATGGCCATATCCAACAAGTAGAGGCCCGCGTGGAAGCGTTGTTACAGTTGAAGAAACACTTGGCCATTTTGCGCGAGAGGTGCTCAGGCGCTCGACAGGTAGAAGCATGCGGCATCTTACAAGGGCTGGCAGATTGTTGTAGCCAGGCCGTTTCCGCCTCAAATGCGCCTGTGGCGTGATCTGCCAACTGCATGATCGAGCTTTCGCTTAGCGTGCTTTATTTTCCGTTTTCTGAGGCGACCCCTGCATCGACAGGTTTTTGTATTTTGCATAATATTCGTTAATCAGTTGTTTTTAATCCCAAGCTGCTTTAAGTCGATTTCTTCTGGCCCACCCCAGGGGTATGGCAAATAGTGGCTCCTTAGAACCAAAATGCTTCTTGTCTGTGGATCGTATATTTCTTGGAGACTGCTTACATTGATCAACACTCCTTTATAATTAATTAAGGCAGATGTTGGTGTTTGATGATTTTTAGGTATCTGTGCTGTTGCGTACCATACTTGTCCGGCTTCTGGTGGATGATCAGGAATCTCGAAGCTGTCTACTTTGTAAATTAATTCAAATTCTTTCAACTTAGGCAGATTTTTTAAAGAGGTTTGATTAGACACGCGTTCTTGCCAAAACTTAAATCTAACAAAATCTTCCTTTCGCCCACTAACTGGTGGTGCCTCGTCAATTTTGGCTATTGCTATTGATTGAAATTGATTAAAGTAGTTGCGGCTTTGTTCTGATATAGCCCACCTTTCGTAAGGAATAATAGTCGCGGTCACACGCTGAAATCCATGTTGATGCTCTCGCACAAACTCCTTTAAATCAATTTGATCTTTCGATGGACCAAAATCTCCGTCGAAATATTTCACACGTTGTACCGATTGATGATGAATTAAAATCGAAAGATCATTCCTAGATTTTTCCAATAAATATAATTTGTCGGGATCATTTTTATTTGTCAAAACCCGAACAACATGTCTTCCAAACGGTGTTGAGTCGGAGTTGAATTCTTGCGAATCAGTTTCGCAGTCGCCAGAAACATTGTAAAGTAATACAAGATTATCGCCGATATCAGCAGCAGTTATTCCGCTACCTAGACTTTGCCAGTGTCTATGAAATTTACCATCTAATGCGCTTAATACTGCTAATTCTGAGCATTTGAAATATTGATGAAACGAATAGTGCCTGTTATTAGCGGTTAACTCAATTTCATGTTTGAAATACCTCGATTCACCGAGTATCGGATAGCAACCTGAGAGTGAAATCAAGAGGATTATCCAAAATAAACGATGACAGAGACGTGTGAAATTTATAGAAAGCAATATAACTCCTTTTTACGAATCTAAAAAATGTGATGTGTATAAGTTTCACCAGATCTTTTAAATGTCGTGAAACCATCTGATGTTGTGCAATTTGTTTGTTAACTACATTTCTTGCATCATCCAAACTCAGCTTGGCATTTGGTTTATGTAAAATCGTGTGCGTTTTTATTTGCAAGTATGTCAAATTTTCTATGTTTTTGGCGTAGCGCCACTCGCGATATTATTATTTGTGCAAGTTGCTTAGCGATGCAAGATTTTCAAGAATTGCAGAAGCCTTTACCGTATTTTGGCCAAACTCAATTGCGCAAAGTTTTATTGTTTATGGTTGGATCAGTAGTTGTTCCGATTTCGTAGACACTGTCTGCGGAATCTTCAAAACCATTTATCGAAGCACCTAAGAAAGAATTCATCAACGACGCCTGACACGTAAGCGCTGACTTTTAAATAAAGCCCCGACCCTTGAGCTTGATTTTAGAAGTATCTTAAAAACACAAATCCAATCCTATTGCATATAAGAATTGACGATATATATCTTGACGGAGCCGTCAAAAAGCTCCTACAATAGGTGTGTAATTGTTTGTTTTTGAACACAAAACTACGTACGAGCGAGTGTATAAAACGTAGCGCCGCCTAGGGAACTAGGTACCACCTGGAGTGGTTAAGCGTCTAACGACGTGAGAGAGCCTCGCATGCAACGGCTACCCTTGGGTGGCCGTTGACTCTTTTAAGGTCGAATTTTTCGACCTTCGTGTGCGGCTTTAACTAATGTCACGAACTTTACCTTCTTAGCTTCTTTCTGACGCCTTGTTAGGCCCTTATCAAGCACGTAACCCGATTGAATGCGTAATAGAACCCTTCCGCTGCGATTTGCATCTCGCTCTGCATCAAAAAATACAGCATAAATTGAAGTAGTCCCATCGGCATTGTGCGTCTGCCAGGTCATGTAATTTTTACTTTCTTCATTTGCAACATTAATGTGCCGCCTTGGGAGTTCAGTCGTCATGTTTCGAAGCAGCACTAAAGACAGCTCATACCGGGCGGGCGAAAGCACTCGCTTTTCCCGACCGTCATCATAAATTTCAGCAAACGGAATTTGGCTTTTATGTCTAGGGTCGCGTTCAAAGCTGTGCGTGAAGCAGTGGCAAGAAAACAGAACCACAACGTCAATTTTGAGGCCAGGCGCTATTTCGCAGCGAAAAGCGAACGAGTCAAGGTGCGACAAATCCCAAATTTTGCCATGATATATTAAGGGAGAAAATCGATGCCGCGCATCGATTGGCGTCTCAATTACTTCGGTTAAGGCTAAATTCGTCATGGCTCGGTTAGGGTCTTTGATTTAACCGAGAATTGATTCGGTTGCAAATTACTCAATCGTAATAATAGCTGGTGCATCTGCCATTATCCACAGGCCCAGCCATTTTTTCATTAATATTATATACACTCGTCTCACTGGCTTTGGTCGATACCCTAAAGGGGCGAGCCTACAGAATTCGGAAAAATAGCACGCTAAGACGTTGCGTAAACGAACCTTTCATTCTTGTTCTGACTGACTTTATCTGCGGCTTTTTTTATCAACTATTACGTTTTATTTCTCAGATATCATGACATTACTTCACGAACACGAACGATACTTGGACACACTAGATGCTCGCTTTTACGTTCGAGATTCTGAAATTTGTGTCAACTTTACTAATCCGTTTCGGATTGCTCTCGAAGAATGTTCTTCGCTCAGTGCGCTGATTCAGCAAGCTCGATTTCTCACTATCAGGCTTATAGATGAGCACGACGTGTTTATACAGTATCTAGTCGAAAGATTAGTACGTTTGGCCGCACAATTTCACAAAATGGAAATCGATTCGAAGGATTTTGGCCGCTCAGTTGGGCTGATCAATATAAAGGATGTTGTTTATAAAATAATTGATGATTTATTACCAAATCACATTTCTCTACATTTTGCAAATGGCCAGGGAGAGTATGCTGGTTTTCATTTTTTGACTTTGACTAGAAATTGGACCAATCTTCATACTCCTTTTTTTATAACGCGCAATATGATCGGTTATCATGGTTATAAGCAGCATGCGATCGTTTCTGAACTTGAAGTCGTTGAAACTGATACACACCTCATATTTTTTCTTCCTCCCAAAACGTCATGGGAATTCGAATATCAATTTACTGATATTAAAGATAGTCAAAGAGATTATTACCAAGGTAACCACTTTGCCCTTAGTCATTCATTCGACGATACACAGCTTGCTTCAATTCAAACGGATCTTCGGTCTCTTATGCAGGGCTTACCATTTAAGTATTCACGCTACAATAAGTGATTGTCTTAAGGAAAGTTAGGCAGCGAAATTGTTAGTAATGAACGGCCGAGTTACAAGTATGACGACTGCCTGTTGTTTGAATAAAATCATATGTTTGTTCCAAGCAAATCTGCATAAACGTCCGAACCGCATCAGTCGAACATAAGGTGCTATAAGTCAAGCTATCGCTCACATTCACATCAGTAAAAGCAGTTCTGGGCAAGGATAACGGAAAGCATCATTTTGCTTGATGCTTTGATTCGTCAGCGGTGCAGTGAGAGTAGGTGCATCGTTGACATTCACCACACCAACAGCCCGATTGGCTGGCGTGCCAAAGAAAGTACATGTCATTGCATCAAACTTGAACCATTGGGGCAAGGCATCGCCATTGGCTCGCGTAGATTAGCTAGACTGGGATGTTTTGAAAAATATTTTTCGAAAGATAGCTAAAGTGTTATTACCGTGCAGTGGTTTGGATTATCAATTACCGACTATGCTATTGGATACCAATTTTGAACTTCTTCTGAACGATGATCATATTTGTAAAATACGGCATTTCTATTTTGCTAGAATATGACATTGCAATTTAGCCACTACAATTGAATTTCGCGTAATACTTCTTATGTAAAATGGCGATTTTCTTCTGTGATTGAAATCATCTGTACCAACGACCACTTTAAAGATAAGTTACCTTATCCTCCTCTTCATTTGGCACAACAATGCCTTTATAAAAATAGTTCAACCCTACGCTCTTTTCGTTGGTACAGAAATCAGAAGAGTTCCTGGCGCCAATAACATTACGACGATAATATGAGTTGCTTAACAACTCACGAAACTTCGAACACATGCTCCACAATTGCCCCCCACCCATCAACGAACTTGCACGCTGGTTGCGTGAAATTCGCTCTGCAAACGGCAATTATGGTCATCTGCTGCTCGAGCAACTGATTTCGCCGGATAACGCACTGCTCACTTCTCTACGTGCTTACTTCGAGTCCGCTCATCTTGATGCCCGAGATAAATTTCATGAAGTTGCTCGGATCGACCTCCATCCGGACGCCAGTGCTCATGGCGTACATGCGCAATATCCTTCCTGCCTCCCGCCAAGTGCGCGCAATGGCCTATTTGGAGAGGTAATGGCGGGCCTGATTACAGAAAGCTATTCCTTCATTGGCGACCAAACCTGGAAGATCCCGGTTTTTTTGTTTCGATACCACGCACAAGTCGCAGATTACATGTTTGAATTAGTGCAAGACTCTAAACGCACACGCGAGGTAGCCGGGCGGCATGGTAACGACTTTATTGGCTTAGCGTTGAATAATATCGGTCAAGTGACTGGTTTCATTGTTGGTGAAGCTAAATGGCGAAAAACACTGCATCTCTCAACAATGAATAATATGTTGTTGGGAGACACCACAAATCAAGACGGTGTAAGAGTCCTTAAGAAAAACGGCATTTGGGATGAGATGAACGCGGCACTGCCGATACCTAAAGGTCTACAACAGCTTCGTGAGATTATCCGCGAAAGGGATGACGGCACATATGCCGCCACAATACTGTCGCTTGATGTTGCGTTATTGCATGGAGCAGCGCCGCTTCCTCGAACGAATCTTTTAATGGTCGTAGGGAACCGTACCTCTTCACGGAAGAACGGTGTTTCATTTATTCCTGCTGATAAAGCGCCGACCGGATATGAGGTTCGCTCCGTTCCGCTTCAAGTCGTTGAAGTTGTTTTAAATGAAGGTGAATCATTAATAGAAACATTGTACTCATCACTTTGGAACAGCACAAATGACTCCGTTTGACGCCAAAAGGCGAGCTGCGGCGGACGAGTTGCGCCAGCGTCTCGCGCAAGAGAATGTGCTTAGCCCAAACCAAGCCAGGCTTTTCGTCCGTTGCCTACAGAATGCTTGGGAGGTGCCTCCGATCGCTTGGACGGCAGTGGAATCACGAGCTCAGTTTGACGACGCACGAAGACTGCTACATGCCGCTGCCATATTTAACGAAGTTGACGTTGAAGACTCTCAAGATGCGATTGCTTGCTATAAGCGCGCAGCAGAACTTCTTGAATGGTTATCACGCTCGTCCGACGTCATTACAAATGATGTTCCTTTGGGGTTGCTTGCCGCTGGTGCCTACCAACTCGCCGGCCTTCCTGCAATGGCGACAAGTTTGTTGCGAAAATACGATTCCGCTGGACGTCAGACCCCACTTTATGCAGCCTTTCTTTCGGCGGACTTTGATAAAGTTATCTCTTTATCGGCCTCTTTCTGGGCCGAACATGAGGATTTAACAGGGAGGGAAGGCTCCGCGGCAATTTTGCAGGCTGCACAAGATGACCATAACGCTGGAATCGAACCAAACGATGGCATCGACGCGGATAATGAACCGGTCCAAAGCAGGTCAATAGGGTGGTATGTCGTAGTGGAGCTTGTACGTGCGATGGGATTGCTCGCAGATGGGCTAAGGCGCGGAAACGAAGACCGAACCCAGCTTGCAGTCGAGAAGCTTGCAGGAATCGCGAAATTTTCGACTCGCTTAGCAAGTGATGAAATTTGGATGTTGATAACCCTATTCCACGCAACGTCTGTGCGATTCGCAAGAAACAGTCTTCATGTACGCACCGCTGGTCTCGTTGCACAGCTTCCAGCGCTGGAGTCGCATATTTCACGCTTTGCGCGACAACAATTTGCTCGCGGAAGAGGCATTTTGTGGGCTTCGCAAATCCAAGGACTTGACAAGCTTGCCCACCATTCATCATTTGCGCTTTGCACACCGACAGGATCTGGAAAAACGCTCGTAGCTAATTTGGCATTGGTTAAGGAGTTGCTGCAAGGTACTCAAGATAAGATCGCACCACTTGCCTTATATCTTGTGCCTTCACGTGCACTGGCTGGAGAAGTGGAAACTAAACTTACCGCTGAACTAGGTGACGAACTCGTAGTTACAGGTCTCTATGGAGGTACCGACTGGGGCATCACGGATTATTGGCTGACCGCTAATCGCCCGACAGTTCTGATTGCAACAGTCGAGAAGGCAGAAGCGCTGGTGCGCTACATGGGCAAGTTACTTATTAGCCGCCTCCGCTTACTGATCATCGACGAAGCACATCAAGTGGTAAGTGAAAATAATGCCTACGCAATGGCGACGCTAGCAGACCACAGTAGCAGACCCATGCGACTAGAAGCCTTTGTTTCCCGCCTCTTTACATTGAAACCGAATATTTCTCGCATAGCGCTAACTGCCGTTGCGGGAGGCGCAGCAGAGCCGATAGCCCGTTGGGTCGAAGGCAACGCCGCTGCTTTGCCGGTTGGTTTGGGTTATCGTAGTAGCCGACAGCTGATCGGCTCTTTGCATTGTTTGCCAAACCACTCAGGTCGTGTCGCTCTTGATTTTATGAACGGCCAAGCGCTGCATGTTAGAGGGCGAGATACACCTGCCTACTTGGCCTTACGAATCCAGCCGATGCCCAAACCAGCCGCAGTGATTCGTAACAGCCTTGTCCACTACAATCAACTGCATGTGCTGTGGAATGCGTTGCATATCCTGGAAGGACACAGACGTGTTTTGATCTCAGTAGCCCAAGCCCCAGAGCGATTCATGAAGCGATACTCAGAAGCGTTTGCACTTCCGGGTTGGGAAAACGTCGGCGCGTTTGTTCCTCCCAGCGATCCTGTGCTTCTTTCAAGCTTGGAAGAAGCGCGTGCTGCGTGCCTAGACTATTGCGGTCCGCAATCGTATGAATTGGCCCTCCTGAACCGAGGTATCGCGACCAGTCACGGCCAGATGCCCCAACGATTGCGTCGACTCATGATTAATCTGATTGAGAAACGAGTCTGTCCGATAACATTGGCCACCGCGACACTTACAGAAGGTGTAAACCTGCCGTTCGATCTAATTTTTATCACAAGCATTGAACGCAGCGTATTTGACCCGAACCAAGAAGCCAATAGAAAAAACACATTAAATCCAATGTCAATCGGGGAATTTCGTAATCTTTCTGGGCGCGCCGGACGCCCGGGCGCTTCCGAGTCTATAGAAGGAATTACGATGGTTGCATTACCCACGGGTGTCTCGACCACTGCTCCGGTTGAAAAAAATAAGCAGTTAATCCAAATAAACCGTTTGAACGCCACTTATGAGTCATTAATCGTAAATTTAGCCGCAGATGGTTCACGCGCAGAGTCAGTGACAAGCCCACTTGCATTACTGATGACGTCGATCATGCAAAAAGCCGTCGCGATGTTCGGCCTGACAGAAGAGCAGCTTTACAGCTGGTTGGAAGTATCACTCCCTGAAAATATTGGGGCCAATCTCGGAGTGGCATCCCAGCTTCCAGCGGATGTGTTAGGAGATAATCTCGACGAACTTGATGGATTTATCTTGTCTGCAATTCAAGAACTATCATTGATTTCGGAACAGCCGATTGATGGTGGCACCGCAGAAGCATATTTGCGGAATATTTGGGCGCGTACGTTTACTTATGTCGCGGCTACACAAGAAGCGTGGATGGAGAGAAGTTTTTTGAAACGCGGTCACGCGTTTGTCGAGAGCCTATATCGAAATCCCGAAGAGCGAGATCGCTTGTATCAATTTGGCTTTACGCCACATATTGGTAAGGTATTCGCAAGACTGGCACCACAACTTCTACTTAAGTTGGCAGCCGCAAATAATTATGGTGCTTTACAGCCCGAACAACGCTTCGAATTGATATACAGACTTGCCTTGCGAGTAAATGAAACTCCGGCTGTTGGTTTCCGTGCGGCTACAAGCGTTAGGAGCCAGGCTGTTCTTAGCAATTGGGCCAACGTCTTGGGTTGGTGGATGCAGCGGCCAGGTGCTTCTTCTCCACCACCAGAAGAACTGCGGAATTGGCAACGATTCGTCACCGATAATCTGGAATTCCGCTTTGGAGTCGCTATAGGTGCCGCCGTCGCCCAAGCCTGGTCCACAGGCGCCAAAGATTTAGAAACTCCGACATTGGAAACCTGGAGAGCCGTATCTGGCCTGCCATGGATTGCCTTTTGGATCAGAGAGCTGCTTCGATGGGGAACGCTCGATCCGTTCGTTGCATTTGCGCTAGCGCAGGGGCTTGCTGGCACCAGAGCCCAAGCAGCTGAACGTCGGCCGGATTTTGAGCGCTGGCTAATCGCCAATATCGAAAATGTAGATTCAGAATCGTTTATCGACCCGCAAAATTTTGGCGCATGGCAGCGAAGCCTATTAGCCGAGACCCCAAAAGGATTCGGCGAAAATAATGATGTAGCTGAGCTAACCGGTGCGAACGGGCAGCGCGGAATATACGACGTACGGCCCATTGTTGGTCCCGCAGGTATTGATTGGATTGATTCCGCAGGCTTCAAAATTGCACGTTCCGCGCTAAATCCTTCGCTTGTCACGGCCTCCTCTGAGCGACATGACTTCCAGATTACAACACTGCCTCAAGTTCGGGTAGCCCGAACATTTTAAATATGAAAGCGTTTTACTTTCCAGATGTCGATTTGATATTTACTTTAACTGGATAAACTAGGCGCCAATCCGCTAAATGCTACGAGGCGAAAATTACAGCAACATGCACATTATCCTTATTAGTTCAGTAAAATGATAGTGACGTAATGCTTCTCATGATGCATTGCGTCACACCACATATCAAATCTAACTCGGTCAGACGAAATGTAAGCCTCATCGCTACCGAGTTTCAGCATCGATAAAATATTTCTCACTGGGCGAATGGCATTCCCTTCCCGCATAAACTCACACGTGGCTATAAGCCGCTCAACGATTTCAATTAAATCTGTTTGATATTTTGACGAGATGTAGTCACGTAGTCCATCATTCAAGTTCAAATATCCTCCATTGATCGCGAGGAGATTGACTATGGAAATTTCTGAAGCACCGATCCTTACTGGCATCCAAGTCTCTTGATCCTCCCGCTTTAGATGTTGCTCCGGCGCTTCTAGGCTTCGCAAATTCCAACCAGCCCCAATGTCAGTATCAACTGGAATTGCTACCAATAAAGGATGAATATTGTCCATTCGAAGATCATCATCGAAAGGCATACAGATATTAAAGTAACTTGATAGTTTTGACCAAATCGCTTCAAGAATCATTCGAACAGCATTATGGCGTGTTGAACTTAATACCACCCATGAATTTTGTCTGATAACTGTATGCGGAAGGCCATTCGACTTCATAAGACAGAACTCATTGGATGTGATTAAACTCGGAATGCTTGGTACAGATAGTTGCGCCCGCCTTTCGTCGATATCCTGAGATAGCAAATCCATGAATGCTTTGCGAAGGCCATGCTCAGTTTTATAGCCTCCGTACCCATGAATTATAGTTAATGGAGCATTTTCCTCTTGCACTAACGCATAAAAAAGAATCCCATTGGCGCGCGACAATGAATGTATTTCAGGGTAGCATTCAGGCGCAGCAAGCCCTGTTATTTGAGAAAATATTTCGCGTGCTTGACCCAATTTAGGTATGAAATTTCCACTCATGAGCTGGCTCTCAAAATATGTGGAATATGCTCGTCGAATCTCTCCAAGATGGCCCATTGCATCAGCGAGATCTGATTTTTGCAATGTTTTCTTCACTTCAAAAGCACAAATAACTTTGTCAATTGGATAGATGTACTGATCAGTCTTTCCATATCGATCACCATCTCCGTGAACCAGCATACAATCGATCTGCCCTGGACAAATTTTGCCATCAATCGATAAGAATCCCGAAACGACGTGCAGATCAAGGTTCTTTGGCAGTACGTAAGCTTTATCGATCGCGCTCTTTGTAATCATTTCGTACGCATTCCCGAGCGTAGGCATGTGTGGCATGATCTGTTGTGATACTTGTTGGGCCTCACTTCGTATGAAAGCCTCCATTAGCGCGGAAGCCTTAGTAATCATTAGCAATCTCCGTATCAGATGTGCGCATAGAAAGATCGAGAAGTCGCCCCGTCTTGAAATTAGCTGCAATTGAAATTGAACCCACGCGACCGTGCTTGTTTCTACTGATAAGAAGTTGAACTTCCCCTATTCTCAATGAATTCGGATCATATATTTTCTCTCGATAAAGAAAAATAACGCCATCGGCATGGTCTGCCATATCTCGATCTGCCGATTCAGTGAAATAGTAACCAAGATCGTTGCGCCTAATTCCAGCGCCAGCGATTTCATCCCAATGCCTATATCGCTTTTGTGACAGGCACCTCGGCCTAAGCCTACATGATGACTCGGCCTCGGTCTCCGTAACCCGCAGGTCTCACAATCATCGACGAAAGTGGTTCAAGCAGCGCCTTCCGGCACTTAAGACTCGATGTCGCCGACTGAATCCAGGCCCCCCGCTCTCGTTCAATCCAAGCAGCAGCGAATGCTTCGCCAGCAGCAAAACCGGCTTCATATGCGCCGACAAAATCGTTTGCTTGGTCGGTCGGACAAACTGCCACATTGATGGCCAATTCGCCAAATCCGGCGTCTGCAACGTACGCCTTTACAGGCAGCCCATTGTCCAATGTGAAATCGAAAGTCGCACTGTACACCGTTCCACTTCCGCGGCTTTCGCTCCAACCTTCCCATCGGTTGTCATCGGCTTTGAGCGAAAACACCCTTCGACGCAAGCCCTCATTCACTGCAGAAACAATGATATTTCTCCATGCTTTATCGCGCATGCTTTTGTAGTTGATATTCCAAGCATGCTTGCAAGTAGTGTTTAATAGCGCCGGCAGATCAAGTAAATCGAAACTAAAACCGAGATCGGGCACGTGTCCAAATGTTGATATTCGATCATCGAATGCCTCATTATCTAACAAGACATAAGTGGGATCTCGATCGTGATCAGGAAGTGCCGCGCGCAAAGCTACTTGCGTTCGATAGCCGAGGGCAGCCGCTAGGGCCTCGCTAAGATGTGCAGATCCAATTTCTGGAAACTCGTCGCGCAATGCATTTTTTAGAGATGCAACAGAGGCTTTGACAAATGGAATAGCAGACATAGGGAAATTTCCAATCAATTAATGGTCAGTGTCCGTCGATTACGCACCGACCTCTCGATTGAAGGGGCGATAAGCTATCACAACATCTGCTTTAACCCGACGGCAGGTATGGCTCAGATGGCCTTTATTTAGCATATCGGAGTTTTGTCGGATTTTCAAATGAATTCTTGCTCAACTGACGGGCGGCCGCGTCGTGTAAACTAGCGCCAAATCACGGCGCTAGCCCATCAGGGTATCGCCTGGCGAAACTCCGGTAGTTCTTTTCGAAAGGCTCGGTTCCTTGCCGTGCCACCAGCCACAGCTCGCAGCCGTGTAAGTCCTCAGCAACAAATTCGTCGAGCTGAATCAGGGGTCTGAGGTGCAGTGGAACGGAAAACCGGGTTAAGCCGTTGGTGTCGCCACTTTGAGGTATTGATACAGAGTCTCGCGACTGATACTGAATTCCCGTGCAAGGGGCGCTTTCTGTTCGCCTGCTCCAACTCGGCGGCGCAGCTCGGCTACTTGATCGGCCGCTAACGCTTTCTTACGGCCACGGTAAACGCCGCGCTGCTTGGCAATCGCGATTCCCTCTCGTTGCCGCTCGCGGATCAGAGCCCGCTCGAATTCGGCGAACGCTCCCATCACTGACAGAATCAGGTTCGCCATCGGCGAATCCTCACCGGTAAAACTCAGACATTCCTTGACGAATTCAATGCGTATGCCACGTTTGGTAAGTTGCTGTACTAGGCGGCGCAAGTCGTCCAGGTTACGAGCCAAGCGGTCCATGCTGTGCACCACCACTGTGTCGCCTTCCCGCGCGAACGACAGTAGTGCATCGTGAGCATTTATCGCTGTAATATTCATCATTTTAATCGGGCGTAACGATTCTAGCGAAAAATACTTACACGTTGCGACGCCGAACTCGTCGAGTAAAAGCTGCCTGCGCTTTAGAACACAGTAAGTGGATTTTCCTAACTTGCCTGCCAACCGAACGTGCGTCCTTGGTAACGTTCCCTTTTACGCGCCGCTCTGGAAGCGTTGGGTTTTCTCGGCATTCCGTTTCTGTTTTTTTAATTCTCTTTGTCTTCGCATGTAGCCAGCGGCTCTATTATCAATAGTCGCAACAATCCGTGCCTGTGCATGGGGATCATTGCGGCCATTGCGACCACCAATATAGGCATCATTGAATGCCGAAATTATTATCCTCGTCTGATTGGGAAGAATATAACAACGATCTTCACGGTAAGCCATCTTGTGATCGAAATCCGATAAACTGCTGGTGCACGATTTTATTTGCAGCTTTTTTTCCGTCTCGGCCAGTAGGTTACCCGTCAAAGCAACCCATTCAGTGTCGCCCTTTGGTGAGCTGGTAAAAACGGTCACACGAACGTCAATGGCAACTATTCGTTTTGTCTTGATGTCGAATTTAAGCGTTGCCTTTCGAAGATTTGCAAGCGTTGGAAACGAAGCTTCGCACTCTATACCTTCCCAGGTTTCTCGACAATTTGATAGTCCTATCTTAGCTGCTTCAGCATTTGTCATTCCAAGCCAGTATTGGCCGACATTGAAACCTTCCCTTCCAAAGCACAAACTGGTTGCCAATAACAAACAGAGGCTCGAAACTATTCGAGAAATCCACGCCTTTGAGCCTACCATCATATTTCATTCTTTCCGTTATTTGTAAGAAAGCATTATGCTCATTTAAGCGCATCAAACTGTGGGCGCATGTCGATCCAAGAATCATTGCGGTGGCCAAGTAATTTGGCTATTATTGCCCATCTCCTGAAATTATAAAATCAAGTAATGTGTTCATAGGTAAAATTTTTGTCGCGATTAAAATAGAAATTTGATTAACCAATTTCCTCAAACTCTCGCAAACAATTTCACGCCATCCGGCCGCAGTTCTCCTTTGGGCGACACATGCCGATACAAAGTCTGCCGCGTGATGCCAAGTTCTTCACAAAGCACGCCCACCTTAGTTTCCGGTTTGCCCATGGAGGCCATCGCTAGACGCAGTTTGGCAGGTGTCATTTTAAACGGCCGTCCTCCGTTACGCCCCCTCGCCCGTGCTGATGCCAATCCAGCAACGGTACGCTCAGAAATTAGTTCACGCTCAAACTCAGCCAATGCAGCAAAAATACCAAAGACCAGTTTTCCGGCTGCACTGGTGGTATCAATGGCAGCACCCTGGCCAGTCAACACTTTGAGGCCCACACCACGTGCTGTCAAATCATGCACTGTGTTGATCAAGTGGCGCAAATTTCGCCCTAGCCTATCAAGTTTCCACACCATTAACGTATCGCCATCTCGTAGTGCCTTGAGGCAAGCTGTCAATCTTGGACGATCTTCGCGTTTGCCCGACACGTGATCTTCATACAATTGCGCCTGATCAACCCCAGCTGCCACCAGCGCATCGCGCTGTAAGTCTGTTGTTTGTGATCCGTCCGCCTTTGATACTCGCATGTAGCCAATTAGCATAATTTTACCTGTCACTTATACGTTCGATTATGTGACATTGTGAAGCGTAATTGTTTTGAATTCAAAATTTGTCACTTAACTGGTTATTTATAGTAAGACATGCAAAAGGTTATTTTTTAATGTAATGTGACAAAAATTCAGTAGGGATTTTTAAATCGCAACACATCTTTGCCAAACACATTGTTGGCGGAATCGTCAATATGTCCTATAGTAGTTCTGTAGGAAAAGGCAGCTATAAGCGGATCGCGGCTGCTACCCGCCATGAAAATGGTCTGCACAATGGTGCGGATAATTAAGAGGTGACCGACTTGTTACAAAAATAGCCTCTCGCAAGAGGGGCTATTTCTTTATATAGTCACTTTAATTAATGCAAATTGCTTTGATCTGAGTGTCAAAGCAGAAGAACTTCACAGTCATCTATCAGGATAAAATGATCGTGTGCAACACCGAGAGAACAGGGCAATCGCGCTATGTCCCCTGGCACTAAGTAATGCCAAAGTTTTCTATGATTACCCAGTCTTCATATCCGCATAGCACCGCACATAGCGTGAGCATGACGATGTCTTCTAATTTGTGCAGCTTATAGCGCAATCGCCCTGAATGCACTGCTCCTTTTTATACACACATAATCAAATTTAAGCTACAATGAACGTTAGAGATATAGGGGCGCAGGACAGATTTACGTTACCCTGGACTATATCTCGGTAGTATTTAACGGTCGCTCTCCCCGAGAGCGGCCGTTTTCATTTTCAGCGATCCTTCGGTTTATTATTATCACCTTTCGGGATCACCGACAGCAGCTCTGCTTTCGGACGCTTGGCATATAATTCAAAAACACCTAAATCATGTACTTGGTTACCATAACCGTCGTCGCGTGCAGAGTGATTCATAATTCCAGTCATTTTGTGGTGGGCATGGGCAACCGAATCAGCAGACAGCGCACTTTCGATCATGCTCATCATGTCATCAATCGTATATCCGTCGGCATTGCGGCTCTCATACAAGTGCCTTCCTAAAAACAAGACTACAGGTTCTACCAATAATGGCTTCTCCTCTCTCGTCCTAATCACATTAATCGCCTGATGCTGCGTTTCAGTTAGGTAGCCAATAGAAATAACTTTTGGTCGCCCTCCTGCTTTCAACAATTCTAAATTTACTCGGATTAAATCCAGAGCATTTGGATATAGAGGCATTATTATTGTTTTTTCTACAAAAAGTCGTACTGTAATATTTTAGAGGGCGCTATAGTACTCTAAGAGATATTAGGGCAAAAATTCCACAGGTGAGGGAACTGCATGCGGATCAATCATGCTTTTTCATTACGCTTCGGTTGCACAGCACCAACATGCTTGTAAATCGTAGCCCGCCCTACCCCATACCGTTTAGCCACATCAGTAACGCGCACATCCGGGTCTTTAAGCACTGCCCGAATTTCCCGAATCTGCCTTTCATCGAGCTTAGGCTTTCTACCACCCTTACGACCACGAGCACGAGCAGCGGCCAAACCAGCATGAGTGCGCTCCCGAATCAAATTGCGTTCGAATTCCGCCAACGATGCGAAAACATGAAAAATCAGTTTGCCAGCGGCGCTGCTGGTATCAATTCTTTCAGTGATGGATTCAAAAGCAACGCCACGCGCTTCCACTTCACCAACGATGCGCACCAAGTCTGGCAATGAGCGTCCTAACCTGTCTAATCGCCACACCACCAGCGTATCGCCAGCACGCAGTGCTCGCAGGCAATGGTCGAGTTCGATGCGTTCAACATTTTTGCCACTGGCTTTTTCTTCGTATATTTCAGCGCAACCAGCTTTCAATAAAGCATCACGTTGCAAGTCCAAATTCTGGTCATCGGTGGACACGCGTGCATAGCCGATTTTTTTATGATTTACAGTCACAATAGATATATACATTGTTGGATGAGTTAATAGACAGTTTCCAGCAAAAAACAGCGCCGGTCAAGGCGCTTTTTGGTGGTGTCTTAAAAACGACCGTTTACTGAACACATGCATGGATTCATCGGAGTAGAACGTTAACTAGATTTTTGCTTATATTGCATCCATTCTTGGGCTTAAGAATAGGATAATTAGAATCATGGGCATAATAATTTCGTCTATAAAAATGCAACGCAATATAGTAGTCATTCATAATTAGACTAAGTTGTGCCAGCCAGCCAATTTGGCATTAAAGCATCATAGGGAATAGTAGTATGTTGAAAATCATTGCAACTTTTTTAATTTTTCTTTTCAGTTCATGCGCCACACAATTAGTCAAAGAAGTTGATCTTTCCAATAATTTATCTGGAAAAGCGGTTCTTTCTACTGAGTGTAACGCCACGTGCGAAGCTGTAATTGCAACATCTTTTACATACGGAAAGCGTTATTTCAATAGCGGTATAGGTCCAGCACTTGTTTATGAAGTGAATGAAACAAAAGGTTCACAAACATTTCGTTGCCCTGATTGCGTAGGAAAAGTTATCAATGCCTTTAATGATAGCTCGTCTGGAACTTACAAAATTACTGTTCCTGCTGGAGAAACAAATTTAGTGGTGTCTATAGATGATTTTCGAGTACGGAATCCATCTAAATATAAGATAGCATTTCAAGCTGTTGTGGGGCGAACGTATGCCGTGCTCCAAATTCAAAAAAATCCACTAGGAAACGAGGGGGATTGGATACCCATAATTATCGATACTGTAGAAAACAGGGTTATATTCCCTTTTGACAACAAACGTTGGTTTCATCGGTAAGCGACTGCTTTGCTTTTGAATTTCATCAAAAGTTTGAATTAAATGTGTCAGTAGCTCTTGCCAAAGATCATGCTTCAATTGGAAAACGTAGATATTGTTTTACCATCATTAAACATGAAAATTTAGTTTTGCAATTATGAAAGTGCTTATTATATACTGTGTATTTAAACAGTATATTTATGAGCCACCCAATTCAATTGTCACAGGCTGCACTACCTTTAACTTTTTTTGATAGTGCAGTCAATTGTGGCTTCCCCTCCCCTGCTACTGACCATGCGCGTCGCATTGATTTGAATGATCATTTGCTTATCAATCGTGAAGCATCTTATCTATTTCGCGTAAGCAACGATTCCATGACTGGAATTGGTATTTTTGATGGTGACACTATCATTGTCGATAGATCGATTGATGTTAGACATAATCATATTGTGCTTGCCATTGTTGATGATGCCTATACTGTCAAACGCCTTTATAAAAAGGGTGGAAAAGTCATGCTGATTGCTGAAAATAAAGTTTATGCGCCCATTACCTTTCATGAAGGTCAGGAACTACGAATTTGGGGCGTGGTAACTTTTAACTTACGTCGCATTTTGCATTGCTAATACCACTAGTGAGCTTGTATGCGCAGTATTGCCCTGATTGATTGCAACAATTTTTACGCTAATTGCGAACGCATTTTCCGACCCGACCTGGCCACTTCTCCCGTGTTGGTACTGAGTAGTAACGATGGTGCGATTATTAGTCGTAGCAATGAAGCAAAAGCATTGGGATTCAAGATGGCGCAGCCATTTTTCAAAGTACGTGGTTTGGCACAACAGCACAAAGTAAGTGTTTTTTCATCAAATTTTGCTTTGTATGCGGATATCAGCAATCGCATCATGACGATCCTTGCGCAATTCTCTCCCGCGCAAGAGGTGTATTCAATCGACGAATCATTTCTTGATTTAACGGGCTTTCACAACATCACAGAGCGAGCGAAAGAAATCCGGCAGCGCGTTCTCATGTATGCAGCGATGCCGGTATGCATCGGTATCGGCCCTTCAAAAACACTCGCAAAACTGATGAATTTCGTTGCCAAACAGCATCCTAAATCCCAAGGTGTTTTTAATTACAATCAGTTAACAGAGCGACAAATTGATAGTGTCTTAAGCAATATTCCAATTAGCGAAGTTTGGGGTATCGGAAGGCGACTGAATAAATCTTTGTTGAACTTGAATATAGAAACAGTAAAGCAATTGCGAGATGCTGACCTTACTGCCATGCGGGGCCATTTTGGCATCACAATGGAAAAAACGATTAGAGAGTTACGTGGCGAATCTTGTATAACAATAGAAGAGATCGTACGCCCGAAACAACAAATCATTAGTAGTCGATCATTTGCCTCTTCAATTTCCGATTTATTTGACTTGGAAAGCGCAATTGCTCACTTTATTTCATGTGCAGCAGAAAAATTGCGCAGTCAAAAATCGATAGCTAGCATGGTGCAAGTATTCCTGATGACTGACCGTTTTAGGCAAGATCAACCACAATATCATCCATGCATGACCATGCCACTTCCGATGCCTACGTCTAATACAATGCTATTGCAACGTGCGGCGATAGAGTGCTTAAAAACCATATATAAAAAAGGTTTTCGTTATCGTAAAGCTGGGATCATGTTTTATGGCATATCGTCGGAATCAGTTTTACAAGTCGATATGTTTAGTACTGCGCCAGAAAATCCGCAATTGATGCAAACACTTGATGCCATCAATCGACGATTTGGGAGAGGCACACTTACTTTATCGCAGGACGGGGCGATAAAGAACTGGGCGGCCAGACAAGACCAAAAATCGCCAAGTTATACAACTGACTGGGAGCAATTGCCTGTTTGCACGTAAGGAAATTCCTGGAGCGCGATGGTCAGGGCGCCACCTCTGTGTGGATAAACCGCGCACGCTACGTGACCGTATAGATAACGTGTACTAGCTCAGTCCCAATCTGACAGTTCCCATATAAAAACCGGGAACTGTCAGATTGGGACTGAGCTAGTACATATTAACGAAAACACATTGAATGATGAAACTTTAATCAATCAAAAATAAATTATAAATATCAAATAGTTACATTTTATTTTGGCACTTATCAACAAGGTTAACCACATAAACCGTGGACATTAAAATATTTTAATGTCCATACATAATTTATCTAAATACAACCATGTTCCACAAATGAATATGTTGTTGTGCCAGCCACAACAATGTGATCTACAACACGAGTCTCAACAAAATCCAAAGCCTCTTTTAGATTTTTAGTTAATTTGTGATCCATACTACTTGGTTCGGCAGAGCCACTTGGATGGTTATGCACCAAAATACACGCGGCTGCGTTGTGTTTCAATGCAGATTTAAGAATCTCACGGGTATAAACGCTGCAATGTGTTAGTGTTCCTAGGGCATTATCTTCAAAAGCAATAATCCGATACTTCACATCTAACCATATGATCGAAAAGATTTCCCTTTCTTCTTGAGATAATTTCAATATCAAATATTTTTTTAAAACATCGGGCGAATCGATAATGGTTTCGGATTGAAGCGAACGATACTTTAAAATTTCTAAAGCTTGCGCTATTGTCGCATCCTCTTTTTCGACCAAATTTTCAACATTTGAAGCATTTATCAGATTTTTGTAGCAAGTTTTATTTTCCATTTTAGGCTCTCTTTGGCTCGTTTTTAAATCATCGGGTTACAAAGATTTAGGAGCGGGAATCGTATTGATGTTGCATTTCACGATAGTGCTACTGCTCCAGTTTTCTTCATCGGTTCACATGAGTTTCGTCGCGGTATGGCTGGCGAAATCAAGTGAAAAGGAGAAGGAGCAAGGGGTTGCCCGGAAGCCGCAGCGAAGCGCAACGAAGTGAGCATTGAACGGGTGAGGACAAAGCACGGCGTCCTCTTGTGCATTCGCCGCACTTGATTATGTTTTGCCAGTCAGCGGCGGGAGTTATGTGTACACAAAGGAAAAGGATCACTAGTCCATCGTGAAAGGCGTGCGCGTAGCGCCTGACCTGGTGGGGCAAAGCCACACCCTGATTAGGTTGTTAAGAAGGGAAGTAAAAAGAAATGTCAGTATTTTTCCTGCATGCAAGCAGGCAAGCTAAGCACTGATGCTGCCCTGCAGCATCAGGTACCATTCAACGCCAACTTTTGAAAGCAAAATACGGCTGTCTCAGCCTTCTTTCGCGCCCCACGCGATCCAGCAAATCACTCGCAAACATGAAAATTACTAAAGAGGCATTTAATCGTTATTGTCATTTAACTACGGAGATATTTATAGATTAGAATGACAATACATAAAGGAGTTGTATGTATATGAGTAATTGGGATCCAGAAAATAGCATTGTAGATTCTGAAGTAGCGACTATGGCTAGAAAAGGTCTGATATCAGAATTCAATATTATCGAATTCCAGAATGAAGTATTTTACGTAACCTTGAAAGTAAATCACTGGCGTGATGGCATTTTACATCTGGCCACTAGGCGGGTCAGAAGCCAACCCAGAACCTTTAAAAACCTTGGGCGCTTGGTAAATCATATTCGGGAAAAATACAAAACCATAACAAAAATTAATTTAACGTTACTACCTGCCAAGATTTCCGAACAAAAACAAATTGCTTTTTAGCAAGTAATTTGCGGTAAGCAACTGCAATAATCTAGGAAACATTGGATTAACCAGAGTAAACCGCTAAAAACAGTCCATTAAACTACCAAAATGCAACGTTTTGGATTTCTCTTTAGATCATTTCCAAAAAATGAATATGATAATATGGGCCTAAATTAGGGGTGTCCATTGAAAAAACTTATTTTCATTTTATTATCATCCGGGGTATTTTTTGCTTCTCTTGCACGTGCTGATGATTGGGGATGCGAAGTATTGTTGTGCTTAAGCAATCCAGCTGGCCCTACGGCCGTAACGCAGTGCGTCCCACCTATAAAGAAACTATGGCGTGAATTGGCAAAAGGACGCGCCTTTCCCACATGTATGATGAATAATTCAAATAGTAGCAGCGCGCAAAACACTTGGAGCAATGAAAACAATTGCCCTCCTCAATATATTCGATATCAACAAAATGACTCAGGAACACCCTACTGCCTCTACTCTGGTGTAATTACGACAATAACAAATGGGCAAGTGGTGATGCAAACCTGGTGGAGTAGCAGTGATTCGGTAACTCAATATTTTGGTGCGCCACAAACTCACTCAAATGATCAACGATTTGATAGGGAGCAATCTGCTTGGCAAATAGAGCAAGATCGTATCCGGGCACAGCAAATGACGAATTCAAATTAATAAAAATAAGCAACTCGACATGCGCTTATTGTTAAGTAGTAATTGATTAATTTTTTCATTTTTTAAAAGGAATTTTATTTATGCAAGCAAGCAGCAGTGAAAAAACATTCACCACTAATCAACCTAGCGCTTTTGTCAAAATTGTCGCCATATTATTTAGTTGTTTTTTAAGTGCCTCACCAGCATTTGCGCAACTTACAAGAGTAAACAGCACAATGAGTAATGTTCAAGTTGCATTAGCCGGAATCGGTGTGACTGTTTGCACCATCGCAATCATGTTTACTGGTTTTAAAATGATGTTCCAACATGCAAAATGGGCAGAGGTATCCAACATTGTCATTGGGGCAATGTTTGTCGGTGGTGCAGCTGGATTAGCCGCTTGGCTCATCAACTAATTTCACTTGCAACTATAGGTAAATATGCGTGATCGGATTTACAAAGGATGCACACGCCCAGCAATGAAGGCGGGCGTACCTTTGGTGCCGCTTATTGTTGTCTTTATGGGGTGTTTTCTTATTGCAATTTGGGGCGCATTCATCTTCAGTAGCATTTTCGTTCTGATTGCAATCATGCTATTTGTTGTTTCCATGGTGACTATGCGAGGAGTTGCAAAAAAAGACGATCAACGCTTTCGACAAGTATATTTGTGGTTGCTGCTTCGTCTAGGTAATACGAACCGGCATTTTTGGAAAGCGACTTCATATTCTCCAATTAGATTTAAACGGCGCAAACAATGAAAGTTAACGCTATCAATGCAGAGATTTCAAACCGAGAAGTATCAGTAGCTGATTACACGCCATTTCGCTCACATGTGACTGAAAATATCCTTATTGCTCAGGGGGGTGTGTATATGCGCACCTGGAAAGTAGGTGGAATCAGTTTTGAGGCAAAGGATGAACAAGATATCCAAATTCGCCATGATGGATTAAATCAGCTTCTTCGTAGCATTGGTGACGGAAGTACTGCCGTTTGGTCACACAAAATACGCCGACGAGTTTCGGATCAATTAGACGGAAAGTTCGAAAACAGGTACTGCAAAGAGTTCAATGACCGTTATTGTGACAGTTTTGCTGGTTACAAAATGATGGCAGTCGAACTGTATTTGACTGTTGTATACAACCCAAAATACGAAAATAACGGGATCACTAATTTTTTGAACAAAGCAGTGCCACGCTCACGAGAGCAAATTGCGCACCAGCAAAAAGAAGCAATAGAAAAACTGCATGAGATCGGATATCAAATCGAGCAAAGCATGCAGAAGTACGACCTGGAGGCACTTGGCACATATAGCCGCCACGGCGTACAGTTTTCAAAGCTACTGGAATTTTACGGTTTTTTATTAAATGGCTTTTGGGAACCAATACCGCTACGCTACGCAAGAATCAATGAATATCTTCCCACATCACGATTATTTTTTGGCAACGAGTTTATTGAAATCAGGACACCGAATGAAACACGATTTGCTTCAGTCTTAGATTTTAGTGACTACCCAGAATTTACTGAGCCGGGTATTCTAAATCCGATTTTATACGACGATTACGAGTACATCGAAACACAAAGCTTTTCAATAATGAACAAACGCGATGCAATGAGCACATTGACGCGTCAGAAGAACCAACTCATTGCTTCCGAGGACGTATCAAATGATCAAATCCGCGATATCGATACGGCCATAAAAGAATTAGTCAACGGCACATTTGTAATGGGTGACTATCACTACTCACTAGCAGTGCTTGGTGAATCAATGCAACAAGTTGCAAAAAATGTCAGCAAAGCACGTAGTTCCTTACAAGAACAGGGATTTCAGACAAAGCCGGTTGATCTAGTACCAGATGCAGCATGGTGGGCACAGCTACCTGCAAACTGGAAGTATCGCCCAAGAGAAGCGCAAATTTCATCACGTGCTTTTTGTGGCCTTTCCGCATTTCACAATTTTGCATCAGGCAAAAGGAATGGAAATCCTTGGGGTGAGGCAGTAGCTATGCTAAAGACACCGAGTGGCCAGCCGTATTATTTTAATTTTCATGTAACTCCAGAAAATAAAGACGCATTTGATGAAAAAGCTCTGGGTAATACCATGATTATTGGGCAAGCCGGGTCAGGTAAAACACTACTGAAAATGACTTTACTAGCTCAGGCAACAAAATTTGGCGCAACCATGATTTTATTTGACAAAGATCGTGGTGAGGAAATCGCAGTACGCGCATTTGGTGGAAAATATTTTTCTCTTAAGCGTGGCCTTCCAACAGGGTTAGCTCCATTCAAATTAGCACCAACCAAATCAACCATCATGTTTTGGGTATCACTGGTCAAAAAACTTGTTTATCACCCAACGGAACCACTCACGCCAACAGATGAGTCAGACATTATGCATGCTGTAACGACCGTGGCAAGCATGGACGTTTCAAAACGTAGTATTAGTACAGTCCGACAAAATTTGCCGAGCACATCCATCAATGGCGTAGGCGCTCGCCTAAAAAAATGGTGTTTCAATCAAGAACTTGGCTGGGTACTAGACTGCCCAAAAGATTTGCAAAATTTTAATACTCATAAAATCTATGGATTTGATTACACCGAATTCTTGGATGATGCTGAAATCAGAACACCATTAATGATGTATTTGTTGTACCTGACAGAATCACAAATTGATGGTCGCCGATTCATTTATTCAATGGCAGAATTTTGGAAGCCTCTAGCCGATGAAGCATTCAGCGACTTCGCTAAAAACAAGCAAAAAACAATTCGTAAGCAAAATGGCTTAGGAATTTTTGATACACAATCACCTGACGACGCATTATCTAGTTCTATTTCAAGAGCACTGATCGAGCAATGTTCAACATTTATTTTTTTGGCAAATCCAAGAGCAACCAAAGCAGACTACGTTGAAGGATTCAAATTATCTGAAGCCGAATACGAAATTGTCCAAAGCTTAGGTGAGGCAAGTCGAATGTTTTTGGTAAAACAAGGTCATCAATCAGCAATTGCAAAATTAGATTTATCTGGATTTGGATTTGACCTCGATGTACTGTCTGGCTCAACAGATAATGTCGAATTGCTTGATCAGATTCGAGCAGAACTTAACAGTGATGATCCTGAAAACTGGATGCCAGTATTGCAAGAAAGAATCATCCTTCGTCGCAAACTGGGCAAAAAAATCAATCAAAAATCATTAATTGAGGCTACATAGGAAATCGACAATGAAGAATTCTTCGTTGCATGACTTGACTATACGCACGTAACACAGCACCTCAATCACTATCGAAATCAAATTCTGAAAAAACCAATAAATGAATAAATCTGGTATTTTTTCTTACTTGTTTGGATCAATTGATCAATTTCTCGTCGCATTTGTAACTGATGTGTCTCAGGCTACTGCTGTAGCAATTACTCCATTAGTCATTACTGGTTTAACAATCTGGATCATGCTTTACGGTTTTGCCGTAATACGTCATGAGGTAAGTGAACCGATTGGCACATTTATTGCCAAAGTAATTAAAACCTCAATAATTCTAAGCTTTGCATTAGGATCAGGTATTTACCAAAATGAAATTGTAACTGGAGTGCAAGCATTACAAGATGGTTTCGCGTCTATCGTAGTGCCAAATGCGTCTAATAATCTCTATGGGGTGTTGGATACATTCGATGCACAAGGAGCAAATCTCAGCTTAGGAATGATTGGACACGGAGTAACACTATTACCGTTTGGTGGGTGGCTTGACGTTCTTGCCGGGGTAATAGTATTCGCAGGAAATACTGTAATGCTGATTATCTGCGGTGGCTTCTTAATCATGGCCAAAACAGTAATTGCCTTGATTTTAGGATTGGGGCCTGCATTTATTGCAACTTTGATATTTCCACCAGTAGCGAAGTTCTTTGATGCATGGCTCGCACAACTCATGAACTACACGTTTTTGATCATTATTCTCGCATTTGTCATTGGCGTATCAATAGCTATTAGCGCTAACTATATCTCTCTTTTTCATACATTCAGCGGAAATAGTGATCCTACAACCAATCGAATTGCAGATGCGTTTGGGTTGATAGTCTTAGAGGGTTCTCTTCTAATTTTGTTGTGGCAGTGCCCACAGATAGCAGCCGGACTTGCTGGTGGCACCACCCTTAATGGCGGTGGTCTAGGTCGATTCCTGATGAGCAGGACGACAAACAAAAGTAAAAATGATAAGAGTGATGATAGTAACGCTAATACTCGTGGTGGCTCTATAGAAGAATCAAAGAGTAGCAATAAAGCTGAATCAACGAATCATGTGCCAATGTATAGAAGAACGACGATCGATCGCTTGAATCGTCAAGATAGATGAGTCAAACGAATTGTAAGTTAATATCCGAAGCGGGTAGCACCTCAATGAAAAATTTCTTAACAAAATCAATAGCCGCTATAGCATTGTGCTGCATTACATTCCACGTGGCAGCACAAATTCCAGTAACGGATGTAGCCAGTCTTTCACAACAAATTCAACAAGTCACGGCTTGGGCCCAACAGCTCGCACAGATGAAAACGCAGCTAGAACAGCAGCGACAGTTATACGCATCGATTAGCGGCAGCCGAGGACTGGGTCAACTTTTAAACGATCCAGCCTTAAAAAATTTATTACCTGCAGACTGGCAACAGGTATATAACGCCGTTCAAAAAGGAGGATATGCAGGCTTAACTGGTGCAGGAAAAGCTATTCGTGATGCCACTGCCATTTATTCATGCACGGGGAAAACAGGATCCACCTTAGATTTATGTAATCGAGATCTCAACATCACCGCGCAGAACAAAGCAAATGCACAAGCTGCCTATGATGCGGCTGGAAAGAGACTTGATAACATTCAAAATTTGATGGGGCAAATTGATGCGACAACAGATGCAAAGTCAATCCAAGAACTGCAAACTCGCATGCAGGCTGAACAAGCAATGATTCAAAATGAACAAACAAAACTGATGATGTTCAAGATGATTGTTGAAAGTGAAGAAAAATTAATCTCTCAACAGAAACGTGAAACAGATATGAAAAATTTGTCCATTACTGATCGTACAGCGAATCATTTAACGCCAATACAATTTTCTCGATAATTAAAACGCATAAAAAAAACTTTACCATCAAAACCGAAATATGCCGTTTTTCGCCACAAAATGCCAAAATATTTGTAATTCATTTCAATAATTTGATATTTTGGCAAACATTTTCTCTATGTTTTATTCAATTTGTTATTGAAAGGTTGGAATGCCCTATTCTAAAGATGAGCCCATCGTGCCATCAGATGACAAAGATTTTCATTACAAAATTCGTGGTTATGAAAATGATCGCGAAGAACAATTACAAAGATCAGAAAAGAATGCCTGGCGAATAGCATATGCGGCATGCTTACTTGCCTTAATTTTAGGAATTTCGATCAGCGTCGTAGTGAAACGCTTTCATCCATTTGCATTTCTTGTCGAAGTAGATAAAGCGACCGGAGAAACCAGTGTAATAAAACAAATGGATACCAACACATTGCAGTACCAAGAAGCACACGACAAACACAATATCAAAATGTACGTAATTGCGCGTGAGAGCTATTACTACAGTTTATTGCAACGTGATTACGATCTAACGCTTAATATGAGTTGCGATGCAGTTGGTTCCGAATATGCAAAACAATACGAAGGCGACAAAGCCTTAGATAAAGTACTGGGTAATGGAACCGAATATCGTATAAAAGTTTTATCAATTCGCTTACCCAACGATCAGCCAGGAAAAGCCGTTGTCAGTTTTGAAAAAGCAACGTGGAAAAATGGCGTAAAAACCGAAGGTGTCACCCCTCGTTACATCGCCACATTGTCGTATGAATATCGCCCTTCCCTCACAATGAAGGAATCTGACTGGATCGATAATCCAACCGGCTACAAAACTTGTGCATATCGTGCTGATCCAGAATTGACGACAGGACGCTAATGATTGCCCTCATTTTAAAAATAATAATGGCTACATTGATAGCCATGTGGTCTGTATCAGGCAATACAGCCGTGCTACCGTCACCGATGAAAAGCGATAGTCGAATCAGACAAATTGTCTATGATCCAGATCAGGTAATTACAATCAACATTATCAAAGGCGTTGGTACACACATTGTCCTGGCAAAAGATGAATCTATCAAAATTGCGGCGCCCGGCTTCGGAGCAGACTGCAACAAACCTGAATCTGATTGGTGCATTGTTGCCAACACCGGCGACAATCATATTTTTGTCAAAGCAAAATCAGGTGCAGTGGAACCAAATAATTTGGAGTTAACAACAGACAAACGCATTTATAGCTTTGATTTCGTTATCAATAAAGAATTTAAACGTGACAAAGATGCAATGTTTCGCGTCACATTTAAATACCCGGAGGATGAGGTCAAAGAGGCAGCCAAGGCTAAAAAAGAAATTAACACAAAAGAAATCGTGGCCGAAAAATTGCAAGAAAAAACCAAGCCGAAGAATTTTAACTATTCGATGCAATTACTCACCGGTGCCGAAAATATTGCACCATCTTCAGCTTACGATGACGGGATGGCCACTTATTTGAAATTTCCTAATAATCGCCAAATGCCTGAAGTGTTTGTGGTTGAAGCTGATGGCTCAGAAAGCATACCTGGTTCGCATGTAGAAACGAATGACACAATTGTTCTTCACCGTGTATATAAGCAATTGGTTTTACGACTCAGCAAAGCAGTCGTTGGAATTTGGAATGAAAGTTACGACATCGATGGGATTGCGCCAAAAGATGGCGTCACAGTCGATGGTTTAAAACGTGTTGTACGGACATCTGAATGAATCAGAATAAAAACGAATCCAGGGGTGATCGTAGTTTGCCTAGTGTCAACGATGTAAAGCCAAAAAATCGTGACAAATTTATCTTGATATTGTTTTTGGTAATTGTCTGCGCGGTTGGAAGCGGTGCTGTGTATTGGACATTGAATCGGATGAAAACAGTGGCCAAAGGGAGCACTACATCCAAACCAGCACAGGAACAATCGACTGTTAAATCACGCAAATTTGAAAACGATAATATTAGTAATGCAGCCTCCATAAGTGCGAGCAGTATCTTGCCGCCACCTGCCCCAGCAGAAATTAAAATTCCTCCCATTGATGAAAATATCAATATTGGCAAATTTGTCCCAATCGAGGCACTGCAGAACGGAGCAAAGAATAGCCCACCTTCAAACAAAGAATTGGGCACAACTCGTGGATGGGGCAGTAGTAATAATCATCCAATAATGACAACTATTCCGTCCACGAAAGGACCTAATCCATATGATTCAGCATTCGTCATAAATGGCGGCGTACAGCCTGGGGGTGCAGTCGAGGGTGGAATGGGGACAATCGGATTCGGAGACGATGCGAAAACAAACAAAATACTAGCAAAAATCACTGGCGGAAGTAATATCGCTCCCCAATCAACAGGGGGAAGTGATGGCGGCAAAGGAGCGTTGCAAGGAAGTTTAACACCCACCAATACACCTACCGTCAAAGCCGGATTCTTGGGAAATCGAAGTTTGATAGCAAGCGAAGGAACGACAATTAAGTGCGTATTACGCACTCGCATAGTGGCAATGAAGCCTGGATTCGTCATTTGTCGCATGGTCGAACCACTTATGTCAGCCAATGGCAAAGTAATTTTGGTTGATCGTGGCGCAAAAGTAACAGGGGAACAAAGCGGATCAGTACGAAATGGTGAAACGAGGCTGTACGTATTATGGCGTCGCATTGAAACTGCGGATGGAGTCATTATCAACATTGATGCTCCCGCTGCCGATGCATTGGGAGGGTCTGGAGTTGATGGCGAAATCGACAATCATTGGTCACAGCGCATAGGGGCATCCTTGATGCTAACTCTAGTAAATGATGCATTCGCATATGAAATTGCCAGAATGGCAAATAGCAACAATACCAATGCAAATTCAAATACCAGCACAGTCGCGTTCCAAAGTACAACACAGTCAGGCAATAAGATTGCGGAAAAAGTTTTAGATAGCACTATCAATATTCCTCCGACGTTATATCGAAACCAAGGGGATCAAATCGTTATCATGATTCCACGTGACTTAGACTTTAGTACGGTATATGACATACAACCAAAATGACGTGATTCATGACGATGTATCGGTTCAACATTTTTTGAGCCCAATACGCCATTTAATGGACAAAACGGGAGTTACTGAAATTGTAGTAAATGATCCACTTCTCGTATTTTATGAACAATCTGGCATCTGGCATGAAGAATCCGCCCCAGAAATGACATACGAAAATTGTTACGCGTTAGCAAAAGCTGTTGCGACCTATACTGAACAAAAATTGACAGCCGAAGAACCCATTATTGGTGCCACTTTACCAAATGGTGAGCGTATACACATGGCGATTCCGCCAGCAGTTCCACGAAATACGGTATCCCTCACAGTCCGCATACCGTCACCCTTAACGAGGAGCATGGACGAATATAAGGAACAGGGATTTTTCGATGCGATTAAAACTGAAAATAAAGGATTAAACACGGGTGATGTCGAGCTGATACAACTCTACGAAAACCGCAATTTTATGGAATTTCTGATAAAAGCAATCA
>CAZCIX010000018.1:33948-38338 GCA_964498835.1 uncultured Burkholderiaceae bacterium | reverse complement strand
AGGGCATCCACATCCAGCGTGGCACCCACTTTGGACGCTTGCAGAATATGCCCTAAGTCGCCTACTAAACCATCAGAAATATCAATCGCTGACCGGGCTAGTCCGCGCAAAGCCAATCCTAGCGTCACCCGTGGTGTGGGTGTGTGCAAGCGTGTGGCTGCACTGGCAAGTGCAGCGCTGTTTAGACTTAATTCATTTTGATAAGTGGCCAGCGCCAGTTTGGCATCGCCTAGCGTACCGGACACCCAGATATCATCGCCCACTTGCGCAGCGCTCCGCAGCAAGGCTTGGCCAGTAGGGATTTCACCAAAAATAGTGATACAAATCGTCAACGGCCCTTTGGTTGTGTCGCCGCCTATTAAAGTGCAATTGTGGGTGTCTGCCAGCGCAAATAAACCAGCAGAAAATTCCGTCAGCCATGTTGGTGATGCTTGTGGTAAAGAAAGCGCTAGAGTGAATGCGATGGGTTTGGCTCCCATCGCGGCTAAATCAGATAAGTTGACTGCCAGGCATTTGTGAGCGAGTTGATAGGGGTGGGCATTCGGGAAGAAATGCCTTCCCTCTACCAACATGTCGGAAGAAATCGCGATTTGCATACCAGCCAATGGACGGAGTAGCGCACAGTCGTCGCCTATTCCTAGTGCTACTTGTTTGCCAGCGTGGTTGGGACGGGTGAAATAGCGGGTGATGAGGTCGAATTCGGACAGCATGTTGGATGAGTGTTATTTACCCCAAGAATCCTTCAACGTCGTAATCCGATTAAATACCGGTTTCCCCACCATGGAATCCACTCTGTCTGCCACAAAATAACCGTGTCGCTCGAATTGGTAACGTGCATCCGGTAGCGCATCGCGCATACCTGGTTCCAGATACGCTTGCACAACTTCTAACGCATTGGGATTAAGCAAGGTGATGAAATCCTTACCCCCCGCATCAGGATTCGGATCGATAAACAATCTGTCGTATAAGCGAACTTCAGTCGATAAAGCGTGTGCTGCGCTTACCCAGTGGATGTTGCCTTTGACCTTGTAATTGGCGCTGCCTGGTGTGCCGGATTGGCTGTCAGGGAAGTAGTTGCAATGTACGGCGATCACGTTGCCTTGTTCATCTTTGTCGCAACCGGTGCATTCCACTACGAAGCCGTGACGTAACCGCACTTTATTGCCAGGGAAGAGGCGGAAATAGCCCTTGCTGGGTACTTCCATAAAATCTTCCTGCTCTATCCACAATGTATTACTGAGTGGAAAAGTGCGCATGCCGTGTTCAGGATGATGCGGATGAACAGGTGCGCTGCATTCGATCGCAACACCGTCAGCCAAGTTATCGATGATGAGTTTTAAAGGGCGTAACACAGCAGTGGCGCGTGGTGCTTTGGGATCTAAGTCTTCCCGTAGGCAGCCTTCTAAGGTGCTCATGTCTATCCAGCCGTCGGAGCGGGTGACGCCGATGCGTTCGCAAAAAAGTTGTATTGATTCTGGCGTATAGCCACGACGACGTAGTCCAACGATGGTCGGCATGCGTGGATCATCCCAGCCATTGACGATGCCTTGTTCTACCAGTTGGCGCAGTTTGCGTTTGCTGGTGACGACATAAGTCAAGTTGAGGCGGGCGAATTCATATTGTTGTGGGACGGGTTGTTGGAAATATCCACCCTCGGCACAGCGCGCAATAATCCAATCGTAAAACGGCCTGTGATCTTGGAATTCCAGCGTGCAAATCGAGTGCGTGATGTTTTCCAGCGCATCGGATAAAGGATGGGTGTAGTCATACATGGGATAAATACACCAGGTGTCGCCAGTGCGGTGATGATGTGCGTGGCGAATGCGGTAAATGGCCGGATCGCGCATATTCATATTGGGCGATGCCATGTCTATCTTGGCGCGTAGCACGTGTTCGCCATCTGCAAATTCCCCCGCCTTCATACGACGGAATAATGCTAGCGATTCTTCGGCTGAGCGTTCGCGGTAAGGTGAATTTTTCCCGGCTTCAGAAAAACTGCCTCGATTGGCTGCCATGTCTTTGGCGTTCTGGCTGTCTACGTAGGCATGACCGGCTTGGATCAGATATTCAGCCATCGCATACAACTGTTCGAAATAATTGCTGGCGTAGTACAAATGCGTTTGTTCCTGATGCTTCCAGTTAAATCCCAGCCATTGCACTGAATCAATAATGGTATCGACGTATTCCTGCTCTTCCTGCTCGGGATTGGTATCGTCAAAACGCAAATGACAACGTCCGACATAATCGCGCGCCAGGCCAAAATTAAGGCAAATCGATTTGGCATGACCGATGTGCAAATAGCCATTGGGCTCAGGGGGGAAGCGTGTAATGACAGAGGGCAAACCAGCGCGCGTGTGTGTGCCAGTGGCAATGTCTTCTTCGATGATAGAGCGTAAAAAGTTGGAGCTGGGGGTAGTGTTGGACATACTTGATTGCAGGTAATTGAGGTGCTGAGATTGTTAATGTTTTTTGAATGGTACGTGCCGGCATTTTACCGGTTTTAATACGTGATTGAAAAAGGCTTGTGGTTTTGGGTTGGTACTTTATGTTTCTTGGGAATGGTTAATTGATATTTATTATTAGTGTTTTTATAATTACTTATTTGCATGATTTATTGTTAATTTTGGTTTTTAGCTATGAGTAATTTAGTTAAAAATCAGTCATCAGGATTTTTATGAACGTATTAAGAACATTGGCAGTGGGTGCGGCTGCATACAGTGTAATGAATACAGCACCTACTGTATTTGCTACGAATAGAACAGCCTCTTTGGGCATGCTTTACGATGAAACTTGGTTTAATAGTGTGAATTTTGGTGCTGATGTAAAAGGTGCGGAAGTTTCGATGGCTTTTGTGTATCCCAGAGATGATGGTTCATTACATTTTTGTGGCTCAACGGAAGCGGCTTGTAATGAAGCTGATAGATCAAACACGTTGGCGCAACGTCACGCTGCTAGTCTAAATGCGGGTGCTACGCCGGTGTTGTCGATAGGTGGTGCTCGAGATTCAGCACCATTTCTCACCATTGCAGCTTCTGAAGGGTTAAGGCAAGCATTTATTGATGATGTCATTAAGCGAATGTTGAAAGATGATTACAAGCATCTTGATTTGGATATTGAAGGGGATTTTTCAACCGGTTTAGGTGTGAGTGCTAATAAGGCAAATATAGCGTTGTTGGCGGATGAGTTGTTTGCGGCATTGAGTACACATATTCCAGATGCAACGGTGAATTTTGGTCTGTCACCAGCTTGGTTTTTAACCCAAACACCGATTCGTGAGATTGCGACTTCTGCCAAAACACACAAGATAGCATGCGAGTGGTTTTATTTTGGTTATGACTGGAATGACAATTCTCAACAGCCGCAATCTCCTTTCTTTAGATCGGGAGATCGTTGGACGATAGATGGAACCAAACTGTCTAGCAATGATATACAAGGTGCGCTTACCTACATCATCAATGAATTGTTGAGTGCAGAATGGATGGTGGGGGAGATTGAGGCCAGTCTTGTTGTGGGTAATTCTGGTTATTGTTCAAATAATATGGCAGTAAAAGATATTGCAACGGAATTGAGTCGGTTGCGCAGCGAGGGGAAAATCCAGATACATCCTGATTATCTTGAATTTCAAATTCCGGATGGTCCTTATGCGAATGTGTGGTGCCCGGTACCTGAGGCGTTTATAGCACGCACGCAGGCATTGACTGATCGAGGTATTAGTGTCAGTCGTGATGGCGCAAAGATCACTATTCACATTAGCAAGTATGGATTATGGAGTTTGAATGGATTGGGTTCGTCTCTACAATCACTTTATTTAAAAGCGATGAAGGGAGAAAGTATTGATTCGGGAAGCAGTGCTTGTAGGGTAAGTTTGGCCAACGACATAGAGAATGCTCAGGCAGGTACAAATGGGTTTAAAAATGTCGTTTTTGATGTTGACGGAGCCAGTTATACCTTACAAGTTTCGGCCTGGAATGCGTATTTGCTGGATGCGAATGGTCAAAATATTTTAGGAGCGGGGATAGCATTCGAGCATGACGATGCCGGACATTTAATTGATACCGATGAGCATCGCTGCCAGCTTTCTGAAAAGGTTTATAGCCATTTTTCAACTGATCAAGCCTCGGGCAGTAGTTCTAGTAATGCTTTCGATCCAAGATATTTGTCTTTTCTCGTTTTGTGCGTCATCCCGTGCATTTTAAATTGTGGAGCAAAAGCTGATGCAAACGCATACTCTATGCCCCCGAACACAGATGAGATACCCAACCGTGAAATTATTGATACTAGTGCAACATTGGTGCATGATGTAGAGGCACCAGATAATTTAGTTGTTGCAGAAGTTTGTTCATCATCTGAGGATCAAATAGAGAGATCGGGCATGATGCTCGTAATCGCC
>CAZCIX010000018.1:7121-33848 GCA_964498835.1 uncultured Burkholderiaceae bacterium | reverse complement strand
TATATTGTTAATTGTTGAATAGTAAGAATATTATTAAAAATGCATCATCTTTGCTCAATTGATAAGATTGTCGCTGTTGAGCGCGCTGCTGCTGCCGATCTGCCCGTGGCGACGCTTATGCAGCGCGCTGGTTTGGAGGCTGCCAAGGTGGCATTGAATTATCTTGCCCTGCCATTGACGCAAGCAAAAGTATTGGTGTCGGTAGGTCCTGGTAATAATGGCGGTGATGCATTAGAAGTTGCGTATCAGTTGGCACAAAGAGGAGCGCAAGTCACACTTTTACCCTACCCAGGCATTAACGAGTCGCCTGAATTTGTATTGGCTATGGCGCGTGCTCGGCAAAGTGCGGTGCATTTTATGGCGATGGACAACATTCAGGATGTCATCTCTCTTATTACTTCAATAACGTGGGATTTAATCATCGATGGTTTGTTTGGTATTGGTTTAACGCGCCCCATCACGGGTGATTTGAAGGTGTTGATTCATGCCATTAACGCTTTGTCAGTACCCATTTTGGCACTGGATGTGCCAAGTGGTTTGGATGCTGACACGGGCAATATCGTTGGTATAGAACAAGGTGGTGTAGCAGTACGTGCTACAGCAACCATTACGTTTATTGCCGACAAAATCGGCCTCCACACTCTTTATGGTAGAGATTGTGCTGGTAAAGTATATGTTGCTGATTTGGAAACTGGTGACCTGTATATTAATCAGCTTGCTTCACGGATTTTTCTCAATAGTGTGGATTTGTTTCAATCATCATTGCAGCAACGTCTCCACCATACGAACAAGGGCACTTATGGGAATGTTGCTATCGTTGGTGGTGCGCCAGGCATGGTTGGCGCTGTTTTATTGGCAGGGCGTGCTGCTCTGCATTCTGGTGCCGGTCGGGTTTTTGTTGTTTCGCTTGACGAAACCTTAACTTACGATGGAAACGAGCCGGAGTTAATGTGTCGGTCACCAGATACATTTGATTTTTCTTCTGCCGCGTTGGTCGTTGGCCCTGGTTTAGGATTGTCAAGCGAGGCGCATGCTTTACTTGCGCGGGTGTTGGAGTTTGATACTCCCATGTTACTTGATGCGGATGCATTGAATTTAATTGCTCAAGATCAGGGGTTGCAACAAAAAGTGGCGCAGCGTATCAGTCCTACGTTGATGACTCCGCATCCTTTAGAGGCTGCGCGCTTATTGGGATGCAGTCTCCAAGAAGTACAATCAGATCGTTTACGATCTGCTCGTACTTTAAGTGATCAATATCAGGCATACCTCATCCTCAAAGGAACAGGTACGGTAATTGCATCGCCAAATAGTGACGTAGTCATTAATTCGACTGGCAATCCGGGTTTGGCGACAGCTGGTACTGGGGATGTGTTAGCCGGTGTTGGTGGCGCTTTGTTAGCACAGAGGTGGCCTGCAAGAGACGCAGCGTTGGCTGCTGTTTGGCTGCATGGCAAAGCGGCTGATGTTTTGGTCGAGCAAGGAGTAGGGCCAATAGGGCTGACTGCCAGTGAATTAATCTTGCCCGTACGTACGTTATTAAACAGTTTGACAAGTGAAGTTGATGGCATAACATCACATCTTTGCAGCTAACTCTTTAGGAAATACTTGCACTAATGCAATGCGTGGCCCATGCATTTGTTTGATCAAAATATCGAATTGTTCAAAAATGATGCGTTGCCCCTCTTTGGGAATATCTCCTAATTTCTCCATAATCAGTCCACCTACCGATTCGGCGTCTTCCAGATTGAACTTTTCGTTTTCAATATCGATACCTAAAATACGTTCTAGTGTAAAAATAGGCATGCTGCCTTTGCCTATCAAACTGCCGTCGTTGAGACGTGTCCATTCATTGTCACTTTGACGGAATTCATCAGAAATTTCTCCCACCAACGCGCTGAGCAAGTTATCCAGCGTTAAAAATCCCTGCACGCTGTTTCCTGGTTCTGTCACCATGATGAAATGTGGTGCGCCTTTGCGGGAGCGGCGGAACAGCTCCAAAGCAGACAGATGTGGTGTCACGTGTTGTATTGGGCGTAAATACTCATCCAGATTGGCAATGGATTTACCTTCTTGTTGTGCTAAAAATAAATCTTTGAGATGAATCATTCCCATTACTTTGTGTTCTGCATCAAAGTAAGGGTAACGGCTGAATCGATTGGAGGCAATGATGTCCATGTTGTCTTGCCAGGATTTGTTTTTCTGCAAAAACACCAGCTCATGGATCGGACGCATGCAATCGGAAACTTGTAGCTTGCTGAAGTCCAAAATTTGCGCCAGCACATTCCATTCGTCATGCGTGAACTTGCCGTCAGGGCGACTGGTACGCAGAATCAGCTTGAGTTCTTCCGCAGAATAATGGCTATCCTGCATATGTCCTGTGTTATCTAGGCCTGCCAATCGTAATACCCAGTTGGCGCTGGCATTCAGCATCCAGATTGCTGGATACATCAACCAATAAAAACCATAAAGTGGCAATGCGCTCCACAAGCCAATTTTGTCTGGATTGCGAATCGCCATGGATTTTGGTGCCAATTCTCCAACCACGATATGCAGAAACGAAATGACAAAAAAGGCGAAGGCAAATGAAATACTATGGATAATTTCTTGATTCGTAATACCAATCAGGTGAAATAAGGGAGATAGCAAACTAGCAAATGCCGGCTCCCCAATCCAGCCCAGGCCAAGCGAGGCTAAGGTAATACCGAGCTGGCAAGCGGACAAATAAGCATCCAGTTGGCTATGTACGGTGGCGAGAACACGCCCTAGCAAACCATGTTTTTTAGCAATTGCGCGAATGCGCGTTGGTCGTAATTTAACAAGACTAAATTCTGCCGCCACGAAAAAACCATTTAGTGCGACGAGCGCTATGGCAACGATGATTAAAAGAATGCTTTCCATATGGAAGGTAGTTGTTGAACAGCCTGCCACTATACATCAGGTCTTGTTTATTGAGGGTGAGGCTGTTCAAGCAACCAAACTCAACGCCACTGCCTCCGCCACCTTGATGCCATCAATCGCAGCGGAGAGAATGCCACCGGCGTAACCGGCACCTTCGCCAGCGGGAAATAAGCCTTGGGTGTTCACGCTTTGGTAATGTTCGTTGCGTTGTATACAGATGGGGGAGGATGTGCGTGTTTCTATTCCTGTTAGCATGGCGTCGCGGACATCAAAGCCTTTGATTTGTTTGCCAAAAGCGGGCAGGGCTTCACGTATGGCTGTAATCGCATAATCCGGCAAGCTGGTGCTGAGGTCGCCTAATTGCACGCCAGGTTTGTAGGATGGAATGACAGAACCTAAGGTGGTGGAAGGTTGATTGGCTAAGAAGTCGCCCACCAGTTGCCCAGGCGCGTTGTAATTGCTGCCGCCTAGTACAAAAGCGCGTTCTTCCCAATATCTTTGGAAGGTAATGCCAGCCAAAGGATTGCTTGGATAGTCAGGATAATCCGCTGGGGTGATGCCTACCACGATGGCACTATTAGCGTTGCGTTCGTTACGTGAATACTGGCTCATGCCATTGGTGACCAGACGACCGGGTTCTGATGCTGCCGCCACCACCGTGCCGCCTGGGCACATGCAAAAACTGTATACCGAACGACCATTGCTGCAGTGATGTACCAGTTTGTAATCCGCGGCGCCTAGTAAAGGATTGCCTGCATTGGGGCCAAAACGGCAGCGATCGATTAAGGATTGTGGATGTTCGATCCGAAATCCGATCGAAAATGGTTTGGCAACGATGTGCACGCCACGTTGATGCAACATGTGAAAGGTGTCACGTGCGCTGTGGCCGACTGCCAGTACGACGTGCTCGGTTTCAATGCGTGAACCGTCGGACAGGATGAGGCCACGCACTTTACCATCTTCTATTTGAATATCATCTACGCGGTGCTCAAAACGGAATTCACCGCCCAAGGACTCAATACTGGCACGCATTTGCTCCACCATTTTGACTAGACGGAATGTACCGATATGTGGTTTGCTGACATACAAAATCTCCGGAGGTGCACCGGCTTGAACGAACTCAGTCAATACTTTGCGGCCATAATGCTTGGGATCTTTGACTTGGCTATATAGTTTTCCGTCAGAAAACGTCCCAGCGCCACCTTCGCCAAACTGTACATTTGATTCAGGATGCAACTCCCTTTTACGCCACAAACCAAACGTATCTTTAGTCCGTTCACGTACAGTCTTGCCGCGTTCTAAAATAATCGGACGAAATCCCATTTGCGCCAAAATCAAACCAGCAAACAAACCACAAGGACCACAACCGATGACAACTGGCCGTGGTTTTTTTGCGGCAGCAGGTTGCTGCGACGCCTGCGCGACAAAGTGATATTCCATGTCAGGCGTAGGCAAAACATGCGGATCATGCTGAAAACGTTGCAATAACCCCGCATCATCAGTCGTGGCCACATCCAGTGAATAAATGAAAATAATCGCTGTCTTCTTGCGTGCATCATAGCCACGGCGAAACACTGTATAACTAAGCAACATGTTCTCCGTTATACCGAGTTTCTCAAGAATTGCTTGTTTAATCGCTTCCTCAGGATGGTCGAGAGGAAGCTTGATTTCATTTAGTCGCAACATGGGGGATTTCGAATGGTGTGTGAATCGTAAATACTGTTATTCGCGTCAAGCAGAATGTATTGCTTTAATTTCCGTTGCTCCCGCGGTTTTAGGCGGAAGCCCAGTGACTTTTGCCGTTTCAACGCCACTGGATTCCCGCCTAAAACCGCGAGAGCGACGGAATAAAAGTATTACTTGGATTTTTCCCGTGCAATCGCGGCAATTCGCATGCGCAAGGCGTTGAGTTTGATGAATCCGCCTGCATCGGCTTGGTTGTAAGCACCGCCGTCTTCGTCGAAGGTGGCGATGTTCATGTCGAACAGCGAGTCTGTTTTGGAATCGCGGGCTACGACGATGACATTCCCTTTGTACAGTTTTAAGCGCACCCACCCGTTGACGCATTGTTGTGTGTGATCAATCAAGGTTTGCAGCGCGACGCGTTCTGGTGCCCACCAGTAGCCGTTGTAAATCATGGAAGCGTAGCGTGGCATCAAATCGTCTTTCAGATGCGCGACTTCACGATCCAAAGTGATGGATTCGATGGCGCGGTGTGCGCGCAACATGATGGTGCCGCCTGGGGTTTCGTAGCAGCCGCGTGATTTCATGCCGACATAGCGGTTTTCTACCAAGTCAAGGCGGCCAATGCCGTGTTTGCCACCTAAGCGGTTTAATTCGGTTAACACGCTAGCGGGTGAGAGGCGTTTGCCGTTCAAGGCGACGATATCGCCTTTTTCGTATTCAATGTCGAGGTATTCTGCTTCGTTGGGCGCCGCTTCTGGGCTGACGGTCCAGCGCCACATGGTTTCTTCTGCTTCTGCGCTGGGGTTTTCCAAATGACGGCCTTCGAAGCTGATGTGCAACAGATTGGCGTCCATAGAATACGGCGCACCACCATTTTTGTGTTTCATGTCGATTTCAATGCCAGCATCTTCTGCATATTTCAATAATTTTTCACGCGACAGCAAATCCCATTCGCGCCATGGAGCGATGATTTTGACTCCTGGCATCAAGGCGTAAGCGCCGAGTTCAAAACGAACTTGGTCATTGCCTTTGCCAGTCGCACCGTGGGAAATGGCATCGGCCCCCGTTTTGCGTGCAATTTCAATCAAGCGTTTAGCAATCAAGGGGCGGGCGATGGATGTGCCAAGCAAATATTCTCCCTCGTACACAGTATTGGCACGAAACATGGGAAACACGAAATCGCGCACGAATTCTTCGCGCACGTCGTCGATGTAAATATTTTCTGGCTTAATGCCAAATTTAAGCGCTTTGGCACGAGCTGGTTCCAGCTCCTCACCTTGGCCGAGGTCAGCGGTGAAGGTCACAATTTCACATTGATAATGATCTTGCAGCCATTTCAAAATCACAGAAGTATCGAGTCCGCCGGAATAGGCCAGGACAACTTTTTTTACATCGCTCATATTGGTCTTTCTAAGAAATGAATTGTTTAATTATTTATATTGGTAATTGGTATTAAGAAATACGTCCTAGCAGCAGATATTCCATCAGTGCTTTTTGAACGTGCAGACGATTTTCTGCCTCCTCCCAGACGATGGATTGTGGGCCATCTATGACCTCTGCTGCTACTTCTTCGCCACGATGGGCGGGCAGGCAGTGCATGAATAAGGCATCAGGTTGAGCACGTTGCATCTTGGCCTGGTCGACGATCCAGCCGTCAAACGCTTGTAAGCGCGCAGCATTTTCTTTTTCGTAGCCCATGCTGGTCCAGACATCGGTTGTCACCAGATGTGCGCCGGCACAGGCGTCGGATGGGTTGGGGAATAAGGTGTAATTTGCATTGTCTGTTGCCACCAACTCACGATTTAACTCGTAACCTTTGGGTGTGGAAACATTCAGGTGAAAATTGAATACTTGCGCCGCTTGCAACCAGGAATACAGCATATTGTTAGCATCGCCTATCCAAGCCACGGTTTTGCCAGCAATCGAGCCACGTTGCTCGATAAAGGTGAATACGTCGGCCAATACCTGACAAGGATGATGTTCGTTGGTCAAACCATTGATTACGGGCACGCGCGAATTGGCCGCGAAGCGCTCAATGATTTCTTGTCCAAAAGTTCGCACCATGATGATGTCGCACATGCGGGACATAACTTGTGCTGCATCTTCAACTGGCTCGCCACGTCCCAACTGACTGTCGCGGGTATTTAAATAAATCGCCGCACCGCCGAGCTGATGCATTCCAGCTTCAAACGATAAACGGGTACGGGTGGAATTTTTTTCAAACACCATCACCAGGGTGCGATCGATTAAAGGGTGGTGGGGTTCGTAGGCTTTGAATTTACGTTTGATCAAATGTGTACGTTCAATCACGTATTCAAATTCGTCTAATGTAAAGTCAGAAAATTGCAGAAAATGTTTGATTGGCATAGCAACGTAAAAAACGTAAAAACAACGTAAATTGTATTTTGTATTGGATTTATTAATTTTTAATTAATTTTATTTATTTTTAATACAGCGTTTGCGAGGATTCATGCAGCAATTGTGTATACAGTGCATGACGCATGGGAGTAATGTGCTGTTTTTCGACCGCTGCCAAAATAGCGCAACCTGGCTCAATCACGTGGTGGCAATTATAGTATTTACACCTTCCTAAATGGGGAGAAAATTCCCGAAAAGCGCGTTCTAACATACCTTCCGACAAATGATATAAGCCAAACTCTTGGAATCCGGGCGAATCAATGATTGTACCAGTATCGGCTTCGGATACCGATTGATATGGGTATAAACGGGTAAAAGTCGTGGTGTGTTTGCCTGTGTCCAAGGCAGTTGAAATTTCGCGCGTCGTAATATCTGCATTCGGCACTAAAAGATTGATCAAAGAAGATTTTCCCATGCCCGATTGTCCGATCAAAATCGTTGATTGTCCCGCTAACAAAGGAGCTAAGGTAGCGCACGCAGCTTCTGGTTGCGCACGTGCGGATACTTCATGAATCGGATAGCCTAGCGTCGCATACATTGCCAAGCGCTCTATGGTTTTTTCAAGTAAATGAGCGACGTCCGTTTTATTCAGCACAATATGCGCTGTGATGCCGGCGGCATCGGCTGCCACTAAGGCACGTGAAATCAAATCATCAGAAAAACCAGGTTCAGTTGCCACGACGATAAATAGCTGAGTGACATTGGCAGCTAACAATTTGGATTTGTATTGATCCGAGCGATAGAGCAGGGTTTTGCGTTCAGCAATCGATTCAATCACGGCTTGATCGGTCGAGGTTAAAGTGAGCTGCACGATGTCGCCAACCGCCACATTGCTTTTTTTACCGCGTGTGACGCATTGCAAATGCTGTATGCCTCTACTGGTCATGGTGGACGCCAGATAATGACGTCCGTGCGCGGCAATGATGGTGCCTGTGATTGTAGTCATCAGGCCCACTTACGCTAATTGTGCAGATTGTTCAGAGCGTTCGGCTGCATGCAAGAGTTTATCGATTCGTATATGCGCAGGTGGGTGAGAGTCATAAAACGTACTATGTAGCGGATCAGGTGTTAAGGTCGATGCATTGTCTTCATACATTTTGACCAAGGCGGATACCAAATCCTGCGCATTGGTTTGCTGAGCGGCAAACGCATCGGCTTCAAACTCGTGTTTGCGCGAGCTGATTGAACTGAGTGGCGAAAACGGGAATGTAAATACTGGCAACACCAACATAAACAAAATCAACGCCATGGCATTGTCATTGGCTGGTGCTAATAAGTGTGGATCAATGCCTAAACCACTATAAAACCAGACCTGGTTTTTCAAATAACCGAGCAAAGCAAGAAAAGCCAGTGACAGCGCAAATAAGGTGACGATGCGTTTGATGATGTGTTTGTGTTTGAAATGTCCCAACTCATGAGCCAGCACAGCTTCGATTTCTGGCGCTGTCAGGCGTGATAACAAGGTATCGAAAAACACAATCCGTTTGGCTGCACCAAAGCCGGAAAAATAGGCATTGCCATGCGCGCTGCGTTTTGAACCATCCATGACAAACAAGCCTTTAGATGCAAATCCTGTGCGTTGCATCAAACCTTCAATTCGGCTGCGTACGTCGCCTTCTTCCAGCGGGGTAAATTTATTAAAGAGCGGGGCGATGACGCTGGGATACAAGACCAACATTAATAGCTGAAATCCACTCCACACTAGCCAGGCATATAACCACCATAAATCGCCGGATTTTTCCATCAAGCTTAGTACCACCCAAACGAGAGGTAAGCCAATCACTGCACCCAGCGCTGTGCCTTTGATCATGTCGGCAAAAAATAAACCGGGGCGCATTTTATTGAAGCCAAATTTTTCCTCCAGTACAAACTGCCTGTAGTAATCAAAAGGCAAATCAATGATGCTGGAAATACAGGTAAATGCAACCAATAAGCTGATTTGGTAGAACATGCCAGGGCCGCTGATTGCAAACAATGTGTTGGACAGCCATTGCAAACCACCTAGCAAGGTAAAGCCGACTAATACAGTAGTGCTGACGAGCAATAAAATTTGCCCAAATTTTGTTTTTGCAATGGTGTAATCTGCTGCTTTTTGGTGCGCTTCTAAAGAGATTTTTTCTGCGAATTCGGCAGGCACAGCGTGGCGATGCGCCATTACGTGGCTGATCTGACGCGAAGCCAACCAAAAACGTAGTGCCAGACTAAGAAATAGAAACGCAATAAACAAAACGGAAAACGCGTATGAATTCATTTTGTGCCTGTGAGAAAATGACGGGTTGATTAATGCAATGAATTTAATGAAAGAAGAATTATGTCACAAGCCATCGAACAAGCCACCGGATTAACCGTGCCCCAGATTGTATCTGGCGAGCCAGTGCGCCCGAATGAATACAATTTGATTTGGGTAGATATGGAAATGACGGGCTTGAACCCGGAAACGGATCGTATTATCGAAGTCGCGGTTGTGGTGACAGATCCTAATCTAAATATTTTGGCGGAAGGCCCCGTTTTTGCCATTCATCAACCCGATTCGGTTCTGGATGGTATGGATGCTTGGAATAAGGGGACGCATGGACGTTCCGGTTTGATTGACAGAGTAAAATCCTCCACGTTGACTGAAGCGGATGCTGAAGCTGCCATCATTGCTTTTTTGAAACATTTCATCAAGGCAGGGAAGTCTCCTATGTGTGGCAATAGCATTTGTCAGGATCGTCGCTTTATGGCACGCAGCATGCCGAAGCTGGAGAAGTTTTTCCATTATCGCAATCTGGATGTGTCGACGCTGAAAGAGTTATGTAAGCGCTGGAAACCGGAGATCGCGAGTGGTTTTAAAAAGCACCAAAAACACACAGCGCTTGCCGACATCATCGAATCGATAGAGGAATTGCGTTATTACCGTGAGCATTTTATTAAGTTTTAATAAGCTTTAACCGAGATTATTCATTCCCCTTATCCAACATTTCGTCGTTCCTGCGATTTTAGGCGGGAACGACCGAGCATGAAGTCGATGCGAGTGCTTATTTATTTTCTTATTTGCCAGGATGTGATTCCGAATCAGTGTTATTGGTACTAACAGCATTCGTATGAGTAGTTTGCTGGGATGCATTACGACGACGTTTTGAACGTTTTTTGCTAGACGTTTTTTCGGAATTTCCAGACTTTTCTAGCTTGGTTTTGGCATTTAACAGGGCTTCTCTACCAGCAGGATCGCCCTCATAAAATGCCGTCCACCATTCTCCTATGCTGGCATCAATTTCACCCGAGGCGCAGCGTAGCAAGAGAAAATCGTAAGCGGCGCGGAAGCGTAAATGTTCTATTAATTTATACGGCGATTTACCAACACGACGTTCAAAACGCGGTTGCATGGCCCAGATTTCACGCATGTCGGAGCCAATTTTGCGCTGTATTGCCAGTTTTTCAGTTTGCATATTCAGCACATCGTCCGCAGCTAGATGCAGGGCAGGGATGGGGAATTCACCAGCGGCTTGATATGCGTTCCATTTTTCTAATACTTGATGCCATAGCAGCGTTGCAAATAAAAAACCAGGCGAGGTAGTTTTGTTTGCTTGTACTCTGGCATCAGTATTCGCTAATGCCAACGTCACAAATTTAGCACCTAGAGGTTGTTCCAGTACGACATCCAGGAGAGGTAATAAACCATGATGCAAGCCTTCTTTACGTAATTGTTCTAAACATGCCATTGCGTGGCCGCTGGTTAAGGATTTGAGCATTTCATCGAAGACTCGAGCAGCGGGTACGTTATCGATTAAGGCTGCCATGACGGGGATGGGGGCAGCCGTGGCGGGATCAATATTGAAGCCCAATTTGGCCGCAAAGCGGACCACGCGCAACATGCGGACGGGATCTTCCCGATAGCGGGCTTCTGGTACGCCTATCATGCGCAGGGTTTTTTTGCGGATATCCTGGATACCACCGTGATAATCCAGCACGACTTGCGTGGTGGGATCGTAATACATGGCATTGACGGTGAAGTCACGTCGCATCGCATCTTCGTGTTGTTGGCCAAATGTGTTATCGCGCAATACACGGCCATGCTCGTCTTTGTTGTTGTCGTTTGACGCTGCCGCACGGAATGTGGTGACTTCCAGTAAATCTTGGCCAAACATGACGTGTACGATTTGAAAGCGTCTTCCGATGATGAAGGCGCGTCGAAACAGGCGTTTGACTTGCTCGGGCGTGGCATTGGTAGCAACGTCGAAATCTTTGGGTTTGACACCTAGCAGCAAATCGCGCACAGCACCGCCGACGATAAAGGCTTTGAAGCCAGCTTCTTGTAATGTTTTGGTAACGCGAATGGCGTTGCTTGTGACCAGTTTGACGTCGATGCCATGTTCTTTGGCGCTTAGTACGACGGGTTTGTTACCAGCTTTTGCTGAGGGTTTCACGCCGAGAATTTTGCGGATAAGTTTTTTAATCATGTAGTTAATTATTGTTAAATTATTTAATCGTTGCTTCATCGAACAATTTTAGGATAGGCCAGCCATGCGCTTGGGCATGCGCTTCTAATCTTGCGCTGGGATTGGTTGCAACTGGATGCGTGACGATGGATAGCAAGGGAATATCATTTTGCGAATCGCTGTAGAAATAGCTTTTCTCAAATTGATCCAAGCTGGTTCCCATATTGGCCAACCAAGCATGTGTATGCGTGACTTTACCTGGGCCAGAAGTGGGAATGCCCAATAATTTTCCCGTTAACTCACCGCTTGGCGTGGTTTCTGGTAAAGCCGCAATCAAATGTTGGACACCAAGCGCTCGTGCAATCGGTTCCGTAATAAAGCGATTGCTAGCAGTAATGATGACGATTAAATCATTGGCATCTTGGTGTTGCTGTAGCAAATCTTTTGCCGCCGGCAAAATAGCTGGTTGAATGATTTGCCTCATAAATTCTGCATGCCATGCATCCAATTGCTTGCGTGGAAACTGCGCTAGTGTACCTAGAGCAAATTCCAGGTATTCCACCGGATCAAGCGTAGATGCCTGATATTGGGCAAAGAATGCAGCATTCCGTTCTGCATAAGCGGCGGCATCGACGGCACCAGTGCGGGTTAGAAATTGTCCCCATTCGTAATCAGAGTCCAGGGGTAAAAGGGTGTGATCGAGATCAAATAAGGCTAGATTCATGTTTGTTGGTTCAATAAACTACGCAATAGCGGCAAAGTGACAGGGCGTTTGGTTTCTAACGAGTACTGATCTAATGCATCTAGCATGGCCGATAAAGATCGCATGTCACGCTCAAAATGCGTAATCAAATAGGGGAGCACGCCAGGCGACAACATTAGACCACGCGCTTGGGCAAGCTTAGCCAGGCTGGTCATTTTTTCTTCATCGCTCAATCCGTGTAGCTGATAAATCAAGCCCCAACCCAAGCGTGTGCGTAAATCCTCTCTTAGCGTTAATGATGCTGGTGGCGTGTTGCCAGTGCTGATTAAGAAACCTTTGTTTTCACGGATTTGGTTAAATAAATTAAAGGCGTGGCTTTGTTCAGCACCAGATAGTTTTTCGCAATTATCTAGCAAGTACAACGTGATTGATGGATCGTAACGAAAAGCATCTTCAGCAGCATGATGGTCAAGATTGACATCGCAGGCGATATAACGTGCGCAACGTGCATTTTGTGATGTAGATAAAGCACGTAGCAAATGGGTTTTGCCAACCGATGCGGCACCCCAAATATAAACAAAATGTTCGCTTGCAGAGCGTGCATTGAATTGATGCATTAATTGCAGTAACTCCGCATTTTTCCCCACCATAAAGCTGTCCAGTGTTGGTGATTTTTTTGTCTGCAAATCCAGCGTTAGTTGTTTCATGTATTACGTATTCGATCGTAAGTATTGGGTATTAAGTATTAGCATTAGCTATTGTAAAAACTACTACGCAAGTAGTGTGCGCGCACATGTTGGAATGCGACAGATAAAACTGCTGAAGCCGGTAAAGCTAGCAGCACGCCGACAAAGCCAAATAACTGACCGAATGCCAACAAGGCAAAAATGACAATTAAAGGATGCAAGCCGATGCGTTCTCCTACTAGGTAAGGCGTTAAAAAGAAACTTTCTATGATTTGTCCAATGCTATAAACAATAGCAACGGCAATTACGCCTTCCATACTGGAAAATTGCAGTATTGCAGCAATCAACGCCATGATTAAACCCAAGCCAAATCCTACGTAAGGAATAAATACCAACAAGCCTGTGATTAAACCGATAGGCAGGGCGATATCAAATTTGGCGATAGTCAAGGCAATTGAGTAATACAGTGCCAGAATCAGCATTACCAGCAACTGTCCACGTAAATATTGTGCTAGCAATTGATTGACTTCTTGAGCCATGTTTAAGGTGCGGGCTAGCCAGGCGCGTGGAACCGCATTGATCACATGTTGAAGCAAGGTGTGCCAATCCAATAAAAGATAAAACAGCACAACTGGAATCAACACCAACGTAGCCAGCCAGCCTAAGACAGTAATGCTGCCAACTTTGGCTGAAGAAAGTATGGCGCTCCATATTTCTTCGCTACCGGTGGACAATTGCCGTGACAATATTTGCTTGATACCACTACCATCAAGATTGGCTGTGATGCCAAATTCTTGCAATTTTGGGCTGATTATTGTGTTGATTTTGTTTAAAAAACTAGGAATTTGATCTTGCAGCAAAGGGAGTTCTTTTTGCAGAACAGGGAGCACGATGAGCATTAATGCCATTAGTGCAGCAAGCAAAATCAGCATCGTGATAATTACGGCCATTACGCGCGGTAGGTGGAATTTTCCTATCTTGATTGATGCCAGATAATCCACGCCAGGATGCAAGGCGTACGCCAGAATGGCTGCAGTAATAAAGGGTGTTAGGACAGGCCCCAATAGCATGAGAAAAGCCAGTAGTAACAGCCAGACTGCCAGCCAAAGCGTGGTTTGTTTTTGCTTCAAAGTAAAATTAAACGACATGAAAGCACATGAAATAAAGTGTGGGATTGATTGGCGGTTTGATAAAATGGCAGTTTAACTGAATAACGCTAACGCAATCTAATCTATCTAATCCAATTACTTCTCTTCTAATTACTTCTAATAACTTAATGACATCATGAGTTCTATCGACCGTACTGATCATAATCACTCCAATTCTGTTTCTCTTTCTTACTCTGATGCTGGTGTCGATATCGATGCTGGCGATGCATTGGTGGAAGCCATTAAGCCATTTGCTAAACGCACCATGCGTGAAGGCGTGATGGCAGGAATCGGTGGTTTTGGTGCCTTGTTTGAAGTCAGCAAGAAATTTAAAGAACCCGTTTTGGTGTCTGGTACCGATGGTGTTGGTACTAAGTTGAAACTGGCATTTGATTTGAATCGGCACGATACCGTGGGGATTGATTTAGTCGCCATGAGTGTTAACGATATTTTGGTACAGGGTGCCGAGCCCTTGTTTTTCCTGGATTATTTTGCCTGTGGCAAGTTGGATGTGCCTGTTGCCAGTGATGTGATTAAAGGTATTGCTAGAGGTTGTGAACTTGCTGGTTGCGCCTTAATTGGTGGTGAAACTGCCGAAATGCCTGGTATGTATCCAGCTGGTGAATATGATTTAGCTGGTTTTGCTGTGGGGGCAGTCGAAAAATCAAAAATTATCGACGGCAGCAAAATCGCACCGGGTGACGTGGTATTGGGATTGGCATCTTCTGGCGTGCATTCAAATGGCTATTCTTTGGTGCGCAAAATCATCGAAGTTGCCAAACCCGATCTTCAATCTGATTTTCATGGTCGCAAGTTGGCGGATGTGTTGATGGAGCCAACGCGTATTTATGTCCAACCTTTGCTAGCTTTGATGGCATCAATGGAAGTCAAAGGGATGGTACACATCACAGGTGGTGGTTTGGTCGAGAACGTTCCCCGCGTTTTGCAAAGCAATTTGACGGCTGTCTTGCATCGTGATGCTTGGGAAATGCCACCACTGTTCCGTTGGTTACAGCAACACGGTGGCGTGGCGGATGCTGAAATGCACCGCGTCTTTAATTGCGGTATCGGCATGATTGTTATCGTAGCGCAACAAGATGCAGAAAAAGCGATGGCACAATTGACTGCTGCTGGCGAAGTAGTAAGCCGTATCGGTGAAATTCGTCAACGCAAAGGTGATGAGGCGCAAACCATCGTGTTGTGATTTGTATTGCGGCTATTTCGCGTCATTTCTTGTAGGGTGCCTCTTTTGGGTGCCCAAAACAATCCTACTTTTAAATATTGCTTGCAATAATTACTGTTTTTTTATACAGTATTAAGATGCGATGTTTAATCATGTTTGTGTACATGATTCATGTTGTTGCTAAATCGAAAAAGTCAAAAAATTTAAGAAATTTAAGAAATTAAAAAATTGAAAGAGTCATATGGACGATAAAAGAGCCGTACCTGGTCTTGATAAAAACGCCGAAAAAAGCAGGGCTTTGTCAGCGGCATTAGCACAAATTGAAAAGCAGTTCGGCAAGGGTTCTGTGATGCGCATGGATGCAGGTGCCATCGTAGAAGAAATACCAGTTGTTTCTACCGGCTCGTTGGGATTAGACGTTGCATTGGGCGTAGGTGGTTTGCCACGCGGTCGTATCGTTGAAATTTATGGCCCAGAATCATCTGGTAAAACCACGCTGACGCTACAAACGATTGCTGAAATGCAAAAGTTAGGCGGCACCTGTGCTTTTATCGATGCTGAACATGCACTGGATGTTGGCTACGCGCAAAAGTTGGGCATTAATTTATCCGATCTACTGGTTTCTCAGCCAGATACTGGTGAACAAGCATTAGAAATCACCGATGCCTTGGTGCGTTCAGGTAGTGTTGATTTGGTCGTCATTGATTCGGTCGCAGCACTGACACCACGTGCTGAAATTGAGGGTGATATGGGTGATTCATTACCAGGTTTGCAAGCACGTTTGATGTCGCAAGCTTTACGTAAATTGACTGCAAGTATTAATCGTACCAATACGTTGGTGATTTTTATTAATCAAATCCGCATGAAAATTGGTGTCATGTTTGGTAGTCCAGAAACGACAACAGGTGGTAACGCCTTGAAGTTTTATGCTTCTGTCAGATTGGATATCCGTCGCACTGGATCAATCAAGGCAGGCGATGAAGTGGTGGGTAATGAAACCAAGGTCAAGATAGTCAAGAACAAAGTGGCTCCTCCCTTCAAAGAAGCGCACTTCGATATTTTGTATGGAGAAGGTACGTCACGTGAAGGCGAAATCATCGACTTAGGTGTGGATGCCAATCTCATCGAAAAATCGGGTTCTTGGTACAGCTACAACGGTGAGCGCATTGGGCAGGGCAAAGATAATGCTCGTAACTATTTAAAAGAAAAACCTATGTTGGCACGTGAAATTGAAAACAAGGTGCGCGTTGCCTTGGGTGTCAGAGAGTTAGCGTCTGTGGCTGATCAATAAAGTTAAAATTAATCAACAAAACTGCTTATTCACAAGCAGTTTTGTAGTTTTGTACATTTCATCTCGTCATCCACGAGTGTTTTAGTCGGGGATCCAGCGTCTCTTTTCATGCAACGCATGACGCATTTAAGCATGACAACAAAACCCCTCAGTCTAAAAGCCAGAGCCTTGCGCTATCTCTCTATGCGCGAGCATAGCCGTATCGAATTGGCGAGAAAATTGGCGCGCTATGCCCAAGAGGGAGATGATATTCATGCTTTGCTAGATTGGTTGGAAACAGCACAATTTTTATCTGAAACGCGTTTCATTTCTTCTTTTGTCAATCGCCGTGCCGCCCGTTTTGGCAACAATCGGATTTTGCAAGAATTGCAAAATCATGGCATAGACGCCAATGCCCTGTCAGACCTTAAAGCAGATTTGGCCCAAGATGAAATAGCCCGTGCGCGCGCAGTCTGGCGTAAAAAATTTGGTCAACCGATCAATAAAATTCATGAGATGAATGTTGATGGAGTTGATAGCATCGAAAAAATGAATGATGTTGAATATACAAAACAACGTGCTAAGCAAATACGTTTTTTACAGCAACGTGGGTTTTCTCATCAAGTCATACAAGTAGTGTTGGATAGCCAAAATGATGATGAGCAAATTAAGGGTGAGTAAATGCTAAATAGCAAGCTGTGCTAAAATCCCACGGTTTTGCAATGCAGCTAGTGTCTAATGCTGCGACAGTTGTTTAGCCCGCATTGATTTTATGCCTTTGTCGTCACCCCTTTCTCGTCGTTCCTTAAAACATACACGTGCCATTCAGGTAGAAGCGTTTGCGCGCGATGATGGCTTATGGGAGTTGGATGCACGTATTTCTGATGTGAAAACAGAAGATGTACGCCTTGCTTCTGGTGTGAGATCGGCCGGTGTGCCTCTGCATTTGTTGTGGTTGCGCGTGACCTTTGATCAGCAATTCACCATTGTCGCCGCAGAAACAGTGTCAGATGCCATGCCTTATCCAGGATTTTGCAATACGATCAATCATGGTTATCAAGCTTTGGTTGGGCTGAACTTGCTACAGGGTTTTCGCCATGGCTTGAGGGACAGATTATCTGGAATTAATGGATGCACGCATTTGACCGAACTTGCGCAGGTTTTACCTACTGTCGCAGTTCAAACATTTGCTAGCGAATGGTTTGAAACGGGTGATACATCGAATAGCTTAAATGCATCTGGTATTGTGTCATCCCCGAAAAAGCCATTGCAAATTGATGGTTGCCACGCTCTGCGTTCTGATGGGGCAGCAGTTGCAAAATACTATCCGCGTTGGGCGAAAAAGTCGTAGTTGTTTAGCTGCTTAGTTGATTGCTTGAATTAAGTTAAGTTGAAATAAGTTAAGTTGAATCGTTGTAATTTTTAGTCATAGTTTTTTCACAATTTTTTAATAGCAAAGCGTTTAACGTTTAAAAGGAAGTTTGCATGAAAATCCATGAGTATCAGGGTAAAGAAATTCTGCGTAAGTTTGGTGTGACAGTGCCACGCGGTATTCCGTGTTTTTCTATTGATGAAGCTGTCAAAGCAGCGGAAACTTTAGGCGGCCCAGTCTGGGTAGTTAAAGCACAAATCCATGCTGGCGGCAGAGGCAAGGGTGGTGGCGTGAAAGTGGCAAAATCCTTGGCGCAAGTAAAAGAATACGCTGAGCAAATCATGGGTATGCAGTTGGTCACGCACCAAACTGGTCCAGAAGGTCAAAAAGTTAGACGCTTGTTGATTGAAGAAGGCGCTGATATCAAAAAAGAATTGTATGTGAGCATGGTGACTGATCGTGTTAGCCAACGCGTTGTTTTGATGGCATCTAGCGAAGGTGGTATGGACATCGAAGAAGTTGCACATTCCCATCCAGAATTGATTCATCAAGTAGCGATTGATCCGGCTGTTGGTCTGACCGACAAGGATGCGGACGATATCTCTACCAAGATCGGCATTCCTGCTGCTTCGATTGTTGATGCACGTAACCAATTGCAAGGTTTATACAAAGCGTTTTGGGAAACTGACGCATCATTGGCTGAAATCAATCCATTGATTTTGACTGGTTCCGGCAAAGTGATCGCATTGGATGCGAAATTTAATTTCGATTCCAATGCTTTGTTCCGTCAACCAGAAATCGTCGCTTATCGTGACTTGGATGAAGAAGATCCAGCTGAAATCGAAGCATCAAAATTTGATCTGGCTTATATCTCTTTGGATGGCAATATCGGTTGCTTGGTAAATGGTGCCGGTTTGGCGATGGCAACGATGGATACCATCAAATTGTTTGGTGGCGAGCCAGCAAACTTCTTGGACGTTGGTGGTGGTGCGACAGCAGAAAAAGTGACCGAAGCCTTCAAGATTATGTTGAAAAATCCAGGTTTAAAAGCGATTTTGGTCAATATTTTTGGTGGCATTATGCGTTGTGACGTGATCGCTGAAGGCGTGATCGCAGCTTCTCGTGCTGTATCTTTGGAAGTGCCATTGGTGGTACGTATGAAGGGTACGAACGAAGATTTGGGCAAAAAGATGTTGGCTGATTCCGGTTTGCCTATTATCGCTGCCGATACGATGGAAGATGCAGCTAAGAGTGTGGTCGCTGCTGCGAACGGTCAATAATCAATAGATTAATAGACTCACTAGCTTCATGGCTTATAGACCACAAAAATTGCATCAATAAAGATACGTACAAGGAATAAATATGTCGATTTTGATTAATAAAGATACCAAGGTTGTAACCCAAGGGATTACTGGTAAAACCGGTCAATTCCACACACGTATGTGCCGTGACTATGCAAATGGTAAAAACTGTTTCGTCGCTGGTGTCAATCCTAAAAAAGCTGGCGAAGATTTCGAAGGCATTCCTATTTTTGCCAATGTAAGAGAAGCAAAAGAAGCGACTGGCGTTACTGTTTCCGTTATTTACGTTCCACCAGCAGGTGCAGCAGCAGCGATTTGGGAAGCTGTAGAAGCCGAGATGGAATTGGCAATTTGCATCACAGAAGGCATCCCTGTGCGCGACATGATGGCGCTCAAAGATCGTATGGCAAAAGCAGGCAGCAAAACTTTGTTGTTAGGACCAAACTGCCCAGGATTGATTACACCGGATGAAATCAAGATTGGGATCATGCCAGGTCATATTCATAAAAAAGGTCGTATCGGCGTAGTTTCCCGTTCTGGTACTTTGACTTATGAAGCTGTTGCACAATTGACTGCTTTAGGTCTGGGACAATCGTCTGCTGTTGGTATCGGCGGCGATCCAATCAACGGTTTGAAACATATCGATATCATGCGTGCTTTCAATGACGATCCTGATACCGACGCTGTGATCATGATTGGTGAAATCGGTGGTCCTGATGAAGCGAACGCTGCTTACTGGATCAAAGACAATATGAAAAAACCAGTCATCGGTTTCATCGCTGGTGTGACCGCGCCTCCAGGCAAACGCATGGGTCATGCTGGTGCGTTGATTTCTGGCGGTGCAGATACAGCACAAGCTAAATTGGAAATCATGGAAGCTTGCGGTATTACCGTGACTAAAAATCCATCAGAAATGGCACGTTTGTTGAAAGCTGCTTTGTAATTTGTATTTCAGCTTTTTATGAATGTATGTTGAAGGGGCGGGTTTTATAACCCGCTTTTTTTATTTCGAGTGTGATTTTATTTTCCTATGATGAAGTCTAATTCTTTCTTGAGATCCATACTGTTTGGATAATTTGATGGGTTTCCTATTGTTTCCAACCCATTTCTGTATTTTTCAAGCTCGCCAATTAATCTAATTTTTGATGATTCATCATGTGTGCTGTGAAGCATATCGCGCAATTCACAGATAATTCGATCTGTGCATTCCTCAGAAATATCAAACTTGGTTTTGGCAAGGGTGATAGGTGACATGCCAAGCTCTTGTAAACATTGCAAACTAATTCTATGAATTTGTTCTGGATCGTTATTATTAGGAAAAACACTTGTTCCTTTGATGTGCGCTATTGGGCTATTGATTTTTGTACTGCTTCCTAGCATTTTATTTCTCCGAATATAGTTATTTTTTGATGTTTGAAACAGATGGCATGATTGACGTCATCAAATCCGAACGCGGGAAATCCCAACTTGGGATAAAGCGCGAACAGTGTTGTTCCGCAGTGTTGCCTAAAGAGAGTGCAGTGAAATTTCCTGTTGGCACTGATCCAAATCTCAGATCAACCGCCGTGTCTTGTTTCAGCAATGGCGCGCGCGCGAAGCGTAACCAGGCTTTAAAGTAGCATTGTTGATCGCTGAGCGTACGCAATCGATTCAAACTGCCTTGATAGTTTGAAACAAACGCAATATCGGGTTGCGTGGTTACTTGCTGTGGCAATTTGCTTAGGCTGGCTGGGCATGCCGCGATTGGCAAGATGGTTGGTGCCAGGCTGACGATGCCTTCTCTTAATTGGTAAGTCCCGGCTTTTTCCTTGCTTTCTACAGAAATAAAATTCCAGCATAAAGGATTGGTCGGGAAGGGCGACATCGCAATATCCAGCAGTCGGTTGGCTGGATCTTTTTGCAATAAATCATAGCTGACCAAGGTTTTGCCATATTTGGATGCCGAATCTTGCATGCCGATAAAAGCAAGGCTGAAGGCGAAGGCAGCGATTAGAGCCTTTTTTCCTTGATTGTTTGCTTTATCTGCTTGTTGTTGCAGCATGGCGGAAAAAATTGCCAGCAATAGCAATATAGCCATTGATTGCCACAGTAAAAAACCTTTGATAGTGCAAAACAACGGGATGCCAATTAGCAAGCTCATCAAAATGATTTTCAGTCTCGGATTACGCATCATCATGATCATTGGCACGCCAAACATGATCCAAAACACAGGTTCGACAATAAACACCATGTCGCCATACAACCAACCCGAATTAAAAGGGTGGAAAGGATGCACTCCATAAGAATTCAAATAATCCATGGACAAATGGAATAAGAATCCTAATCCTATACTCATGGCAAAGCCAATACGCGCTCTGGTACTGTGCCGTAATAAATTCCGTGCCGCAGGCCAGAATAGCCAAATAATGAGCGCTAAAAGAATAGCTTGTGGAATGGCGTACAGCAAAGTGTGTGTATGGCCGCGATGATGCAGTAGATAGCCGAGCGGGGAAGGGAGAAGGCGTGTGAGAAATAAATCGAGATCAGGAAAATTACTAGCTGCCCAACAGGAAGCGAGGAATAAACGCCGACGGGTTTGCTGCTGATGTTCATCGGACTCTTGCTTTAAGCTGCGATGCAGCAGTTCGCCCGCTGCTAAACCAACGACTGAATGACTGATGTTATCCATGGATTGTATTGAATGCAGAATTAGAGGTGCAAATTAAATGGTGTTCTTCTTTTTGGATAACAAATAAATCCCCGCCAATACCAGTACTGTACCCATTAATTGAATGGCAGTGATGGGTTCTTGCAAAATGAGAGCGCCCATAAACAGTGTTGATACTGGTCCTATCATGCCAGCTTGCGACGCGGTGGCTGCACCGATTCTAGCGACGGCGATCATGGTGAGAAAGACGGGCATTACGGTACAAAATACAGCATTGAAGATGGAAAGTCCGTAGACCGCATGTGGTTGTATCAACATGGAGGCAGGGCGTAAGAAGAAAAATTGCGCTACGCAGGCCACGCTGGATACACACATGGCATAAGCAACTAATCGTAATGCGCCGATGCGTTGGACTAATTCACCAGACAGGATCAAATAAATTGCATACGACATGGCCGCTCCTAGTACCAGCGTACTGCCCAGCACGACATTGTTGCCGCCAATTTTGACGTCATGTAAAAAAACCAGCACGGTGCCAAGGTAAGAAATGACCAACGCTATCCATTCCAGTGCGGTGATTTTCTTTTTGACGTAGAAGACCGACATTAATAATACGAAAGATGGCGTCAAAAACAAGATCAGGCGTTCTAGTCCGGCAGAAATGTATTGCAGGCCCATAAAATCTAAAAGACTAGATAAATAATAGCCGGTCAATCCCAAGCAAATGATGCGTATGTAATCGCCTTTGTGCAGCGCGGGTTCTGTCCGTGCTTTCCATATCGCAACCACAGCAAAAAGTGGGAAGGAAAACATCATACGGAAAGCGAGTAGCGTGACTGCATCGACGTGATACCGATAAATCAGCTTGGCGACAATAGCTTTAGCAGAAAAAAGAATGGCCCCGATGATGGCAAATGATAAACCTAACAAAAGAGGGTGACGTGAAGCAGGTGTGAGTGCTTGGGTGGTCATATTAATGCGGGGTGAGAAACTGGCGAGGAAAACAGACAAGATGATAATGCGAAATCGGATGGGGTGCTGAGGTTGCTGATTTGTACTAGCTTAGACCCCTATTTGACAATAAGTTATATTAGTTCAGACAAGATCTGACACATCGACTTGAAAAGATGAGAGTTACCGGTTTAGAAACGAGTTTCTTCAACTTTATCAACCTCAACCCCCACACCCTCCCCGCGGCGGAATAATCCCCCACTTAATTACCACCTGCGGCCCATTAGTCTTAGTCGTCCACGGCAGTTCCAATATGCCAGTCCAGCTTGCTTCAGCCATCAACTCCATTACTTGAGGCGGAATATCGTCGGAGTCGTTTTCTGGGCTGAGGTTGATGGCGACTAGCATGCCGCATGCTTGGACTTGGTTGGGGTTGACCCATGGTGATTTGCTGATGTCGCCGTTGATTAGGACGGCGACGTTGCGGTTGGCGTGGCTGGCTATGTTGCCGCCTAGCCAGGTGTCTGCTGCGACTAGTTTGAGGGGTTGTTGGACGTGTGCTTTCCAGATGGTTTGCAGGGCGGTGGAGACTTGGGCGCCTGGGAAGGTGGCGCGGGTGGCGCGGCCTGTTAGGTCGGAGAGCGGGCCGCGGGCTAGGGCGTAGCCTGTGGCCATGATGATTTGTAGGATGATGACTATCCAGAGAGTTTTTCGTAGCAATTGCGTGTCGTCGTTGCTGCGTAATACCCAGCAAGTGAAGAAGCCGAATAGCAGGAAGAAAGTGGTCGCCCAGTGTGCGGCTAACGGTGTTTTGAGTGCAATTGATGTGGTGAGGGTGAGTAGGAGTGGTCCTAAGCCTACTATCAATAAGAAGCGTTTATCCCAGTTGGAAAACTCCTGTGCCAAGGTAGGGCGAGTAGGTGTGGAAGCCGTTTTACGTATGCCTATTACGAGAATCAGCAGCGCCAGTCCCATGGGCGCAATGCGTCCGATATTGGTCAGGACAAAATCGTAGATGACGTGTAGATGTTCTAAGCGACTGGTTTTGGGGGCTAGGGATTCGCTCGCATAACCCAGTGGCCCGGCTGTCTGATGGAGGAGCCATAGCACGTGCGGTGTGATGCATAGCAACAATGTGCCGGTGGCGAGGGCGATGCCTCGCCAGGTACGTGCTTGGCGTAATTTTCCTGAGACGAGTAGGAATAGGAAGAAGCTCGCAAATTGCACCAGCGCACTGTATTTGGTTAATAAAGCCAAAGCGCCAAATACGCCAAGCATGAACCAGGCAAACATATTGTCATGGCGCAGGGCACGATAAAACATCCAGATCGCGCCAGCGATGGACCATAGCTGGATCGTATTGTGATTGTTCATGACGCCGCGTACGGTGCAATAGGCGATGGTGGAGAGCAGCAAAACCAGCACTAGTGCGCGTTTTTGGGTGGTGATTTCAGATCCCAAACGCCAGATAAACCACAGTGACAGCACGACGCTTAGTTGACCGGCGAAAAATGTGAGCCAAACTGGGCGGCCAAAAATGGAAATCAATCCCACCATTAGCCACGATGGCAAGGGCGGATGTTTGTAATAGCCCCATTCCAATGAACTGGCCCAGACCAACTCTTCCATATTGTCCCAATCCGGCGCGCGATGACTTAAGGCGGGCAAGATGGTCCAGAGCAGTAAATGTCCGCATAACAGCAGCAATACCAGCGGTACAAGGTTGGGAGCATCAAGGGAAAAACAGCGTGGCCAGGAGAATATAGAGCGCTTGGGTGACGAATTGGGGAATGGTGCGGACATGGAAAACAGGGTAGGGGAAAGAAGGCGTGCATTATACCTCTACCTATTTTTAGGTAGAATCCACCCTTTCCCGCATCCGTAAAAAACACCATACCGCCATGACAGAATCGACCGTCGTTCCTAAAAATCGTCCCGACCAGGCTTATATTTCATGCGTGATTCCGGCCTATAACGAGGCACTTCATTTGGCGGCTTTTTTAAATGACCTTAAAAAGACGCTGGAAACATTGGCGGCTTCGTATGAAATTATCGTCATCAATGATGGCAGTACGGACAACACCGATCAGGTCATGCAGCAGTATTTAGTCGATGCCGGTGCTGCTGGCGTGCGCTACATTTCTTTTTCACGTAATTTTGGTAAGGAAGCGGCGCTTTCTGCAGGCATCACTTATGCGCGTGGTGATGCGGTGATTTTGATTGATGCGGATTATCAACATCCGCTTGAGTTGCTGCCGGAGATGGTGCAGTTGTGGCGAAGCGGTTACGACATGGTGTACGGCATTATTGCGGATCGCAGTCATGAGTCGCGTTTGAAACGCTGGGGCACGGATTTGTTTTATCAATTGATGAGGAACGGATCCAAGTTGAATATTCCACGCAATGCCGGTGATTTCCGCTTGATGGACAGGCGTGTGGTTGATGCCTTGTGCCAATTGCCAGAGCGCAATCGGTTTATGAAGGGTTTATACGCCTGGGTTGGTTACAAAAGCATCGCCTTGCCTTTCCAACCTTTGGACCGCGCTTCTGGCGTGTCGTATTACAGCTTGGCCAATTTAGGCCAATTGGCGCTGACTGGTATGACGGCATTCACCACCTTGCCATTGCGTGTGTGGAGTGGCATCGGCGCGGCTATTTCCATTGCCGCCATTTTGTATGCCATTTGGGTTGCTGTTTCCACCCTGTTATTTGGTAATGATGTACCTGGTTGGACGACCTTGACGGTGGGTTTGTTATTCTTTTCCGGCGTACAGCTTTTTTCGATTGGGATATTGGGCGAATACGTCGGACGTATTTATGAAGAAGTGAAATGTCGTCCGCATTATCTGGTTGATCAAGATGTGGATACCGGTCCTGTCAGCACTAAACAATTCGATTAATGCAATTGAAAAACACATTTCTGCAATTGTGCCGCTTCGGCATGGTTGGTGCGATGGCCGCTGCGCTGCATTATTGGGTCGTCATCGCGCTGGTTGAGTGGTGCCATTTACCTGCTCTGCAAGCCAATCTGTTTGGATTCGCCAGTGCTTTTGGCGTTAGTTATTGGGGCCATACGCACTGGACTTTTGCGCATCGGCGGATGACGTTTCAGTCATTTTTACGCTTTTTACGCGTGGCCTTGCTGGGATTTGCCTGCAACCAGTTATTGTTTTTTCTGTTATTAAAATACTCAGCTTTGCCGTACTTTATTGTGCTAGCCATCGTCCTGGTCATCGTCGCTGTGATGACGTATATCCTCAGCCGTTATTGGGCTTTTCACGCATGACCTTCATCGCAATCTGCGCCGATGATTACGGCCAAAACGCAGCCATTGATGCTGCGATCAATACTTTGGTAGGGATGAGCCGCTTAAGCGCAGTCAGTTGTTTCAGCACCGCACCTCGCTGGCAACAACATTCCGCACCCCTGTTGCGTGAACAAGTTGGTTTGGCGGACATCGGTTTGCATTTCAATCTGACCGAAAGTTTCGATTCCATCACACCCGCTCCCAGCCTGAGCCGCACCATCTTACGCAGCTATTTACGACAGCTCGATCCGCAGCAAATCCGAGTGTTATTCCACCAGCAGCTAGATGCATTTGAAGCCGCATTAGGCCAAACGCCAGACTTCATCGACGGCCACCAGCATGTGCACCAACTACCTACGATACGCGCCGTGTTATTGGCTGAATTAGCAGCACGCTATCCGGCTAAACGTCCATGGATACGCAACACCGTGCCCGCGAATCAAGAATGGCGTGGCAAGCCGCAAATCCTCAGTTTGTTAGGTGGTAAAGCGTTGGCAAAAATGATCGCAGCAAACGATTTTCTGACCAACAACGGCTTCGCTGGTGTTTATGGATTCAAACCCAATGCCATGAATGCTGTTAACGCTGCCAACATCGCGGATTATGCTGATCGCTTTGAAGCGTGGATTCAGTCTGCTCGCACGGGCATGTTGCTGATGTGCCATCCGGGTGAGGATGCGGGTGATGTGAGCGATGCGATTGCGGTGCAGCGTGTGGTGGAGTATGGGTTTTTGAAGTC
>CAZCIX010000018.1:0-7021 GCA_964498835.1 uncultured Burkholderiaceae bacterium | reverse complement strand
GTCCCCCGATAAATATTCTTCAGCGGTTCAACAAACCGCAATTCAATATGCTCATCCACCTTGTGAATGCTGGCATTAGGTGGGCCAAATTCAATCACTTGCGGACAAATCTGCGCGATAAAGCGACCGTCCGACGTGCCGCCGGTGGTGGATAGGGTGGTTTCTAGCCCTGTTTCTGCTTTGATCGCTGCTGCCAAGGCGTTGCTTAAGTTGCCACGTGGGGTGAGGAATGGTTGGCCGCTGATGGTCCATTTTAAATCGTAGGTCAGGCCATGTTTGTCGAGGATGGCTTCTAGTCGTTGTTGCAGGCCGGCGCTGGTGCTGGCGGTGGAGAAGCGGAAGTTGAAGTCAATGATCACTTCGCCTGGAATGACGTTCGAGGCGCCTGTGCCGCCGTGGATGTTGGAGATTTGCCAGGAGGTGGGGAGGTAGTATTCGTTGCCTTCATCCCATTTTTCTTTTGTCAATTCGGCTAATGCGGGCGCTGCTTCGTGGATGGGGTTGCGCGCTAATTGTGGATAGGCGATATGGCCTTGCACGCCTTTGATGGTGAGTTTGCCGGACATGGAGCCGCGGCGGCCGTTTTTGATGGTGTCGCCTAATAATGCGTCGGAGGTGGGTTCACCGACTACGCAATAATCGATTTTTTCTCCACGTGCTTTTAAGGTGTTGCAGACCACGACGGTGCCGTCAGTGGCGGGGCCTTCTTCATCGCTGGTGATGAGAAAACCTATCGAGCCTTGGTGATCGGGATGCGCAGCGAGGAATTCTTCTACGGCGACCAGCATCGCGGCAATCGAGGTTTTCATGTCAGCTGCACCACGGCCATAGAGCTTGCCGTCGCGTTCGGTTGGAATGAAGGGTGGGGAAGTCCATTCTTCCAGCGGGCCAGTTGGTACCACGTCGGTATGTCCTGCGAAGACGACTAAAGGCGCGGCTGTGCCTTTACGCGCCCACAGGTTGGTCACTTGGCCTGATTGGATGGTTTCGCACACAAAGCCTAAGGGTGACAATATGTCGCGCAGGTATTCCTGACAGCCTTGATCTTTGGGGGTGAGGGATTCCAGGGCAATCAACTCTTTGGCCAGGGCAAGCGTTTTATTCATGGTTTATTTAAAAATAGTTTGGTAAGTGGCTTCGGAAAATCCCACATGCGTGGCGTAATCATTTTTGCTCTCGTTTTCATGATTGCTGATGCACAAAACGGGCCGTTTGATGATGGAGGGCGATTCGAGCATGAGCGCGATGGCGCTTTGGGTATCGACGATGCTGGCTTTGCGTTCTTCGCTTAGGTTGCGCCAGGTGGTACCTTTTTTGTTGATTAACACATCCCACGGTTGTTTTTTTAACCAGATGTTGATCCAGTCAGGATTGACGCCGGACTTTTTGAAATCGTGGAAAACATAGGGTTGTTGGTGTGCATCTAACCAGGTGCGGGCGTTTTTTACTTGATTGCAGTTGGGGATACCGAAAAGTATGGTCATGGTGGGGGATAGGTAACACCTTAGTTAATTAAATTAATTGGTGGCGTGAGTGAAGATATTGATATCGACGACACCTTGCTACGTCGCTCCCGCGGTTTTAGGCGGGAGCCTAGTGGCTTTTGCTGTGTAAATCAAAGTCGCTGGGTTCCCGCCTAAAGCCGCGGGAACGACGGATATTAATTGAATGACTTGGGTTACAAATCCCGCAACAATTCGTTAATGCCCGTTTTAGCCCGTGTTTTGGCGTCAATTTGTTTGACGATGACGGCGCAGTACAGACTGTATTGGCCATTGGCTGCAGGCAAGCTGCCGGAGACGACGACTGAGCCAGCGGGAACTCTTCCGTAGCTGACTTCGCCGGTAGCACGGTTGTAAATTTTGGTGGATTGACCGATGTACACGCCCATGGAAATCACGGAATTTTCTTCTACGATGACGCCTTCAACGATTTCAGAACGCGCTCCGATGAAGCAGTTGTCTTCGATAATGGTTGGGTTGGCTTGCATCGGTTCCAACACGCCGCCGATGCCGACACCGCCGGACAAATGGACGTTTTTACCGATTTGGGCGCAGGAACCAACCGTGGCCCAGGTATCAACCATGCTGCCTTCATCCACGTAAGCGCCAATGTTGACGTAAGAAGGCATCAAAATCACGTTTTTGCCGATGAAGCTGCCGTGCCGTGCGACGGCGGGTGGGACGACACGAAAGCCGCCTTTGATGAAATCTTCTTCGGTGTAATTGGCAAATTTGGTTGGTACCTTGTCATAAAACTGCATGCTTGGTGTATCGCCACCAGTTGACAGGACGCGGTTGTCTTCCAGTTTGAAGGAGAGCAAGACGGCTTTTTTGATCCATTGGTTGACGACCCAGTTGCTGTCTACTTTTTGCGCGACGCGAATGCTGCCGTGGTTGAGTTGGTCGATTACGTGCGCCACAGCGTCGCGTAATTCTGCGCTAGCGGATTTTGAGGAAATATTGGCGCGGTCTTCCCAGGCTTGGTCGATGATTTGTTGTAATTGTTGAGTCATTTTTGATTGGAGTGAAGGTGGGTTGAAAGATTGAAACGTTAAAACATTGCAGCGTTGAGTTGATGCATTTTTACTTCATGTTGCTCGGTGTTATCATGATAACATTTTCTCCTCAACCTGCCTTGGCCTGTTTTACCCTAGGATTCACGTATTCACGTATAACCTTGTTTGTTTAGTTTTTTAGTTTGTCTCTATAGTGCGTTTAACTTCTATCAAATTATCGGGATTTAAATCCTTCGTTGACCCCACGCAGTTCCAAATACCTGGCCAATTGGTCGGTATCGTTGGTCCGAATGGTTGCGGCAAATCCAACATCATGGATGCGGTGCGCTGGGTGCTGGGTGAGTCCAAAGCGTCCGAATTGCGCGGCGCTTCCATGCAAGACGTTATTTTCAACGGTTCCACTCAGCGCAAACCAGCCGGGCGTGCTTCTGTGGAATTGGTGTTTGATAACAGTGATGGCAAGTTGTTGGGTGCGTGGAATCAATATGCTGAAATCGCGGTCAAACGGGTGTTGAGCCGTGAGGGTGGTTCTACCTACTACATCAATCAACAAGTTGTGCGGCGGCGCGACATTCAGGATATTTTCCTCGGCACCGGTTTGGGGCCACGTGCTTACGCCATCATTGGCCAGGGCATGATTGCGCGCATTATTGAATCTCGGCCAGAAGAATTGCGCATCTTTTTGGAAGAAGCGGCGGGCGTGTCCAAATACAAAGAGCGGCGGCGGGAAACAGAGCAGCGCTTGCAAGGAACGCGTGAAAACTTGACGCGGGTGGACGATATTCTGCGCGAATTGACCCAAAATTTACAGAAGCTGGAAGGCCAAGCGCATATCGCTCGGCAATTTCATGCCTTGCAATCCGAACATAACGAAAAACAAAAATTGCTCTGGCTGTTGCGCAAAAATGAAGCCAGCGCTGAGCAAGAAAAATTTGGTCGTGACATACAACAAGCGCATACCGATTTAGAGCAGCAAATCGCGCAATTACGCCATGTGGAAATGCAATCCGAGCACGTGCGCCAAGCGCATTACGCCGTCGGTGATCGCCTGCATCAGGCGCAAAATTTGGTGCATCAAACCAATGCTGAAATTGCCAGTCTGGAAGCGCAAATCAAATTTGTGCAGGAATCGCGCAAACGTCTGCAAGCGCAGCTGCAAGTCTTGACCGCCCAACGCGATCGCTGGCAAGGGCAGGAGCAAGCGCATCAGCAGGATTTGGCAAACGCAACGCTGCGTTTGGAGGAATTAAGCCAGCAGCATCAAACCTTGCAACAAACGGCGCGGCAGCATCACGAGCAGTTACCGGATTTAGAAAAATCCTGGCGCCAGGCACAGCAGGAAAGTGGCCAATTGCGCAATAGCATGCGGCAGGCGCAGCAAGACATCCAGTTGGAAGCGGCGCATCACCGTAGTATCGGCAACGTTTTATCGAGTTTGCAGACGCGTTGGGAGCGGTTGTCGCAGGAAAAAAATAATTTGCGTGCACCGAATCAAGCGCAGCTTGAAACACATAAAAACGCGCTAGCGCAACAGCAACAGGAGTTGCAGGAAGCGACGCATGGTTTGCAAACGGCGCAGGAGAAATTGCCGGATTGCCAAAAAGAAAATCAGCAGGCACATACTCGTCATCATGAGGAAAAGACGCGCCATACACAGTTGGACGCGCGTCTTAACGCTTTGCAACAATTGCAAAAAGATGTGCAAGCCAAGGGAAAAATTCAACCCTGGTTGAAGAAACACGGTCTACATGAATCACCCCGTTTGTGGCAAAAATTGCAGGTGAAAGAAGGCTGGGAAAGCGCACTGGAATCGGTTTTGCGCGAGCGCAGTGCAGCAGTTGAAATGCCAGAGACGATGTTGTTGTCCGCATTGTTGGGCGATATGCCGCCGGCGAAATTGGCTTTATTGCTGGCTAATGCCAATGTGGCGTTGGCGAATACTCAAGCGCCATCTGATTTGACACCATTTGTCAGCTTGCTTACACCAGCGGGTGATTTACACGCGCTGCTGCAAGACTGGTTACACCACGTTTTTATCGCAGAAGATGTAGCCAGCGCACTGGATGCGCGTGAGAAATTGCCGTTGGGCGCGTATTTTGTGACGAAACAGGGGCACAAAATCGATCGCGTCAGCGTGCAGTTTTATGCCGCTGATGCCGAGCAAGATGGCATGTTGGCAAGGCAGCAGGAAATTGAACGCATCAGCAAAGAATCGCAGTCGCAGCAAAGCGTGGTGGAGCAAGCCAAAAATCAATCGCTACAGGCAGAAACCGCTTTGTCCGAACTGACGCAGCAAATTCAAAGTTGGCGTCAGCGCGTCAATACCGCGACGACAGCGGTACACAAGTTGCAAATGGAAATCGTGAAGTTATCCGAAGAGCAACAGCGGTTCGAACAGCGCAGCACGCAAATTACCACCGATTTAGCCGAAATTGCGGCTGAAAAAGTCACGCAAGAAGCAAGCAAGATGGCTTCTGAGAAAAAAACAGCACAACTCAATACCAGCCTGAATCAGCTGCAACAAGAGTATGACAAGAAGCAAGCGGACTACGTCGCCAAGGAAAGGCTGCTCAATGATGCCAGACTGCGGTTGCGTGAAATAGAGCGCAACACGCAGGACGCGCGTCATGCAGAAAGTTTGCAACATAGCAAAATTGAAGAGTTAAAACGCCATATTTCCACCGCCACCGAGCAAACGGCGCAACTGTTTGCCAATTTGCAGCAAGGGCAGTTGGAGTTGGAAAGTCTGAACGAGCAAACAGCGCAAGAGGCCTTGCAATTGCTCTTGGTGCAGCATGGTGAACAAGAGCAGGCTTTGTCTGTGGTGCGGACTGAATTGGATCAACTGACGCAACAATTACGTCATTTCGATGAGCTGCGTGCGCAATACGAACAAGGCTTGCAACCACAGCGCGACAAAATCAATGGATTGCAATTAAAAGAACAAGCGGCGCGTTTGAATTATGAGCAGTACGCGCAGCGATTAATTGAGGCTTTGTGTCCAGCTGCTGCATCAACATCTTCTTCATCATCATTGGAAGGAGAATCTGAGGAAGGTGCAGAGCGGGAGAATCATGCAGCAATCCATAGCATGCAAGAAATACAGGCAATGCAGGAAATGGAAAAAGCGTTGAATGAAAAACTGCAACAGCATCCTGCGCTCAAACCGACTTATTTACAGTCAGAAATCACACGCTTGAACAATGCCATGACCGCCTTAGGCGCGGTGAATTTGGCTGCGCTGGATGAGTTGGAACAAGCGATGCAGCGCAAGAATTTCCTGGATGCGCAGCATGCAGATTTGACCGAGGCAATGACTACTTTGCAAGACGCGATTCACAAAATCGACAAGGAAACGCGGGAGTTATTGCAAGACACGTTTGATAAAGTAAATCACCATTTTTCCGAGTTATTCCCTCAGCTATTCGGTGGCGGTCAGGCCAAACTCATCATGACTGGTGATGAAATTTTGGATTCTGGCGTACAAGTCATGGCGCAACCGCCTGGCAAAAAAAATGCCACGATTCATCTTTTGTCGGGTGGGGAAAAAGCCTTAACCGCGACCGCGCTGGTGTTTTCAATGTTTCAGCTCAATCCCGCGCCATTTTGCTTGTTGGATGAGGTCGATGCACCGTTGGATGATGCGAATACTGAGCGTTTTTGTAATTTAGTAAAACGCATGTCCACCAATACGCAATTCTTGTTTATTTCTCATAACAAGATCGCGATGGAGATGGCGCAACAATTAATTGGCGTGACGATGCAGGAGCAGGGCGTGTCGCGGATTGTGGCAGTGGATATGGAGGCGGCGATTGGTTTGGTGGATTAAATTTCACTCCGTCGTTCCCGCGGTTTTAGGCGAGAACCCAGCGTCTTTCGTTGTGATTTACGAGAAAGTCACTGGATCCCCGACTAAAGCATTCGGGGACGACGGTGCTAAGTGTGATGGTACCCAAGCCTCTGGCAAAATGATACGAAAAGCGTGATCCCTAGCAGTTTTTTTAGCCAGTTTTAGTAACGCTTTGTCTTTGGTAATTAAAAAATCCACTTGCGCATCGCGTGCCAGTTCAAGAAACTTTTGATCGTCTTTGTCGCTGCACAAAGGTAAAGGCAAAGCAAGGTGGTTGCGTGGAGCAGGATCGACACAAGTAATCAGCTGATCGAATCGTTGCGCACTCTCCGCTTTGGATACGGGATTAAGGGGCAGGTTGGGATAATCCAGCACGCGCAGCCATTCGATGCGGCAATCGTGGCGTGTTATGGCTTGGACTACGCCATCTTTGAGTGCCGCTAGCAACGATGCCCAGCGAGGATCGTGGAAGACGAATAGATCTAGGCAAACGTTGGTATCCAGTACAACGGTAGTCATAGCGCTGGTGCGGTTTTTTTGTTGTTGATGCATAAAAATTGAAATTATTTTTTGTAAATATGACTTATGTTAATGCTGCTTTCACCAGCTAAATCGCTGAACTTCTCCGAATCGACCAAGATCACTCATCAGCA
>CAZCIX010000017.1:34585-38449 GCA_964498835.1 uncultured Burkholderiaceae bacterium | reverse complement strand
TAGCTGCAAACAACGAAAGACGCTGGATTCCCGCCTAAACCCGCGGGAACGACGGAAGTTAATGGACAATCTCGGATTACCCTTCAACGAAACCGCATTCGGTAATGATGCGATCCATTGCAATATCGTACGAGCCGATATCAAACACGACTTGCGAGCAAGCATACGCAATACCAATCGCCAAGGGACGAGGCGACGATGCGAGCGTGCGGTCATAAAAACCGCCGCCGTATCCTAAGCGAAAACGCTGTGCGCTAAAGCCCAGGCAAGGAATCAGCAAAGCTTCTGGCAAGGCAGATAGCTTGATCACGGCAGGAACGTCAACCCCGAACGCATCTTTCTTTAAAGCATCCCCAATCGTCCAAGCGGCAAATTGCAGCGCTACGTTTTTATCTACCACAACCGGCAAAGCAAATTGCACCCCACGCGCAGCCAAAGCTTCATACGCCGGACACAAATCCGGCTCACCTGACAAGGGCCGATAAATCCCTAAACTGTGCACAGGATGCGCCTCCCACCAGGCCAGCACATGCGCACAAATCGCGGCATCCCATGCCATGCGCTGTGTAGTAGATAGGGTACACCGCTCGGATTTTAAAGTCTGTCTTAGCGCAATTTTATTCATGTTTATTAATGTTTTATTGATACAAAAAGCCCAAAAAATTTCACAACCAAGAGCATTACGTCGGGCAATTTGATAGAAGCACATGCTATCCTTTGCACCGGTTGTTAGTATTGCATCATCGCCTTTTACATTCTTCCGTATCCGTCTCCAAATCACAGTGAAAGTCACTCAACAATGTTCCACTCAACATGGATAATTGGCCCTGTCTTGGCATCAGCGCTCATGATCTTGTCAGCCTCGCCCATTGCTTATGCACAAAAGAGCACGCTGCACTCCACTTATCCTATTTACTCTACGTCTCAAGACAATAATTTTTTAGCACTACGAGAAGCCTCACGTCGCAATGAGGCTGGCAAAGCAGCGGATTTAGCAGTACGTTTATCCGATTATCCCATGCCGGCTTATGTAGATTATTACCGTCTCAAACCACGCATTCAAACTGCCAGCAGCAACGAAATACGCGATTTTTTGACGCGCTACGATGGCATGGCAATTGCCGATCGTTTACGTAATGACTGGCTACTTGAATTGGGACGCCAACGTGATTGGAATACGTTTGACGAGCAATATCCGCAATTTGTCTTAAAAGATGATTACCAACTCAAATGTTATTCCTTGATGTCGCGCGCCTTGAAGCGCCAATCGGTGGTTGATGAAGCGCGCCTATTGTTGACCTCTCCCAAGGATTATGGTGTGGCATGCAATGCGCTGATCATGACGCTATTAGACAATGGAGAATTCTCGAGGAAAGACGTTTGGGCCCAAATCCGGCTGGCGGCAGAAGCCAACGCCGCCGATCCTGCTCAGCGCATGGCGCAAATATTGGCTGGGGAAAACAACACCGCAAGCGATAACAACCTGGTCAGCAAAGTCATGCAAGCAATGACCGATCCAGAAAAAATTTTGACGCAGGAACTAGGAAGCAATTACGCCGCGCGTCAGATTTACATCATTGCACTGGGCCGTGCAGCAAAAACCAACCCTGCTCGCTCAGTCAATGCGTTGATGGAAGTTGAACAGGAGAAAAAACTCACCGCGCAAGAATTAGGTTTAGCATGGGCGCAAATTGCCTTGCAAGCATCATTCAAACTCATGCCAGAAGCGTTAGATTATTGGCGCCGCATCAACAATGCACCGCTTTCATTAGACGCTTCTCAATGGCAAGTGCGTATCGCTTTGCGGGCGGGCGATTGGAAGCTGGTGCAAGCTGGTATTGACGCCATGCCATTATCTTTACGCAATGACGTGACCTGGGTTTATTGGAAGGGTCGAGCATTAAAACAATCCGGCAAATCGGAAGAAGCACGCAAGCTGTTTTTATCGATTGCGGATCAAAACAATTTTTACGGCCAATTGGCCTTGGAAGAATTGGGCCAAAAAACCACCATTCCTGTTAGTGCACCAGCTCCGACTACCCAAGAAATACAAGTCATAGCCAACAACCCAGGTTTACTGCGCGCGCTGAAATTTTTCGCTCTCAATCTGCGTCAAGAAGGCATACGAGAATGGAATTGGGAACTACGCAAAATGACCGAGCGCGAACACCTAGCAGCAGCCGAATTCGCACGTCAAAACGACGTCCTTGATCGGATGGTGAGCACATCAGATCGCACCAAAACCGAAGTCGATTTTAGCCAGCGCTTCCCTACTCCTTACCACGACGTCCTGCACAAAACTACGCAAACTACGGGTTTGGAAATGGCATTCGTGTATGGATTAATCCGCCAGGAATCACGCTTTATTCTGAATGCCCGCTCTTCTGTTGGCGCTTCCGGTTTAATGCAACTCATGCCAGCCACGGCACAACATGTCGCCCAAAAAATCGGCTTGCGCAATTTCTCCATCAATCAGGTGAATGACATTGCCACCAACATCTTGCTAGGCAGCAGCTATCTCAACATGATGCTCGCCAACCTGGATGGCTCGCAAGCCATGGCAGCTGCTGGCTACAACGCCGGCCCGAGACGCCCACGCTCCTGGCAAGCGACGTTGACACAAGCGGTCGAAGGAGCAATTTTTACCGAATCCATTCCCTTCACCGAAACCCGAAATTACGTGAAAAACGTCTTATCCAATGCCAACTATTACGCCACCTTGTTTGAAAACAAACCACAGTCATTGAAAGCACGTTTGGGGACAATTGCACCGAAAGAATTGGCATTCATGCCTTAAATCAATGAACACTAACGGATTTCAACCGATTTACCAACCATGAAAATCTACACAGTCGGCGGTGCAGTACGCGATAAATTACTGGGCTTACCCATCAAAGACCATGACTATGTCGTGGTAGGTAGCACGCCCGAAATGATGTTGGCGCTGGGGTATATCGCAGTGGGGAAAGATTTCCCTGTCTTTTTACATCCGGTCACTCACGCCCAATATGCGCTAGCCAGGACGGAAAGAAAAGTTGCACCGGGTTATCACGGTTTTACCTTTCATACTGCGGACAATGTGACACTGGAACAAGATTTGCTACGTCGCGATTTGACCATCAATGCGATTGCCATGGCGGAAGATGGCAGTTTGATCGATCCATTTGGTGGCGCAGAAGATATAAAGGCACGTGTTTTTCGCCATGTGTCGCCCGCTTTTGTAGAAGACCCGGTACGCATTTTGCGGCTGGCACGTTTTGCCGCGCGTTTTACCGATTTCACCATTGCACCAAAAACACTGCGTTTAATGCAACAAATGGTGCAAGCCGGTGAGGTGAATGCGCTGGTGCCAGAACGCGTATGGCAAGAAATCGCTAGTGGTTTAATGGAAAAACAACCTTCACGCATGTTTGACGTTTTACAACAATGCGGCGCATTGCCCTATGTTTTACCCAAATTGACACCATCACAACATGTAGATTACGCAGCACAAAGAGGATTTTCCTTAGCCACACGTTGCGCCGTCCTGCTACACCAACTGGATAAAGAAACTATCGCCGCACTATCTCTACGCCTAAAGATTCCCAATGACTGCCGTGATTTAGCCTTTATGCTGGCACGTGAACAAGAGAATATTCGCCAAGCGCTGACCTTATCCGCTGACGAACTGGTGCAATTACTCATGCGCTGCGATGCCTTTCGCAAACCGCAACGGTTTGTGGAGATGTTGTTAGGAAGTGAATGCGTGATTGATGGTGTTATTGATGGTGTTATCAATCAAACCACTAGGCCAACTCTTGCACAAACTACGCATTTACACACCGCTTACCACGCTGCACAAAATATTCCTACCCATGAGATTGC
>CAZCIX010000017.1:16495-34485 GCA_964498835.1 uncultured Burkholderiaceae bacterium | reverse complement strand
CGTCTCAACGTGTCTTTCAAGGACTGAGCAATAGCCAGCAAGCATACGTCCCCTTTTGCATGCCCATTGCTATCGTTGTATCGCTTGAAATAATCAACATCAATCATGAGTAGGGAAATCGGCTGCTTGTTCCTAATTGCCTGTTTCCATAATCTGACCGACTCTTCGTCAAAATGCCTACGGTTAGCAATACCAGTGAGGGCATCGACAAACGCAATAGATTTAAACAAATCTGCCTGCAACTTCAACATAAGATGCGCACAAACACGTGCGAGGACAATCACTGAATTAAAAGGTTTTCCAATGATATCCATTGCACCAGCCTCAAATGCCTGAAGTTGCTCCTGATCGCTGTTGTATGCTGTCAAAAAAATAACTGGAATATCCTTAGTACAACTCGATGATTTGAGTTGTTGACACACCTCGATACCACTCATTCCTGGCATTTCCACATCAAGCAAAACCAGGTCAGGTACATTTGTGTGGCATTCAAAAATCGCCTGCTCACCATTCATCGCTGTGAAGACATCGCAATCGCTCTTGAATAGTTCACGGAGTACTTGGATATTGATCACTTGGTCATCTACCAATAATATTTTTGGTCGACTCCCTCGACGAGTGAGAAATTCATTGAGTAGTTTTCGCATTTAGCATCTCACATTTAATATTTAGTTGTACTGCTTCACAACGAATGATCTTGCCGTGAAGTAGGTAAAGCTTCAACCGTCATTTCAGTCACTTCCAAATGCATTGTTAATATCGATAAACTGCGGGAACTTAACTCCGATATTTGCTCCAACATACCTTCCATCATTAGAACATCAAGCTCCTCACCCTTACGAATTCGCTGCTCATACATGCCCACGGTTTTCATCAAACCCAATGCACCGATTAGACCAGCAACACCCTTCATCGCATGCAAAGCGGCAGTCATCTGAAGCCTGTTCCTTGATTGTGCATGGGTCAATAATTGATCCTGCAATCTATTCATTTCAGCAGGAAAATTCTGCAACGTCATGTTGTATAAGGAGAGATTGCCATTGAATCTTCTGAGCGCAACAGACAACTGCTCAACCTCATCTGCATCAAAATGTTGCTTTTCATTTTCAATCAACAATTTTGTACTATGCCGCTTGTTAGAAATTACTGTTCTCAAAACAGCGACAACATTATCCATATCAATTGGCTTGCTGATGTGCGCATTCATCCCCGCCTCCAAACAAATTGCTTGCTCCGCGGGCGATACGTTTGCAGTCATTGCGACAATAGGGATATCCATACCGGATGGATGCATGCGTATCTGACGTGTCGCCTCTAATCCATCCAAATCGGGCATTTGTACATCCATCATAATCACATCCAATTGGTTATCTTCCTCCGTAGCCATTTGTATGCCAGAAATACCACCTTCTGCAAGCTGTACCACTGCCCCCTCATGCGTTAATAACTCGTAAGCAACGAGCCGATTCAATGGATTGTCCTCTATCACCAATAATTTCATTCCTAATAAACGTTGGGAATTTGTGGGCCGATCGACAGAACTGTCATGATTTGAAATGCAAACATCCTGAATAGTTTCAAACAATTGTATCGGGGTCACCGGTTTATTGAGAATCCTGGTAGCAGGTGGGATTGCTGCTGTCGAAACTTCAGTCAGCATTTCACGCGCATACGCAGTGACCATGATGATGATCGGTGCAACTTTAAGCGACGTAACACTTTGCCGAATATGCTGAATAGCTGTCACTCCATCAATGTCGGGCATCAGCCAATCCATCAATACAACATCAAATGGGGCATCCGATAAGCTAGCTTGTTGCACCAAATCAATCGCAGTTTTTCCTCCCTCAGCTTCTACAGCCCTCCATCCCATCGATTCGATCAAACCGCTTAAAACACGACGCGAAAAAGTATTGTCATCAACGACAAGTACATTCAAACAGTTTTGCTGTGGCCATGAGTTTGGACGTGGGACCAAATAATCTGATGGGTACGACGCATAAAATGGCAATTCAAATTTAAACGTACTACCTTTGCCTACCTCACTCTCCAGACTTAAGACCCCGCCCATCAATTCGATCAATCGTTTACTGATCGTCAAGCCCAAACCAGTGCCACCAAACTTGCGTGATGTCGATGCCTCCGCCTGGGTAAATCCTTCAAAAATCCTCTTTTGCTGCTCTAACGCAATCCCAATACCAGTATCCTGCACTGAAAAACTCAGACACGATGGCATAGGCTGGAATTCAATCAGTTTGATTTTTACAATGATTTGACCATGCTCGGTAAATTTCAACGCATTGCCTGCAAGATTGATTAAAACCTGCTGCAGGCGAAGCGGATCACCGACCATGTGAGTAGGAACATTGGAATCAATGTCATAAATAATCTCCACATCTTTTCTCCCCTGGTTAGCAGAAAGTATGGAGCCAAGTTCTCGCAATAAATCCTCAAGACTGAAAGAATGTGATTCAAGCTGTAATTTGCCCGCCTCAATCTTCGACAGATCCAGCACATCATTCAACAATCCCAACAACAACTGCGATGCTTGATGCGCCTTGATCACATAATCTTCTTGTCGTTCAGATAATGACGTTTTACGCAAAAGTTGAAGCATTCCTAATACTGCATTAAGCGGTGTTCGAATTTCATGGCTCATATTGGCCAAAAATTGACTTTTCGCCATACCGGCCTGTAACAAATCAAATTCAAACTTTTTCTGACTGCTAATGTCACGCGCGATACCCAGATAACCCGTCAATTGATCGTTATCGTCCCGCAAAGCCGTCACCGTCAACGCTACTGGTAGCGTCGCTCCATCTTTACGCACATAAGTCCACTCACGTGTTTCCGCTCCATACAACTCTGACAAATGCACAAATGCGCGAAATCCCTCAATTTTTTCACCAAATCGTGCACTCAGTTCTGTGCTAAGGGCCAACACTTCACTTTGTTTGTGTATAACTTCAGGAGTACATTTTCCTATCATCTCCGAAGCATCATAACCAAGCATCCGTTCCGCACCACTATTGAACACAGTGATCATTCCATTGATTTCGGTAGCGATAATTGATACTTCAGACGCCGCCGTCAACACTTGGCGCAATAATGAATTCAAACGCTGTAATTCAGCATCGGCACGCTTACGATCCGTGATATCAATTCTCAGTGCGATATAGCGCGTGCCACTGCCATCGGCCCCCAACATCGGCGCAATAACAGTGTTAAACCATTTCTTTTCACCACTACGAGAGAAGTTGCAAATCTCACCATGCCAAGATTTTCCCGCTTTCACGACCTGCCACATTTCATTCCAGAATGATGCAGTGTGCGTTCCAGAATTAAGAATTCGGTGCGGCTGCCCAAGAATCTCGTCACGTGCATACCCATGAGCAACACAAAACTTTTCATTTACATCCGTAATCTGGCCGTCGGCATCAGCAGCAGAATACAACAGCTGGCTATTAATAATGGTATCTAACAAAAGTTGGTTATCGCGAAGAGCCTCACCTAATCGAACGCGACTTTCCACCAATTCCGAGACATCATGCACGATCACATAAAATCCACGCACCACTTCATCTTCTATATCAGGCAAATAGTGCGCCAAAGAGTGACGCACTTTTCCGTCTGAACCTTTAATGTCACGCTCGAAAGTCTGCGGCTCACCACGTAGCGCCCCCTCAATGTAAGGACGATTTGCTTGAAAAAGGTCTTCTCCCAAAATGTCTTGCATCCGCATACCTGGCATCGTCTCTGGTGAAATAGAAAACCATTTGGAATAAGCATGATTCGCCACGCGATTAATAAGCTGTTCATCCCAATAACCAATCATTGAAGGCACTGCATCAAGCACAGTGCGCAAGGTTCTACGCGCCGCATCCAATTCTTTCGTTCTGACTGCAACCTGCTCTTCTAATTGATGATTCAAAAAAAATAATTTGTCTTCGATATTTTTTTCATGCGTGACATCTCGTATTGTCTTGGACGCTGCGACGACCTGCCCATTGGTATCTAAAATTGGAGACACTGATAACGATACATATAACAAAACACCATCCTTCCGACGCCGCTGAGTACGAAAGGAAGCAATCCGCTCTCCTTTTTTGATCCGAGATAAAAGTGCAATTTCTTCATCGCACAAAAAAGACGGCACAATCAATTCATTGCTGGTCTTCCCAATGGCTTCTTCGGGGGAATATCCAAATAAATCCTGCGCCCCCTTGTTCCAACTCAACACTACGCCATCAAGCGATTTCCCAATAATTCCATCAATCGAGCCCTGAACAATAGCTGCAAGCTGGCTTTCCGCAGCATGCAAACGCTTACGGCGCATTACATTGAAACCTAAAGCATAAGTTAATGTTGCTAATAAAACACTCAGTACCACACCCTCGATGGCAACAGTCGATGGATCTGTTTGTTTTAAGCTAGTCACAAATGCCGGATAAGCATGAAGCGTAATACGCCACTGCCGACCAAAAACACTAATTGTCCTTTGTTCACTTTTAACCGGCGCATCAAAAACCGTTGAAGCAATTTTATAAAATTGAACAGGCTGTCCAGCATCAGTCACATCTTCTAGCACGATCGAAGATTCTCTGTCAGCCGATAGGGCGTCTCGTAATACTTCATCCATGACCAATGGGACATAACTCCAACCGAAAGTGGCTATTCGACGCTCTTGCGCTGTTGAAATGGGAAAACCAGGTCGATAAATTGGAAGCATCATTAAAAAAGATTGACTCCCAGCATTCTTCGATTGCACTAGAGTAATCGGCGCGGTAAGCGTGGCTTTCCCTGTTACGATGGAACTATCCGCCGCTTGGCGCCGATGGATTTCTGATGCCACATCCAACCCTACTGCTTGTGCGTTGCGGACTATTGGTTCAATAAACTGGATAACGTATCGCTCACCCTCATGTGGTTGTAATTCTTTAATAGAAAAGTCGGGATTCTCACCACGTGCAGCTTCCAAAAATGTCGCCTGACTTTCTTGTGGAACTCGACGTATAAAACCAAAGCCACGCGCACCAGGAAATTCCTTATCAATATCACGGCTTTGGCTATAACGTTCAAATAAAGATCGTGTGATGCCATGTTCACCCGCAGTAATAACAGCACCCCGCCCACCTCTCAATCCAAACTCATAGATTTTTACACGATCAAAAATCGCCCTTACATCCAAATCTAACCTTTTGGAAATCGCTTCGTTCACATCCATTTGATTAGATAAGTGCAGGTGACGCGATATGCTAAATGTAATCACTAGACCAACAACAAGTACAGATACCGATGCAAACAATATGAGGGAAATACGTTGAAAGGGATTCACCATGTTTTATATAACTCCTGATAAGACTCTGTTTTTTTACAAGTCTAATTTGATCAATTTTGTTCGAGATTGACCAATTTTGCACATTTTTTCTATTGATAACTCACAATAATTGATCGAGTTCAACATATCAGGGATACAACTCTAAGTAATTCACAGAGTCCCAATATATGAAATATCAATTTGTCAGCTTTCTGTCAGCTTGCCGTCAAGTTAGCGAAAGAATGAGTCGCTAAAATATTAAATGAAATTCAAGTTTTCAAGAAAATACGGCTAAATATTGCCGTGGCTAGCTTGGGTTTATTACCAACCGCCCTATCCCACGGCATCGAATCAGAAACACAACGCCCATTTGCCATCATCATCGTGAGCGAAATCATTTCAGCCACATTCTTCACCTCGTTACTGTTGTCGTTGGCTTATCCCTATTTTTCCGAAAAAACCAAAACGGAAACCGAATAATTTTTGAAAAATTAAAAGGTAATCAACATCATGGCTATCAACGACAACAACATCTATAACAACTTCGCCTTTATTAACTGGGCTGATAATTGGATCGATCAAGGCAAAAATCAGAATCAAAATCCAATTCAATTCAATCAAATTGATTCGACTTTTTCTCTCACAGATATAGCGGAAGAAATCACCGATGTTCTCGCCGAAACAGTGGAAGAAAAAAGGCTGGATGAGCACCATCTTGAAGAGTACAAAGAACCAGAAATACCGGACATCGTCACCATCACAGCCATGCTGGGAGAAATGAAAGATGAGGCAGCGGCCAATGATCTAAGCGCTTTAGCTAAACGTTTAATCCAAGCTGCGCATAACCGGAATAGCCTATTACTGGAAATGCGCAAATGGAGCACTGATCCCAGCAAACAATACCTGGCATTGGCCTACGCCATCCAATCTGACAACAAGATGGACAAGCGCATCAGAGAAACCTTGCGCGATAGGCTGGCGGAAATAGTGGCGCAAGACGGCCCTTCTATCCGCGCTGGCATCAACACAGTGGCGCAAGCTAGTGCTTTCGGTAACGACAAATCAGCAGTGGATTTATTTCGCAGTACTTACCGCGATGCAGTACTGGGCGAAACCACACTATCTGCCACATTATCGCTATTAATTCAACGTTTTGGTGAAGAACTAGAAAACGGTATCAACTTACTGCGCCAAGCGCTAGGTGCTGATCTGGCAGCATTGCAACCATCATGCCAACCTGAACGTCTCCATGCGATTTTGGAAGATTTATATCAATTAAGCGTTGCCATCACAGTATTACAACGCTGTCGTTTAATAGTCGACAGAATGGAGCGCAACCACCCCGCCACAAAATTACAAACCTTAGTACTCATGCACGACATTATCAAATGGACTAGCGAGTCCTGGGTCGTCCAATACCATGCCGTTCAGCTAATGGAAAAATATCAATTAGATCATGCAGAATATCTGAATCAGAGCAAACAACATGAAGCACAAGAAGAAAGGCACCAACAAGAGCAAAACGACGATCACGATGAAATTTCAGAAGATGAAGTTCCTATACAAGACATGCAAATTAACTTCTTAAACGGACTAATGGATATTTTGCGCAGCTTACCCATCAAAATATTTATTACGCCAGAACACCGCTTACAAGCAATGGCAGCCGTGCAACAAGTAATGGACGACATGCTTTTACCAGAAAAAATATCAGAATAAAACAATGAAAAATCGTTGCGCAAATACAACTTACATACAAAATTTTGCAAATTTCAACCAAATTACAACACTCAAGTCGACTAATACTTGACTACAACTATTCGCAAGCCTTAATGTGCCTCACATCCGTTGGTTTGGCTTGATGATCTAGCAGATCTTATAGATTTTACCGACCTCGGACCTTTAACTGGTTTCATACTACAAGGACTAGCAAATGAAAAAATCATTATTGGCTCTCGCAATCCTCGGCGCATTCGCTGGCGTTGCACAAGCACAAACACAAGTAACAATTTACGGCGTTGCTGACGTTGGTATCGCTTACGACAAAGGTGCAAACCCAGCTGGTAGCACAACAAGCTTGGTCAGCGGCCAACAAAACGGTAGCCGTTTGGGTTTCATGGGTACTGAAGATTTGGGCGGCGGTTTGAAAGCAAACTTCAAACTCGAAAACGGTTACAACATTGACAGCGGTTCAGCAGCACAAGGTGGCTTGTTGTTCGGTCGTGCGGCTTATGTTGGTTTGTCCGGCAACTTCGGTGCAGTTAACGCTGGCCGTCAAGATGCTCCTATCTACAACACTTTGGATTCTCTCGATCCATTCGGCGCTAACTTAGGTGCTGACATCACCAAATCCTTCTTTGCTGCTGGTCTGCGCACCAACAACACCATCAAGTACAGCACACCAGATGGCTTGTTGCACGGCGTTAAGGCAACATTGGCTTACACATTCGGCGAACAAGCTAATAGCACAACAAGCGGTCGTCAAATCGGTTTCTCCAGCTCCTACAACGCTGGCCCATTGATGGTTGCTTTGGCTTACCACGATGTTAACAACGAAACAGCTACTGCTCCTACTGCTGCAAGCACAAAAGCAACTTTGTTGGGTGCAACATACAACTTTGGTGTAGCTAAGTTGCACGCAGCTTACGACTGGGAAAAAGTACCTGTTGGCACAACAGCTGACAAAGACAGAAACCACTACATGGTTGGTGTTTCCGCTCCTGTAGGCGGTCAAGGTACAGTTTTGGCTGACTACATCCGTAGATCAGACGATGGCGTGAACATGAATGCTAAACAATATGCTATCGGTTACACACATGCATTGTCCAAGCGTACAGGTTTGTACACAAGCTACACACGCACTGTTAACGACAGCGCTTCAGCTTTGAACGTTACTACCGCTGGCGATACAGACAAGTTGTTCTTGGTTGGTCTGCGTCACAAGTTCTAAGAAAGCAGACATAGTTGAGATTGTGTAAGCCGTAGCATAGGTTTACACAAATCAGTCTCTTCCTTAGTTTAGTAAGGAAACAGGCGCACAGGAAACTTTCCATGTGCGCCTGTTTTTTTACCAGCTCATTATCAATGATTCCCATCACACATCTCACACAGTAAGATATCGACCAAAATCGTACTTACTGCAAACTGCGAACCGCTATAAAACAAATGCCTACCCAATTAAATTCTGCATGCGTTGCTGAGTATCTCGCTAATCACTCTGATTTTTTTCTTGAACACCCCACCCTACTAACACAAATAAAGTTATCCAGCCCACGATCGGACCAAGCAAATCGCGCAGTTTCACTACAAGAGCGGCAACTTGAAGTAATGCGCGAAAAATACAAAACATTAGAAAGTCATATGGCCGATTTGATGCGCATAGGACAAGAAAATGATCTTATGACTCAGAAATACCAGCGTTGGACACGCTCATTGCTACTAGCGCGTCACAATGCTGATTGTATCGATAGGCTGATTCATGGTTTACAAACACTATTTGCAGTACCGTATGTGACTTTACGCTTGTGGCAAACCAAAGCAGAACATATAGATGCCTGGTTCGCACAACCAGTTCCAGATGAAACCAAAAATTTTGCGAATAATCTAAACGCACCTTACTGTGGTTTGGCACACCATGCTGAATTCATGAACTGGCTCAAAGTGAGTGAATCCGAGGTGCAATCTACCGTTATTCTTCCTCTGCGGATCGAAACAACATCCAATGCATTTGGCTTATTGATTCTAGGCTCACCTGATCCACAACGTTATACAGCAGAGATGGCAACGGATTTCCTAAGCAACATTAGTGATACTGCCAGCGCAGCACTAGCTAATTTCATCAACGTATAAAACTTTTTGTTTCATCAATAAAAATGTTAGTTGATGATTATTTAAATCATTTGGATATAGAGCGCAAACTATCGACTCATACTATCAACGGTTATAGACGTGATTTAGTCGAATTATCAGAATTCTCCGATTTGATTTTCACGCCAACTGATCAGCTAACGCATGCCGATATCCGTAAACTCACCTCCAAATTACATGCAAAAGGACTTAACGCACGCTCTATCGGACGAAAATTATCTGCTTGGCGTGGATTCTTTAATTATTTATCCGAACAAAACTTAGTTACATCAAATCCAGTACATGGTGTCAAAGCCCCCAAGTCCACGCGGACTTTACCAAAAGCACTTTCAGTCGATGACGCAATACGCTTGGTGGCCACGCCAAGTGCAGAGTCTGCCAATAAATTAGTAAAAAAAACAATGCAATTATGCAATCAAGCGATGTTCGAATTACTGTATTCAAGTGGGCTACGCGTATCAGAATTGGTTGGTTTAGACATAGGCTATACAAAAGAAGCGGCCTATGTATCAAAAGGCTGGATTAATTACGAAGCACGAGAAGTCATTGTGACTGGCAAGGGAAATAAAATGCGTAACATTCCTTTAGGCGAAGCAGCTTTATCGGCTATTCGAACCTGGTTGAAAGTACGGATACCCACCATCAAAAATGCTAACGGAAATGACATTACCCACGCCAAATTCGCACTTTTTCTAAATGAACGCGGCAACCGTATGTCGTCACGGGTCGTGCAACTGCGCTTGAAAGCCCACGCGCGAACGCTTGGTATTCCAGCCAATCTACACCCTCATGTGCTAAGACATTGTTTCGCCTCGCACCTTTTGCAATCATCAGGAGATTTGCGCGCTGTACAAGAGATGCTTGGACATAGTGCTATTACATCTACACAAATTTACACTTCGCTTGATTTTATGCATTTATCACAGGTATACGATGCAGCACATCCAAGAGCAAAGCGAAAATAGGATTGGCATGTTAGTTTGTACAAGCTAATGACTTATAAACTGAAAAAGTCGTTTATATTTCAGTACTGTCAACAAAGTTTAATAAGTATTTAATTATTCTTTACAAAAATCCCATCTCGAAACATTTTTATTTCAGGCTAAAACGATGTTTGGTATACACTATCCTGTGCTATTTAATGGCTTATTGTTTCATTCAAGAAAAAATGGCTGCTTAACTTCAGCGTGAATTTTGCCGACCGTCTTGTTTAAATATATCAGCATGCAAGGCCGGCATTCTCAATAAAAAATGCAATATAAAGATTGATGGTAAAGGAGTCCAATATGAGTACCAGCGAAACAAAATCCAGGAAAAAAACTGCTGATAAAGCAACAACCAATCCCATTGATAAAACGAAAAAAGATACCGCAATAACCGAGGTGGCAAACAAAACGACTCCCAAAGCTCACGCTACGATTACAACACTCACAGAAGAAAAAATTCTTCAAATGAGTGAAAAAGATTATATGAATGCAGATCAGTTGGCTTTTTTCAAACTGCGCCTTGAGCAGCTTGAAAAAGATTTGATGAAAAATGCAGATGAAACCACTGAACATTTACGTGAAACCGTTCTAGTGCCAGATCCAGCAGATCGTGCCACGATTGAAGAGGAGCATGCGCTCGAATTACGAACACGTGATCGTGAACGTAAATTGCTGAAAAAAGTTCAACAATCAATCGCTAGCATTAATGCAGGAGAATATGGCTGGTGCGAAGAAACTGGTGAGCCAATCGGCATTCCGCGCTTGCTGGCTCGACCAACAGCGACATTGTCACTCGAAGCACAACAACGCCGCGAGTTGAAGCAAAAGTTATACGGTGACTGACAAAATCACTCCCACGCAGAAGCGTGGGAACGCATGCAAGCTCGCCAAATTGCAAAATCTTAGCCTAAACCCCTAACCACGCTGCCAACTACTCATAAAATTCACAAGCCAGAAATCAATGTAATATCGTTTGTGCGCCACAACATTTTTTAAATTTTTTGCCACTGCCACAGTTGCAATCATCGTTGCGTCCCACTTTCGCTGAGTCACGTTTAACTGTATTGCTAGCCATAGCAGATTTGCGATGTGGCAGCCAGAAACGATAAATTTCCTGAATATTGGATTCAATCTCTATCGCTAATTTATGCCGACTAACTGGATCGTCGACTAAGACCATCTCATCTTCCGCAATTTCATCCGCGCCCAGCAAATAAATTGGACGCATCAGGGGTGCAATATCAGACGCAAAAATTAATTCCCAAGCCTCTGCACGTAAATTCATACCCTCATAAAATCCCCACGCCCAAGCTTCACCATCAACCAAAGTTTTGCCTTCCACTTCCTGCTCACAAAAAAGCGGTTCAAACTCTTTAGGAGCGACTTCGAATGTGACGACAATTTCATTCATAAAACGTACAATCAACTGAATAAGGCGCGTGCATTCCTTATCAGTTTTAAAGTCAGGCACTGTGCGACTCTCACCCCAAACACGCGGCAACCATTCAGACATAAGAATAGTTTCTGGCCCAATGGCAATAGCAGTTAAATAACCATGCAAACAATCCATTGTCATGGCGTCGTCGGGACAACGATCCGACAATAAAAATTGATCAAGTTCGTCAAACTCTTTATCGGATAAGGGCTGGTCTAAGGACATAAGAAAATAAAGAATAAAATTACATTTTAAGAAGTAGCTTTAAAATAAGCCGCCATCTCCCGAACATCATCGGCAGACAACGTGCCAGCAGCAGAACGTAAGCGCAAATAAGCCAGCAAATAACTATAACGTGCTTGAGCCAAATCACGCTGGGCAGTATAAAGTTGTTGCTGAGCATTCAATACATCGAGATTAATACGCACACCACCTTTGACACTTTTTTCTGTTGCTAATACCAATAAACGTGCCGAATCCACGCTCTTAACCAATGCATCAATACGACTCACGCTACTCAACACCAAATTGTATTGCTTGCGTAAATCAATCAACACCTTGTCCACTTTAGCGCTCATATCGGCTTTAGCACGCTCATAATTAGCCGTTGCTTGGGTTGTGGATGCACTCACAGAACCACCTGCATATAAAGGGATATTGAGCTGCACACCTACGCTACGAACCACTGAATCTTGATTATAAGTATTGATAGATTCAGAATCATTTTGACTATAGCTAGCGACAAAATCTAATCGTGGCATATGACCAGCCCGGTTTTTATTCACTTCCTGCGAAACAGCATCCAGCGTATAACGCTGCAACGCTAACTCCGCATTATTTGCCATCGCCAACGCTTTCCAACTTTCAAAATCAGCAGGCAATATAGATTTAAAACGAAAATCATTCACCATCGGATCCAACTGCGTCGCATCACTGCCGACGATCGCTGATAATGCATTGTTGGCAGCGGTCACATTGTCCTGTGCTTCAATTACCTGGGCTTGGGCCAAATCCAACCTCGCTTGAATTTCCAGCATATCCGTCTTGCTGGCTTCACCTTGCTGGAACATCCGATCATTGACACGCCTTTGCTCAACCAGCGTATCACGCTGCGCATTCGCGAGTGCCAGTTGATCCTGTGCGAATAACGCATCAAAATACGCACCAACCAAACGTAATATCAAATCTTGGCCACGACCAACAAACTGCGCATCACTATAGTTGGTTTGCGCCACACCTTGATAATAACGTGCCACACCATCCAAATTAATGAGCGGTTGGCGCATTGAGATGGCTCTAACCGTACTGTTATATTCTGGATGTGTCGTAGTCGACTGGCCTAAAAAATTGGGGGCGGTAATATCCGTACGATTCTTACTGGTTGCAAAATTCATCGAAACACTCGGCAACAAATTAGAGCGACCAATCGCAACATACTGCTTACCCGCTTCACTTTCATAAATGGCAGAACGATACGTTGGATCATTTTGCAAAGCCGCATCATAAGCCTGTAATAAGCCCATTGCACAAGTGGCATTACTACTCAACATCAAATGACTGGCCAAAGCGACCAACAATAATCCTTTTTTATTTTTCATTTTCATACTGCGCTCCTCAATCTTCGCTTAACGACGTTTTAGCGCGATCGAACACAGGTTTAAACAAATAACTCATCAAACTACGCTCACCCGTTTTGATAAACAACTCCACCGGCATCCCTGGACGGATTTGCAAATGTGTAATCATCTTGACACCTTCTGGCGCCACCTTGGCACGTAGTTTGTAATAAGGCTGACCACCTCTATCATCCTGCAAACGGTCAGCTGACACTTGAGTCACGATACCTGGGATATGTGGCGTTTTGTTTTGATTGAAGGCGGAAAATATCAATTCTGTTTTCAAACCCACATGAACTTTATCAATCAAATTGACGGGAACTTGCCCTTCAATAATCAACGGATCATCACTGGGCACTACATCCATCATGCGGAATCCACTAGGAATCACCGCACCATGCGTAAAAACATTCATACCAACAATCACACCATCAACTGGCGCCTTGACTAACACGTTGGCCAAATCAAAATCCTGTGCCGCCAAACGACTTCCCAATGCCTCTGCTTCTCTTTGCACATCAGATAATTGCTGACGGACTTCTTTTTGATATTCCTGCTGACGCTGACTGCGACGCAAAACCAACTCAGATACCTGACGTTGCGCACGGCCAATATTGCCCGTATCCTCAGCAATTGAACCTTGAATTTGGGCATAAGTACGCTCCAATTCGAGCAAACGATTACGTGCCACATAGCCATCTTTTGCTAAATCACGCATGCCATCCAGCTGCTCTTTTAAAAATTTTAACTGCTCTTTTTTACTGTTACGTGATTCTTCCAGACCATGTGCTTGAGTTTTTAACCCTGCGATATTTTCATCCACCGCAGCAAGTTCATTATGTAAAGCAGAGAGACGAGAAGAAAACAATTGGTTTTGCAACTGTATATTGGTACTGACACGAATATCATTTTTGGCGGACAACAAATCTAATGGAAATGCAATTGCACTTTTTCCATCACGTTCTGCAATCAAGCGCGCTTCTGCGGCCCGAGCAGAAAAAATTTGCGTACGTGTGATTTCAGCCTGAGCCTTGGCTTGCACATTATTCATGCGTACCAAAACTTGCCCTGCTTTCACCACATCACCATCCTTGACCAAAATTTCTTCTACCAAGCCACCAGTTTGATGTTGAATAGCCTTGCGATTAGTCGCCACCGCAACGGTGCCAGACACAGGCACACCTTTATCAAGTGGCGCCCAAATAGCCCACAGGATAAAACCACAAATCCCAGCTAAAACAATCCACCAACCGAGACGAGTATGCACCGTATCATCTGTTGCAACTTGATTAGAAACGTCAATCGAAACGACATCCGACACCACATTCTTCGCATTGCTAATAGTAGATGGCACGGAGCGTTTAGATTTTGCAGATTTATTACCAAAAAACTGTCTCATCATTATTCCTGTTTTCTTGATTATGCTTGTTCTACGCGCTTAGCCTGTTTTTGATTATTTTGCAATGCAGCCAATACTTCATTGCTAGGACCAAACATTTGCGCCACGCCATCACGCAAAAATAAAAGTTTGTTAGTAATACTGATAATACTGGTGCGATGTGTAATCAAAATGATGGTCTTACCGCGTTGGCGCAAATCATTCACAGCAGCTACTAAAGCCTGCTCACCAATATCATCCAAATTGGAGTTGGGCTCATCCAATACAATCAAGGATGGATCACCATACATGGCACGCGCCAAACCCAGGCGCTGCTTTTGTCCGCCAGAAAGGCCGGCCCCGCCATCGCCCAAACGGGTATCGTAACCCTGTGGAAGATGCAAAATCATGTCATGCACGCCAGCACGTTTGGCTGCCAAAATGACTTTCTCTGCATCAATTTCACCAAAACGAGCAATGTTTTCACTCACCGTACCACCAAATAATTCGATGTCTTGCGGTAAATAACCGATATGTGGTCCAAGCTCATCCTTGTTCCACTGGAAAATATCTGCGCCATCCAAACGCACTTTGCCTCCGGCGGCAAACCACACGCCAACCAACAAACGCGCTAGTGTCGACTTACCAGAGCCGCTGGGCCCAATCACGCCCAAAACATCACCCGGCGCAATGGCAAAATTCAATCCCTTGATAATTGCCACAGGGTAGCCAGGTGGTGCCGCCGTAACGTTTTCTACCGAAATAGCACCTTGTGGTTTAGGTAAAGACATACCCGATTTTCGCACTGGATTTTCACTTAACAACTGCGTCAAACGCTCGTACGCACTGCGTGTATTACTAAATTGCTTCCAAACGCTGATCACCAACTGCACTGGCCCGATCGCTTTCCCCAACAAAATGGAACCAGCAATCATCATCCCTGGCGTGATACTGCCTTCTATCACTAACAAAGCTCCCAGTCCCAACACCAATGATTGCATTGCTACAGAAGTAAATTTAGTCATCGCCCCCACTATTCCGGCTTTTTCACTGGCTTCTGCCTGCAATTGCAAAAAACGGCCATGCAATTGATACCAACGTGCCAGCAAATTTGGCAACATCCCCATTGCTTCAATGACTTCGGCATTGCGTAAATTATTGCTAGCCAAATTGGTCGATGCAATTGACATTGCGTTCGCTTCTGCCAAGGGTTTGTGCGAGACTTTCTCGTTCACATAAGCCAAAACGACCAATATCACTGTCCCGACCAAAGCAAACAAACCTAACCATGAATTAAAGAGAAAAATGACCAGTAAATAAATAGGGAACCAAGGCGCATCAAAAAATGCAAACAAAGCATTGCCTGTCAAAAACTGGCGCAAATTGGTCAAATCCTGCAGAGCTTGACCTGCATTACCGCCACCTTTGCTCAAACCTTGCTCAAACGCTGCGGTATACACTCGCTTATTCAGTTTCATATCTAACCGTGCACCAAGACGAATTAATACAAAGCTACGGACGAATTCAAGTGCACTCATGAATACATAAGCCCCCAGCATGATCAAGGTCAGCATTAAAAGAGTTACTTCATTACGACTTGGTAACACACGATCGTATACTTGCAACATGTACAACGACGGTACCAGCATCAATAAATTAATGAATGCGCTAAAAATACCAATGGTGCGGAACGTGCTTTTAAACTCAAGCAAAGCTTGCGCAATTTCATTTTTGGGAAGGTTGAATTTGGATTTCATCGACGGTATGAATATGTTGATATATTTTGATTGATGTAATTGATGTATTTGATGTATTTGATGTATTTGGTTGCATTAATTACAGCGTTCAGCAAAAGCAAGAAGCGCATCATTATCTACCCCAAATCAATAAAAAATGTGATCCACATCACATTTTTACGATCTTACCATACTGTTTGGCTATTTTTTCGTCATTAAACTATTTAATCCTTTAATATTGCTCAGTCATGGACAGCTCTAATGTGCGTACCACCAACATTTGTCACATCCAGCATGTGGCGCTCATACCAGAATAAATTCCAACCCTTTCTCAAAGGAAATAAAAATGAAGCAATTTGCCAAATTATCTATTTGTGTCACCACACTCACACTTGCTCAAACGTTTTGCGGGTTGGCTTATGCCGATCCGAGATGCGATATTTCCGTCCCCACCAAAGACATTAATTGGGATGGCTGCAATAAGTCATCCGTACACGTCTCTAGCAACCCCACGGCCACTCTTTCTGGAGCAAGCCTTGTCAAAGTAAACTTTTCGAAGGCGAATTTGCAAGGGATGGATTTGACTAATGCAAATTTAAGTGGTGCCAATTTATCTGGCGCCAACTTGGCTAGTACCAATTTTTCTGACGCAAATTTGTATGGAGCAAATTTAAGTCATGCCAATTTGAGTGGCGCCAATTTATCTAATGCCATTTTTTCCAATGCAAATTTGTCTAATGTCAATTTAACTGGTGCAAATTTGACTGATGCAATTCTGTCTAATGCAATTCTGGCTGGTGCAAATTTGACCAACGCAACAATTAATGGCGTGAGATTTACCGGAGTCACTTTTATCAATATTCCTAATACGACCAATTTCTTTAACGCTCCACAGCCAGCGATTTGGATTAATGGAAAATTGTGTAATGGTTTGAGTGGCCCAACTGGAAAGTGCTTGAAGAATTGATTTAAATTTCAACCATTTATCTAAGATTTGAGGAAATGAAATGAAACAGCTCACCAAATTATCTATCGGCATTACTGCATTAACATTTGCTCAAGCATTTTCTGGAATGGCTATCGCAAGTTGCACTGATCCAGCCCGACCAGACGTTGATTGGTCAGGCTGTAATAAAAAAGCAGCCAAATTATCTAATACCAACTTATCTAAAGCCAATTTGTCCGGTGCTAATTTATATGGTGTTGATTTGTCCAATGCGAATTTATCAGGCGCCAATTTATATAATGCCAACTTAACCAATGCCAACTTGTCTAATGCTGACCTGACTAAGGCAAATTTGAATTCCGCAAATTTAGAGAGTACAAATCTGTCTGGTGCCAATTTAGACAGAGCCAATTTAGATAGAGCAGCGTTGTCTAACAACTTCGCAACCAATGCAAATTTTTCTAATACTCATTCGGTTGGAAGCGTGTTCACAGGTGCCAACCTGATTGGTGCCGATTTATCTAGTGCCAATTTCTCTAATGCTAATTTTGTGGATACCAATTTATCCAAGACTAATTTATCCAACGTTAATTTCACTAGCACCAATTTTCTTCGCTCTACTTTGAATCAATCCAATATTCAAAATACAAAATTTGATAAAGCAACTTTTGTTACAGGAGCAAGCAAATCAGTTTGGATTAATGGCAAG
>CAZCIX010000017.1:11226-16395 GCA_964498835.1 uncultured Burkholderiaceae bacterium | reverse complement strand
TGATAAAGCAACTTTTGTTACAGGAGCAAGCAAATCAGTTTGGATTAATGGCAAGGTGTGTAATGGCGATTCTGGCCCAACTGGAAAGTGCATGAACAACTAGTAATAGCGTGACCTAAAAAGAGAATGTTGGCACTTTGAGCTAACACTCGCCTGTTTGCCAATTCTTACACCATACAAATCAAGCTGAACTAAATTTGAACCATTTCATCACAGGAGAAAAAAATGAAGCCATTCACTAAATTATCGATTTGTGCTTTCGCACTCACATTTGCTCAAACATTTTGTGGGATTGCTATCGCCAGTTGCAATGATCCAGCAAAACCAGGCGTTAATTGGTCAGCCAATGAGTTATCACCATGTAATAAATACATGGCGAATTTGCAACATTATGATTTGACTGGTGCTAATTTGACCAAGGTTGATTTGACTGCTGCTAATTTGAGCAGTGCTAATTTGACTAATGCTAAGTTGACTGGTGCTATTTTGGCTGGTGCTGATTTGACCGGGGCTAATTTGACTGGTGCTGATTTGACCGGTGCTTACTTAATGGATGCTAAGTTGCTCAACGCTAATTTGACTAATGCTAAGTTGACTAATGCTGATTTACACAGGAGCAATTTGAATGGTGCCAATTTGACCACAGCTAATTTTTCTTATGCCAATTTAGTAAAGACCAATTTCACTGATGCTAGCATTAAAGATGCCAAATTTTACAGAGCAACTTTTGTTACAGGAGCAAGCAAATCAGTTTGGATTAATGGCAAGATGTGTAATGGTGAATCTGGCCCAACTGGAAAGTGCATGAAAGATTAATTGTAAATTCGACTTATTTGATTTCCAAGAGAAAAAGGGAAGCTACGCGAAAACATTTATAATCTACGATTTGCCACGGTTTTCACCTGGTTTTTATCCAAGTATGAAGGTATTTCGCGGGCTTCCCCCCTCCACATCACGCGCTCCCTGCGCACTGACTATCGGCAATTTTGACGGCGTCCATCGCGGCCATCAGGCCTTGTTGAGGCGCGTATGTGAGGCTGCAACATATTTGCAATGCGTGCCAACCGTCATGACTTTTGAGCCACATCCGCGCGAATTTTTTGCTCAATTAACCGGCAATCTACTTAAAGCACCAACCCGCATTGCCGGTTTACGTGACAAGCTGCAATCGCTGTCACAGGCTGGGATTGAACACACGATTGTGGAACATTTCAATCTACCTTTTTCTTCTCTCTCGCCACAAGAATTTATTGAAAAAATTCTGGTAAAGGGCTTGCAAGTGAAATGGTTGATGGTTGGAGAAGATTTTCGTTATGGCGCCAAACGCGCTGGCGATTTGATCATGTTGAAAGAAGCGGGAGAAAAATACGGTTTTCAGGTGGAAATATTGCCGCCTGTCACCCAGGGCAATGACGTGATTTCTTCCTCTGCTGTTCGGGCCGCGTTGGCACAAGGGGACTTTGCCAATGCCGAGCAATTATTAGGCCATCCTTACGAAATATCTGGACGTGTGATCCATGGAAAAAAGCTCGGTAGAACAATAGGCTTTCCTACTTTAAATATGCGCATTGCGCACAAGCGCCCAGCGCTGTCCGGTATTTTTATTGTGCAAGTCCATGGTCTAGCGAACTCTCCCCTGCCAGCAGTCGCCAGTCTTGGCGCGCGTCCGACCGTGGATGACAGCGGACGTGTCTTATTAGAAACACATGTTTTTGATTATGCAGGAGATTGCTATGGAAAATTGCTACGGATTGAGTTTTTAAAGAAAATTCGTGACGAAGAAAAATACAGCAATTTGGCCACGCTTACACAAGCCATCGCACAAGATGCCTCCCAAGCGCGCGCTTACTTCGACTCATACAATCAATAAAATTAACAAAATCAATAAAATCACTAACCTTATTTAATTTTTAACTATTTAAGAATTCAAAAAATGTCTAATACGCCATCCAATAAAGCGGCAAAACCGCAAAGCAAATACCCCGTCAACATGACGGAAACTCCCTTCCCTATGCGAGGAGATTTGGCCAAGCGGGAACCGCAATGGATCAAGGAATGGCAAGATAAAAAGATCTATCAACGCATCCGCAAAGCCTCACAAGGCAGACCAAAGTTTATTCTGCACGATGGCCCACCGTATGCCAACAATGACATTCACATTGGCCATGCCGTCAATAAAATCCTCAAAGATATCGTCGTCAAAACCCGCCAACTGGCTGGATTCGACGCACCTTACGTGCCAGGCTGGGATTGCCACGGCATGCCAATTGAAATCCAAATTGAAAAACTGCATGGCAAAAACTTGCCCATCGCCGAAGTACAAGCCAAAGCACGCGCTTATGCCAGCGAACAAATCGCTAAACAAAAAGCCGACTTCATCCGCTTAGGTGTATTGGCTGAATGGGATAACCCCTATCAAACCATGGCGTTTGGCAACGAAGCCGATGAAATCCGCGCGCTAGGCAAAATCGTCGAGCAAGGCTTTGTGTACCGTGGTTTAAAACCCGTCAACTGGTGTTTTGATTGTGCTTCTGCGCTGGCAGAAGCCGAAGTGGAATATCAAAACAAACGTGATCCAGCGATCGACGTTGGTTTTCCATTTGCCGAAGCAGAACACGGCAAACTTGCTCAAGCTTTTCATATTTCACCAGAACAACTGCAAGGCAAAGCGGGTTATATCGTTATTTGGACCACGACGCCGTGGACAATTCCAGCAAACCAGGCATTAAACGTTCATCCAGAATTTGAGTACGCATTAGTACAAACCATGCGTGATGAACAACCTTTATTGCTGATTTTGGCAAAAGACCTGGTCACCTCTTGCCTAGAACGTTATGCATTACAAGGCAACATCATCGCCACTTGCAAAGGCCAAGCGTTAGCTGCTGTACAGTTTCGCCATCCTTTAGCCACGGTGGACCAAGGCTATGATCGCCTCTCACCCATCTATCCGGGCGAATACGTCACACTGGATACTGGTACCGGCATCGTGCACTCTGCACCAGCTTACGGCATGGATGACTTTATTTCTTGCAAAGCGCATGGCGTGCAAGACGATGCCATCCTCAATCCCGTCATGGGCGATGGCCGTTATGCATCGAACTTGCCATTGTTTGCCGGTTTAACTATTTGGGAAGCCTCCAAACCCATTTGCGACAAATTAAAAGAAGTCGGCTCCCTATTCAAACTCGTCATGTTTGAACACAGCACCATGCATTGCTGGCGCCATAAAACCCCCATCGTATATCGTGCCACATCGCAATGGTTTGCCAGTATGGACAACACGCCCAATAATGGCGGTGCCAGTCTGCGTACCAGCGCGCTGGCGGGGATTGAGGCAACCCAGTTTTATCCTGCCTGGGGCAAAGCACGCCTACAAGCCATGATCGCCAATCGTCCTGACTGGACGCTATCACGCCAACGCCAATGGGGCGTGCCAATGGCATTTTTTATCCACAAAGAAACAGGCGAACTGCATCCTCGCACCCAAGAACTGTTAGAACAAGTCGCCCAACGCGTAGAACAAAACGGCATTGAAGCGTGGCAAACATTAGATCCCAAAGAACTACTGGGCGCTGATGCCGACATGTATGTGAAAAACAAAGATACGCTAGACGTTTGGTTTGACTCCGGCACTACGCATCAAACCGTCTTGCGCGGATCACATGCCACGCAATCGCAATTCCCAGCCGATCTGTATCTGGAAGGATCGGATCAGCATCGCGGCTGGTTTCATTCCTCCTTGCTCACGTCTTCCATGATGAATGGCTGCCCACCTTACAAAGCCTTGCTGACGCACGGTTTTGTTGTCGACGGTGAAGGCAAGAAAATGTCCAAATCTGTCGGTAATGTCGTCGCCCCACGCAAAGTCAGTGACACCTTAGGCGCTGACATTCTCCGTCTCTGGGTGGCTTCAACCGATTATTCCGGTGAGTTGTCGATTTCAGATGAAATTTTGAAGCGCGTGACCGAAGCCTATCGCCGCATTCGCAACACTCTGCGCTTCTTATTGGCCAACACATCTGATTTTGATCCCACAGTCGATAGCATTGCGATGAGCGACATGCTGGAAATTGATCGCTACGCCATCAGCCGCATGGCGCAATTGCAGGCAGACATCCAAGAACATTACACCGCATTTGAATTCCACCCAGTGGTCTCCAAGTTACAAATGTATTGCTCAGAAGATTTGGGGGGCTTTTATCTGGATATCCTTAAAGACCGCCTCTACACCAGCGGCGTCAACTCCCCAGCACGCCGCTCCGCGCAAACGGCGTTGTGGCATATCACCCAAGCATTGCTGCGCTTGATGGCACCAATCTTGTCGTTCACCGCGGAAGAAGCCTGGGCGCTCTTCGCCAGCAAAGAAACCTTCGCCGCCAGCGATGAAACGATTTTCACCCAAACCCACTACACCTTACCCGCCGTATGCGCCAATGCTGAAGATTTACAGCAACTGCAACAACGCTGGGAAACGCTACACACCATCCGTGGTGACGTCACCAAAAAACTGGAAGACCTACGCCAACAAGGCTTGATCGGCTCTTCCCTACAAGCCAAAGTCACCATTAAGGTGCCAGCGCAGCAAAATGAAAACGGCATAGATTTCAATTTATTACACAGCCTGGGAGAAGATCTAAAGTTTATCTTCATCACATCTAACGCCAGCATCACTAAAGTAGAAGGTACACAAGAAATCGAGATCGAAGTAGAAGCGCTGAACGACGCCAAATGCGAGCGCTGCTGGCATTACCGCGCCGACGTTGGCACGCATGCTGAACACAGCGAAATTTGCGGTCGCTGCATCGCCAATTTGTTTGGCAAAGGCGAAGCACGTCGATTTGCTTAACTCTTAATTAATACATAAACATGGCCACTAAAAATCGCCCCACCTCATCCAAAAAGCCCAGCATGGCGCCCTGGATAGGCATTGCATTCATCGTCATTTTGCTAGATCAATTAAGCAAAATCACCATACTGAAATGGCTACCTTTTGGCGCATCGCACCAAGTCACCTCCTTTTTCAACTTGGCGACGACTTACAACAAAGGTGCAGCATTTAGCTTTTTGGCAACACAATCCGGCTGGCAACATTATTTTTTCATCGGCATAGGCGGCGCTGCTGTGTTGTTCATTCTGTATTTATTAAAACGCCACGCCGGCCAACGC
>CAZCIX010000017.1:0-11126 GCA_964498835.1 uncultured Burkholderiaceae bacterium | reverse complement strand
CTGGATCAATGGGATGACCGCATCGCCAATCACATGCCGCATATCGATTTGACGCGCGATACCGATGCAATGTTGATTGCGCCTTGCTCAGCCGATTTTATTTTCAAACTGGCGCATGGCGTGTGCGACGATTTATTGTCCACGTTGTGCCTGGCGCGGCCTAGCAATTTGCCGCTTTTAATCGCACCCGCCATGAATGCCGAAATGTGGAAAAACCCAGCGACGCAACGCAATATTGCCCAACTCCAACTGGATCAAATTCACGTCCTCGGCCCTGATGCAGGTGTGCAAGCATGCGGGGAAACGGGCATGGGCCGCATGTTGGAACCTGAACAATTATTGGAAGAAGTCATTGCGCTATTTCAGCCCAAGCTTCTCGCCGGCAAGCATGTGTTAATCACCGCCGGCCCGACTTTTGAAGCCATCGACCCAGTACGTGGCATCACCAATCTCTCTTCCGGCAAAATGGGTTACGCCGTTGCCCGCGCCGCGCAACAAGCTGGCGCCCATGTCACGCTGGTGTCTGGCCCAACAGCTTTACAAGCACCGTATGGCGTACAGCTCATCCCTGTCGAAACCGGGCGCCAAATGCACGATGCCGTGATGTCACACATCGCAGCGCAAGATGTATTCATCGCCGTTGCCGCCGTGGCGGATTGGTATGTCAGCAACATCAGCGCACAAAAATTAAAGAAAAATGCCGATGGCAATCACATGTGCGCTTTGCAATTTGCAGAAAATCCCGACATCCTGGCCTCTGTTGCCGCCTTATCCCCAGCGCCTTATTGCGTTGGCTTTGCTGCAGAATCTGAAAATCTTTTGCAGTATGGCGCGGAAAAACGCGTCAAAAAAGGGATTCCCTTATTAGTCGGCAATATCGGGCCACAAACTTTTGGTCAAGATCACAATGCCTTGGTGTTATTCGATGAGCACGGCCACACAAACTTGCCACGCGCCAGCAAACAACTTCTTGCACAGCAATTGATCGCCGAGATCGTAAAACGGCTTTAATGCGGGTTGTTTGATATTTTTTTACTCTTTCTTTACTCTTTTTCCCATTTCTTATGAAAACTATAGACATCAAAATCCTTGACCCACGCATACAACTCCCAACCTACGCCACACCAGGCAGTGCAGGCTTGGATTTGCGGGCTTGTATTGACACCGCACTCACCATTCAACCTGGAGAAACCGTATTGGTGCCAACTGGTCTAGCGATCCATATCGCCAATCCAGAATATGCAGCCATGATCCTGCCACGTAGCGGCATGGGACATAAACATGGAATCGTGTTGGGAAACCTGGTTGGCTTAATCGACTCCGATTATCAAGGACAGCTCATGGTTTCAACCTGGAATCGCAGCCAAACTGCGTTCACACTCAATCCATTAGAGCGCCTGGCGCAATTAATCATCGTTCCAGTGTTACAAGTTGGCTTCAACATCGTGGAAGATTTTGACAAAAGTGAACGTGCTGACGCTGGTTTTGGCAGCACAGGAAGCCACTAAATAAGTTACAAAATAAGCCATGAATAAGTTGCAAAAAAAACATTAAATGGCAAATTAATAATATAATTGCAAAATTAAAGGGTGTGCTCATCAAGTCATTGAAATAGCTAAAATTATCAGAATGCGCAGTTACAATATTTACAACAATATTCGCAATCATATTCATAACACTGTTAATAGCGGCAATATTATGACCAGCATCACAACGCCCTTGCTAACATCCTTGTTAACACGTTTATTGGCCACATACGTATTACCCGTCAGCTTGACCTTACCATTATTACTTACTTCTTGTGCGACGCCCTCACCTGCAGCAAAATCCAGCACAAAATCCGCACTTTCTTTAGCCATCACACCTCAGCTCACATTACCGACATCAGTCAAATCATCACCCAATACTGCTGATAGTGAAGCACTGGAAAAGCTCGTTAAACTCAAAGAGCGCTTAGACAGCGTTGCCGCACCTCTTTTGGTCAATAATGCAGATTTATGCCCAAACTTGAGCCGCAATCTCATCGGCATCACGGCAAAAACAAAATATTCCTACTCCCCACAATTTGCAGATTTGGCGCAAAAAAACTTGCATTTAAATGAGCAATTAAAAGTAGTAAGCACACTCGCCAACGGCGGTGCAGCACGAGTAGGAATCCGTCCCGGCGACACACTGATTGCAGCAGAAAACATCATAATGCCCCAAGGACCGAATGCAGAAAGTGAAGCTGCGACGATACTGGCAGCACTGGTCTCCAACACACGTTCCAGCATCAAACTGACCGTCATGCGGAATGATACGAATCTTCTTTTTAATGTTCCGTTGACACGTGCTTGTGGCATCAGAGTTTTGTTGGGAAATACGAATCTGGTGAATTCTTATGCCGATGATCGCCGTTTAATGATCACACGAGGCATGATGAATTTTGTGAATTCCAACGAAGAACTAGCGTATGTTATCGCCAAGGAAATGGCACACAACATCCTCGGCCATCCAACCAAACTACGCAGGACTGAAATCGTGGCTAACATCATGGACAAGCTAAACCAGCCCTCATCCAACACAAATGTTTTAACAGATACTGATCGTATAACAACCACCCCAAAAGAATTAGACATGCAAGCTGATCGTCTATCTTTGTATTTGCTAGTACGAGCCGGCTATAAAATTGACCAAACGACATATTTTTGGCAAAGACTAGCAAAACAATACCCAGCCATTCTCTTAGACAGCCACACCGCTATTCATCCAGCAATTTCACATCGTTTGGTAGCAATAGAAAAAGCGATTGCTGAAATTCAAGAAAAACAAAAGAATCAGCAACCGCTTTTACCTTGAAATTTAAAACTTCTTAATTCTTTAGAAATCTAAAATCGTTTTTATTCCACTTCGATTGGCATGGGAAAAGCCGTACCAGGTGCAGGCGGCAAAGAGCCTCCTTCCATAAAATCCAATACAACCTGATTGTTGTCATCTAAATCAACCGTTACATGGCCACCCGCCGCCAATTTCCCAAAGAGCAACTCGTCTGCCAGCGCCTTACGTATCATATCTTGGATCAAACGCGCCATCGGGCGGGCGCCCATCAACGGATCAAATCCTTTTTGCGCCAGATAGGTACGCAAACCTTCTGTGAAAATCGCCTCCACTTTCTTCTCATGGAGTTGCTCTTCAAGCTGCATCAAGAATTTATCCACCACGCGCAAAATAATGGTTTCATCCAAAGCTTTAAAACTAATGATGGCATCCAGGCGATTACGAAATTCTGGCGTAAACATACGATTGATATCCACCATTTCATCGCCAGCCTGTTTTTTTTCAGTAAAACCAATCGTTCTCTTTTGCAGGCTTTCCGCACCCGCATTCGTGGTCATGATGACAATAATGTTACGGAAATCTGCTTTACGACCATTGTTGTCAGTCAATGTTCCATGATCCATGACTTGCAACAGAATATTGAAAATATCCGTGTGCGCTTTTTCAATTTCATCCAACAACAAAACGGCATGCGGTTTTTTATTAATCGCCTCCGTCAGCAAACCACCTTGATCAAAACCTACATAACCAGGCGGCGCGCCAATCAAACGACTGACCGCATGGCGCTCCATGTACTCTGACATGTCAAAACGAATTAACTCCACACCAAGAATGAACGCCAACTGTTTGGCCGCCTCTGTTTTACCTACCCCAGTCGGGCCGGAAAAAAGAAATGACCCAATCGGTTTATCCATCTTGCCCAAACCAGCACGCGCCATCTTGATCGATGAAGCCAATGCTTCCAACGCATGATCCTGACCAAAGACCACATTCTTTAAATCACGCTCGATGGTGCGTAATTTCGTTCTATCGTCTTGGTTGACTGTTTGAGGTGGAATGCGAGCAATCTTGGCAATAATGTCCTCAATTTCCGTTTTGCCTATCGTTTTTTTCTGCTTGGATTTAGGTAAAACACGCTGCGCGGCACCAGCCTCATCAATCACATCAATTGCCTTATCAGGCAAATGTCTATCGTTGATAAAGCGAGCAGACAACTCTGCTGCCGTTGTCAAAGCAGAAACGGAATACTTCACATTGTGATGTTCCTCAAAACGAGACTTTAAGCCACGCAAAATCTGTACAGTTTGCTCCACAGTTGGTTCATTGACATCCACTTTCTGGAAACGACGTGCCAATGCATGATCTTTTTCAAACACGCCACGAAATTCCGTATACGTTGTGGCGCCTATACATTTAAGCTGACCACTCGCTAGTGCAGGCTTCAACAAATTAGAAGCATCCAACGTGCCACCTGATGCAGAACCAGCACCAATAATGGTATGAATTTCATCCACAAACAAAATACCATGCGGATGCTCTTTTAATTGTTTCAACACTGACTTGAGACGCTGTTCAAAATCGCCTCTATACTTCGTTCCAGCCAAAAGCGCGCCCATGTCCAAGGCATAAACCACGGCATTTTGTAAAATTTCAGGTACTTGATTCTGCGTGATACACCAGGCTAAACCTTCAGCAATCGCTGTTTTGCCAACGCCAGCCTCCCCAACCAACAAAGGATTATTTTTGCGCCGACGGCAAAGAATTTGAATCACGCGATCCACTTCTACTTCACGGCCGATGAGTGGATCGATTTTTCCTTCTAGCGCAAGCTTATTGAGATTTTGAGTAAATTGATCCAGCGGGCTTTCTTTCGCTTGATTGGCATCAGCATGCTGCTCCTCAGCACCTTCCGCCGCTTTTTGACCATCAGGCGTGTGATCTTTACGTACACCATGGGAAATAAAATTCACCACATCCAAACGTGTGACACCTTGCTGATGCAAGTAATACACAGCATGTGAATCTTTTTCGCCAAAAATAGCAACTAACACATTCGCACCAGTCACTTCTTTTTTACCATTTGACGCCGATTGCACATGCATAATGGCGCGCTGAATCACACGCTGAAAACCCAGGGTCGGCTGCGTATCCACTTCATTGGTACCTGGCACAATAGGTGCATTATCATTAACAAAGTGCGCCAAGGTTTTACGCAACTCCTCAATATTCACTGCACAGGCACGCAACACTTCGGCTGCAGATGGGTTATCCAAAAGCGCGAGTAATAAATGTTCAATTGTGATGAACTCATGTCTAGCCTGCCTGGCCTCTACAAATGCCAGATGCAAACTCACCTCTAATTCTTGTGCAATCATACTTCCTCCATCACGCATCGCAAGGGATGCCCTGCTTTCCTGGCACGGTTTAATACAATTCCCACTCTCGTAGAGGCGATATCTTTAGGAAAGATGCCACATACGCCTTTTCCCTCATGATGCACACTCAACATAATTCGCGTAGCAGTCTCTTTGTCTTTATAAAAACACTCTTGAAGAATCTCAATAACAAACTCCATCGGAGTGTAATCATCATTCAACAATAGTACTTTATACATAGGCGGCGGCTTCAGCCTTTTCCGATGTACCTCAGCCTCCTGGCGTTCAATGACGTGTCCATTTTCTTTAACCATGACTTCATTTTAACGTTTCTAACAAACAATCAAAATAACTCATCACAATTACTGTAAAAATTCAGTTGCCAACTTAAAATCCCTTACAAAAATACGCACGCATAATAAAACACCAAGAAATAACTTGACTTTTATGATTATTCCGCGAACAATGCGGTCTATTAATAGGTTCATTTTTTATGCTTATTGATATGAAGTGAGCAAACTGAGAAGAAGGCAATACAGATCTTCTTGCTTTTATGGCTCGTGTGATTAGTTTTTATTTGAAAGATGCTTTTTATGGCAACAGGTACAGTTAAGTGGTTCAATGACTCCAAAGGCTTCGGCTTCATCACTCCAGATGATGGCGGTGAGGATTTATTTGCGCACTTCTCAGCAATTAACATGAACGGCTTTAAGACTTTAAAAGAAGGTCAAAAAGTACAGTTCGAAGTCACGCAAGGCCCTAAAGGCAAGCAAGCTTCAAACATCCAAGCTGGTTAATCAACCTCAGCTAAAAATATTAAAACCCCGCTAAGCGGGGTTTTTTATTTATCAGATTCGTTTGATAGTTTAATGAATAAACTCACATGTTTTCTATCATCACGTCGCCAAATTTAGAGCAAGAAACCTGAGTCGCCCCTTCTATCAAACGGGCAAAATCGTACGTCACTTTCTTTGAAGAAATTGCTTTCTGCATTGAGCCAATAATCAAGTCAGCAGCCTCAACCCACCCCATATGGCGCAACATCATTTCTGCAGAAAGAATGAGCGAACCCGGATTGACGTAATCTTTACCGGCATACTTAGGCGCAGTTCCATGCGTTGCTTCAAACATCGCCACAGAATCAGAGAGATTCGCACCTGGCGCAATCCCAATACCACCAACTTGAGCTGCCAACGCATCAGAAATGTAATCGCCATTTAAGTTCAACGTAGCAATTACACTATATTCTTCAGGACGCAATAAAATCTGCTGCAAGAACGCGTCAGCAATACTGTCTTTGATAACAATTTGACGGCCTGTTTTGGGGTTCTTGAATTGACACCATGGACCGCCATCAATCAGTTCTGCGCCAAATTCATTTTTAGCTAATGTGTAAGCCCAATCACGAAATCCACCTTCAGTATATTTCATGATATTGCCTTTATGCACGATCGTTACGGACGGCTGATCATTATCAATTGCATAATGAATCGCTTTTCGCACCAAACGCTCCGTCCCCTCAGACGAAACCGGCTTCACTCCAATACCGGATGACTCAGGAAAACGAATTTTCTTCACGCCCATTTCTTTGATGAGAAAATCAATCAGCTTTTGTGCACCAGCAGAACCCTTTTCCCACTCAATTCCAGCATAAATGTCTTCAGAGTTTTCACGGAAAATGACCATATTGGTTTTTTCTGGCTCACGCAAAGGCGAAGGTACATCTTGAAAATAACGAACCGGACGCAAGCACACATACAAATCTAATTGCTGACGCAATGCGACGTTTAGTGAGCGAATACCACCACCAACTGGCGTAGTCAAAGGCCCCTTGATTGATACCACGTATTCTTTTAATGCCTCCAATGTTTCTTCAGGCAACCAAACATCTGAACCATAAACCTTGGTCGATTTTTCACCAGCAAAGATTTCCATCCAACTAATTTGACGCTTTCCTTCATAAGCCTTAGCCACAGCAGCATCAACCACCTTCATCATCACAGGAGTGATATCCACACCCGTTCCATCTCCTTCTATGTAGGGCAAGATAGGATTGTCTGGCACATTCAACGAAAAATCATGATTAACGGTAATTTTCTTGCCATGAATAGGAATCTTAATATGCTGGAACATCGTCTCTCCAAGATAAAAACACAAGTAAAAAATATAAGTAAATGAAATATAAAATGTAATTAAATTAATGCATCACAAAAAATATTTATTTTTTAAGCAAAACATGTCAACCGTTATAAAAATCTTTCGTTATATGTAGAGATTCAGAAGAATCTTGTTTTGATAACCCACTTTAGAGATTATAAAATGAAAAAATTGATCGCTGCTTTAGTTGCTGCTTTGTTTGCTACCGCTGCTTTTGCTAATCCATCTGCTTCCGCATCTGCTGAATCCGCTTCCGCATCTGTATCCGCTCCAAAACATCACCACAAAGCTAAAAAAGCATCTGCTGACGCATCAGCTTCTGCACAAGCAGAATCCGCATCAGCTTCCGCTTCCGCTAGCGCTCCAGCTGCAAAGAAACACAAAGCAAAAAAAGCTAAGAAAGCATCCGCTTCTGCGTCCGCTTCAGCTTCAGCTTCTGCTTCCGCACCTGCCGCTCAGTAATTTTTAGTAGCTTCGCAATAAAAAAGGCAGGATTAACCTGCCTTTTTTATTGCCTGTATTTTTATAAAGCGAGAATAAATGATATACCGTCATTCACTACGTTTTAGCGTCTTTAATACATTCGCAACGACAATTTTAGCTTTAGCCACAATAACTGCAAATGCAAGTACACAAAAAATAACAAAATTCCCCACCACCACACTAACCGCAGGAATGCACGTCATTCATGTAGAAGTTGCAACCAGCAAAGAAGAACAAGAACAAGGTTTGATGTTTCGCAAAAAAATGGGAACAAACGAAGGCATGGTATTTATTTTCAAAGCACCAGCTAAAGTCTGTATGTGGATGAAAGACACTGCATTACCTTTATCAGTTGCCTTTATTAAACAAGACGGAGAAATCGTCAACATTGAAGATATGGCGCCGCAAACAACTGATGCACATTGCTCCAAAAAACCAATACGTTACGCATTGGAAATGAATCAAGGTTGGTTCAAACAAAGGAACATTAAGCCAGGAAATACCATTTACGGCTTAACATCCCCTGCAAAATCGTAGAATCACGGATTAAAAACAAATCAGAAAACAAAAATACCCCGCATAAATTATGCGAGGTATTTTTATCATACTCGGTTAAAAGCCCTGAAACACAGGGATTTTGACTTTTAGGCTAACGCTTTCAACGCAGCAGACAAACGGCTCTTGTGGCGAGCAGCTTTGTTCTTGTGAATGATTTTTTTATCAGCGATGGAATCAATTGTAGAAATTGATGATTGAAATACAAGCTTAGCTGCTGCTTTGTCACCAGCTTCGATTGCTTTACGAACAGCTTTAATTGCCGTACGCAAAGTCGAGCGTTGACTTGAATTGTGTGCATTTTGTTTCACTGCTTGACGAGCACGCTTACGCGCTTGTGCGGTATTTGCCATAAAATTTCCTAAAACGGGTATTAAAGTGTTTTTGCAAACCAATCTAACATCAATATAACAAATACAAGATAACGGCTTGCTAACAAAAATTCTTTACAGCCGATTATTGTAACAACCTTTTGACTTACACGCAAATAAAAACGTATAAAAAATCTGCAAAGTATATAATTTCACCCCATGAATTTGCTGAAGACACTAGGCGCCATTTCTGGCATGACGATGATTTCCCGCGTAACGGGATTAATGCGCGAAATATTGTTCGCAAACGCATTCGGTGCTTCGGCGTATACCGATGCTTTCAACGTCGCTTTTCGCATTCCGAATTTATTACGCCGGTTATTTGCCGAAGGTGCCTTCTCACAGGCTTTTGTTCCTATATTGGCAGAATACAAAAATCAAAAAGGCGACGATGCGAGCAAAAATCTGGCTGATCACGTGACAACCGCGCTAGTCTGGGCAACGCTGATTATTTGTCTGATCGGAATCATCACAGCCCCCTTCTTGATTTACATCATCGGCACTGGATTGACTAAAAATGCTGCAACCTTCGATGCAGCGATCTTTATGACGCGTTTGATGTTTCCTTACATCATTTGTATGTCTTTCGTTGCCTTATCTGGCGGTATTTTGAATACATGGCGCCAATTCAAGATTGCGGCTTTCACGCCAGTTTTATTAAATATCGCTTTCATTATCGCTTCGTTGTTTCTTGCGCCTTATTTAAAACAACCCATCTACGCCATGGCATTTGCGGTGTTTGTTGGCGGTGTTTTGCAAGTGGCAATTCAAATTCCCGCTTTGATCAGAATCGGCATGTTGCCACGTATTAGACTCAACCCTATTCGCAGTCTGCGTGATTCCGGCGTGCAAAAAGTATTAAGAAAAATGGGGCCCGCTGTCTTTGCAGTATCAGCGGCACAGGTCAGTTTGATGTTGAATACACATATTGCATCGAAACTAGAGCACGGCAGCATCAGCTGGTTGTCGTATGCGGATCGTTTGATGGAATTTCCTACCGCATTGTTAGGAGTTGCACTCGGCACCATATTGCTCCCCAGCTTATCGAGCGCCAGCATGGAGGGAAATGAAGCCGAATATTCCTCACTGCTGGATTGGGGCTTGCGACTTACCTTTTTGCTAGCCTTGCCTGCTGCATTGGCTCTTGCGTTATTAGCAGAACCGCTCGCTGCTACGCTCTTTCATCATGGGAAATTTACGGCATTAGATATTGCCATGACACAAAAACCCTTGATCGCTTATGGCGTAGGTTTGATTGGGATTATTCTGATTAAAATTCTTGCCCCTGCTTTTTATGCCAAACAAGACATCAGAACACCGGTCAGAATTGCGATTGCAGTGTTGGTAGCAACGCAATGCATGAACCAAATCTTCGTACCCTGGATTGGCGTGGCTGGATTGGCATTGTCGATTAGCTTAGGCGCTTGCCTGAATGCAGGATTTCTCTACTGGGGATTGCGCCGTCGCGCTATCTATACACCGCAAAACGGCTGGGGAATGTTTGGTTTTAAACTACTCTGCGCCCTGATTCTGATGGCTGGTGCTGCCATCTGGAGCGCTCAGCAGTTTCAATGGCTGTATTTGCAACGCTATCCATTGCAACGCTGCGGCGCCTTATTTTTCGTCTTATCCGCTTGTGTCATCACGTATTTTGGCGCTTTGTTTACCATGGGTTTGCGCGTCAAAGACTTTAAGCGCGTCTCTCTTTAAAATACGTATTCATTATTCGTTCATATTTTAGTTTTTTAGCTTATCCGAGGAGATATCCCATGCCCACTTACCGTTCGTATACCACCACACAAGGCCGCAACATGGCTGGCGCTCGTGCGCTATGGCGTGCAACTGGGACGAAAGAAGGGGATTTCAATAAACCCATTATCGCTGTGGTGAATTCTTTTACCCAGTTCGTTCCTGGTCACGTCCATCTGAAAGACTTGGGGCAACTGGTTGCGCGTGAGATTGAGGCATCCGGCGGTGTAGCAAAAGAGTTCAATACTATCGCTGTGGATGACGGCATTGCCATGGGGCATGGCGGTATGTTGTATTCGCTGCCCTCGCGCGACTTGATTGCTGATTCGGTGGAATACATGGTCAATGCGCACTGCGCGGATGCCATGGTCTGTATTTCTAACTGTGACAAAATTACGCCGGGCATGCTCATGGCTGCCATGCGCTTGAATATTCCAGTCGTCTTCATTTCCGGCGGGCCAATGGAAGCCGGAAAGGTCGTCAAAGCCGTCAATGGCGCACAAAAAATTATCAAACTCGACCTGGTTGATGCGATGATCAAGGCCGGTGATCACACAGTGAGCGATGCGGATGTAGCAGAGATTGAACGTTCAGCTTGCCCCACCTGTGGTTCGTGCTC
>CAZCIX010000016.1:0-39519 GCA_964498835.1 uncultured Burkholderiaceae bacterium | reverse complement strand
TAATGGCGTGATTTCTTTGAGCTCACCGGTTTGTTCACAGTCGACGACGAGTTATGAATATCCGACAGATAAGGATAGTCGTTATTACCTTTCTTTTAATCCAAATAATTTGGCTATTTTTTGTCAATCGAAAGGGAAAAATTCCATCGTTGCCAATTCTTTAGCTCAAGATCTTCGAGGTAGGGACATATGGGTATGTGGTGCATTCAATGCTTCTTTGCAATGTACGGGAGTAACAAATTGTAATAATCCAGCTTGGGCGGCAGATGGCTGTTGGATCGTCAAAACTGCGGTTTGCACTCCGTGATTTTTTACATTCAAAACGAAAATATATGAAAACTTTTGCTGATTATGTTGATACGTACGGACGTAACGGATGGAAAACTGATTTTGGATGGCTTAAATCTGCGTCGGTGATGATGGTCAAGGATGAGGTTGCAAATCCAGGCACAACTGATTTGTCCAAATTTGACAGGAAGCTTTTGCTTAAGTTGGATAGCACAAACGAATTTACATTAATGACCGGTACCATCTACAAACTGTACTACGCTATTCCCGATGGTACCCCGCCAGATACAACAGATTACACTGGTATGACGCTTGATCAGATGGATGCTGCTTACGAACCTTATGTAAAACAGTATGCCGAGATCAAATTTGCTCATGGTGGCACAAATGATCCATTTACTCGCTATACCGACACTATTACGAATGATGGAAAACTGATCAAAGATTATGCCGGCACGATACAGGTAGACCAGGTTCTTGCTTCTTATCAAGGATTGTCAAATCTTGTGGCCTTAGACTTATTATTTTCTGAACATGTTACTGACACTGCTGTTATTCAAACAGAAGCAGAATTTGCAACGGCTCTTGCCCGAGCCATCGAAAATGGCATCGCTACTCCTGCCCAAGTCCAAGCCAAATTTGGCAATTATGAACCGACAGTCGTCACGACAGCCCTCGCCCAAACCTACGGCGAAAACACCAGCGTCACCTTACCCCGCCTGGCTGCTCTGGACGACAGCCAATCGACGTTAGCCTTCAAAGCCTACCTAGCCTACTTCGGCCGCCCACCCGACACTGGCGGTTTGACGTCGTGGGTCAACGTGTTAAACGACCCTAGCCGCTCCATGGACAGCCTGATCGAATCCTTTGGCAACAGCGCGGAATCGAATGCGTTGTATAGCAACAGCAGCTCCGGCACCCGCGTCGATGCGATTTATCACTACTTGTTCAACCGCGAACCCGATGCCGAAGGTCGTGCTTTTTGGGTCAATGCCATCGACAAAGGTGTGTTATCCATGGCTGGAGCGGCGTTAAACATCCTGAACGGCGCCCGTTTAGACGACTTAACCTTGGTCAATCAAAAAGTCGCTGCTGCTAGATCGTTTGTTGAAGGATTAGATACCCAACACGAAATCAGCCTGTATTCCGGCGACACCGCTGCGTTGAATGCGCGGAAATATCTTTCCACGATTACCACGGATGAAAGCCACAACACCCAAGTGGTGGCCCTGGTCGGGCAAGTGATTAATTTGCTAGGAACGGGCGTCGAACCCTTGTTTTCGCAACATGGCATTAGCCTTGGGTATTACTGATCCATGCGAATGCGCTTCTTCTTGTGCTGCGTGTTATCCCTGTTTTGCATAGGGATCATCACACCTGCCCAAGCCCAGATCCAAGGTTCCTGCTCCGCCAGCAAAGGCGGCGCCACTAGCTGCAACACCACCGCCCCCGCCAGCATGAGCACCATCCCAGTGAGCACTGGCGCGGGCAATCCCATCAACATCATCACTGGCAACAAATATCAACAAGAAACCGACATGCCCGCCTTGCCAGGCGTGTTGGGCCTGGAAATCATCCGCCACTACAACAGCGCCTACAGCACGCCCAACATGCCGCGCAGCGTGGTGGGGAGAGGGTGGCGTTTATCGTATGAAACGGATCTCTACGTCACTGGCAACACCATCCAAATCATCCAGGCTGATGGCACGCGCATTATCTTCACCAAAGATCCCAACAACCCCAGCCTGTGCGCCAGCCCCAATCCTGCTTACGGCAAAGTGCATATCCAACAAACCGCGCAAGGTAATACCTATCAATGGCGTTGGCCCAATGGGCGAATGTTGGATTTCAACTCAGAAGGCAAGTTAGTCCAAATCGTCGCCCCAACGGGTGAATTCGTCAGCCTGCAATACGACCACAAGAATTGGTTAATGAGCGTGCGTGATCCACAGGGACGCGTCTTGCGTTTCAACTATTTAGACCAAAAAAACGCCCAAAAAGGTGATCGATTTAGAGGCTTACAAAGCATAGACAGTCCAGTCGGCAGATTCAACTACAGCTACGGCAGCGCTATGCCCAAAGGCGCCACAATCGATCCGATTCACCTGCTAGCAAACTTAGTCAAAGTCAGCCTCCCGACGCACTACGACGCCAACCAACCAGCGCATCCGTACGCCAATCGTGGTGTTTCTAGCTCCAGCATCAGCCGCACGTACCATTACGAAGACGCCAATCATCCAACCTTACTCACCGGTATCAGCGTCACTGGCCAAGGCAGTGATCAGCAGTTAATCCATCAACGGATTTCAACTTACGGCTACGACATCAACGGCAACGCCATTCTCAGCATGAAAGCGAATGGCGCTGAGAAAGTCACGCTAGACAACAGCGAAGGCGGCAAGACGATTCTCACCAACAGCTTAGGCCAAAAAACCACCTACAAACACGCCATCATCGCTGGGGAATACCGCCTACTAGAAGCCATCGGCCCTGGCTGTACTTCTTGCAGTCCGGGTAATCGACGTTATGGCTACGACAAGCTAGGCAGACTAACTGAAGAAACCGCGCTGAACACGTCGGGCCAACCATTACAAACCAGCAAAACCACTTTCGACGAGCAAGGCAGAGTCATCAACGTCAGCCACATTGCGTACAAAGACGGCAAAGCCCAACCGCCACAATGGCAGCGGCGTTATGGCTACGAAGGCAGCAACATCGAACCTAGCCTAATTACGCAACCCAGCGTGGTAGCCGGAAAAGAATCCATTACCAAAATCACCTACAACCCCCAAGGCCAACCAACAGCAATCACCCAAAGCGGTTGGTCGCCAGCGATTGACGGCAAATCCGCCACGCCGATTACCCGCACAACGACTTATCGCTACAGCACAGAAACCAGCACGCCTACAAACACGTCCGACAAACTCAGCCTGTACGACGAAACCCAACCCGCCAATCGCTGGATGGAGATCGATGGGCCGTTACCCAATGGCCCCAGCAACAGTCCGATTGACTCCGACATCACCCGCATCGAATACGACGCCAAAACAGGTTTAGTCGTCAACATGACGACACCAGGCGGCTTTGTCAGCACCTTCGCTTATGACGAAGCAGGTCGTTTACACACCGTCAACAACGCCGAAGGCTTAACCACCACGTTTGTTCATGATGCCCGCAGTCAGTTGATCAGCATGCGTACCGTCGGGCCAGGTTGGCGCCGTCCTTTAGTGTCCAGTTATCTTTACGATGCGATGGGTAATCGCACCGAAACCGGCGCAGGCGACATTGCCGATCAAACCTGGCGCAGCCAAAGCAAATCCAGCTTCGATGCGCTGAGTCGGCTAGTTTGGCAAGCCAGTGCATTGGGTATGTTGAACCGCTATCAATACGACAACGAAAGCCGCTTGATCGAAACCGCCAAGCTAAGCGCCAGCATGATCCAAGCGCAGCGCTATGCCTACGATGCGGGTGGCAACTTGACCAAAGTATGGAATAACACCGGTGGTAGCCAAACCATTCATCAAGATATTCAGCCTGCGCAATCGAATCCAATCATCAAAACGCTCACCGATGACTTTGGCCGCGCAGTGGCCAGCATCAGTCCTGACAGCGGCCTCACCACCCGAACTTTCGACGCCGCCGATCGTTTAATCGCCAGTACCGATGCGCTCAACAACAATGCGCAGTATGAATACGATGCTGCTGGACGCATCGTCAAACAAACGATGACCGATAGCGCAACCCACACATCCTCCATCACCCAATGGCAATACCAAGGCAAGCGCTTAATTGCCTTGCGCCATCCCAATCAAAGTGAGTTTTATCACTACGATGCACGTGGTTTGCGCAATACCAAGACGACGCAAATCAAACAAGGCCATCACATTCTCACCAGCGTGACGCGTTATACCTACGATGACGATGGCGTATTGCAAAGCACCAGCCTGCCCGATGGCAGCCGTATCGTCTATGAGCGCAATGGACAAGGCCAGGTTGTCGCTTTAAAACGCAGTCAAATTGCCACGCCCTGGTTGCAATGGTTGCTACCCGCCAAAACCATCGTCCAGGATATCGAACGTGATTTGGTTGGTTTAAAGCGTTATCTCACTGGCAATGGCATCCAAGCCCATTACCAGCGCAGCAAAGAAGGCGTGCTGGCTAAAATAGCCTATCAACCAGCCAAGGCAAACAACCAGACAACGTTGATGGATACGCGTTATTTGTGGGACGTGCGGGGGAATTTACTCCACACCCAAAGCCAAACTAAAAGCAACATCAAAACCAATATCAAAAATAACAGCTACGCCTACGACGCACAAAACCGCCTGATCGTCGCTGCGTCCAAGCAAGAAGCCAGCCGGTATTTCTACGACACCACCGGCAACCGCTTACTCAGCCAGCAAGGCATTCAGGATCAACGTGATCTGCAAACCAATACCATCAAAATAACGTACCAAGCTGGCAGCAATCGCAACGTCAACCAAGCGCAATACGATGCCACTGGCCAACCCAAAATAATCGACCAGCGAGACTACGCCTGGAATGCCCTAGGCCAACTCACCCAAGTCAAACAAAACCAACAAACCGTTGCCAACTATCAATACAACCACCGAGGCGAGCGCATCAGCAAACAGATCGGCAACAGCCAGCACACAACGAACTATCTTTATGAAGACAGTAAGTTAGTTGCAGAAGTGGACGGCAATGATCACATCACGCGTCAATACATTTACCTAGGCGATCAACCCATCGCCGTCATCGATACGCCGCACGGCAAAACGTTGAACCATGAAGAAACGACTCTGCTAAAACAAATAACACGCGACATTGCGACCGTTTTCCATGCCTGGTTGCACGATGACGAACACATCGCTTACCTTCATCCCAACCACCTCGGTGCCATTGAAGCAGCGACCAATGCTGCTGGAACAGTCATTTGGCAAGCCAGCTACCATCCCTTCGGTAAGATCAAGATTGCCAATAACAATCCCCACAACAAGCAAAAATTTGACCTTAAACTACGCCTGCCAGGCCAATATGAAGACGACGAAACCGGCTTGTACTACAACGGTTATCGTTATTACGACCCACAAGAAGGCCGTTATTTGACCCCCGATCCACTCGGCATGCCAGATGGGCCCAATTCGTATGTCTATGTGCGTAACAATCCGCTTAAATATATTGACCCGTCCGGGCTGATTTTGTTTGCGTTTGATGGGACGAATAACTCCAATCCACCACCTGGTGTGGATGATTTTTCGAATGTGTACAAGTTTTATTTGGCATATGACGCCACTCAGAACGGACCCGCTTGGTACATGAACGGCGTGGGTCGCGATGATCCAGATAGCCACATTCAAACCAATCAATTTGATGTCGCGGATGCGAATACGGCGCGTGCGCGGGTCGACTATATGCTGGAGAAGCTTGACGGCTATATGAACAATACTGTTTTTAAGAAAGGGGAAGCGGTCAATATCGATATTGTAGGATTTTCACGCGGTGCCGCGATGGCACGTGACTTTTCCAACCGCGTCGCGCAACGTTTAACCGACCAAGCATTTAGCAAATCTGAGGCGTGTGCACAGATTCGTTTCATGGGATTGTGGGATACAGTGGCCCAATTTGGCTTGAATGGTTTAGATAACGGATCATGGCAACTGGCGATTCCGGCGCAAGCCCAGCATGTGTTTCAAGCCGTAGCGCTGAACGAGCACCGTTATTTGTTTCCAGGTGAATCGATAGGCCGTGGCACGCAAAAGGGATTTATTGGCAGCCATGCAGATATTGGTGGCAGTTATGGCACGGGGGATTTGTCGGATGTAGCGCTGAATTGGATGACGGAGCAAGCCAAGCTCAGTGGTGTGAAGATGAAATCCTGGAAGGATAAAGATGTGAATCACCCAGAATGGGGCGAGGTCACCAATCCAGTATTGCATGACAAGAGTATTGACGGTAAAGACCGTGCTTTTTGTTTGCGTAACAACAATGAAAGATGGGCCGATCGCTGCAAACCGCAAAAACAAGCAACACCAGGCGGCATGACTTGGCGCGAAACTCAGACCAACAATTTTATTAATCTTTACCCAAAATCAACAATGGATGCTGATGGTTCGTCCAAGATTGTTGGGGCAGTCAACATGAAGGAGTACGCAGCATGGCTCAAGCAACACTATGGTTTAGACATCCCATATTCCGTACCTTGATAATGGGGTTACTAGCAATATTGCTGACCTCATGCCGTCATGATGAAAAACCAATCGGCATGTCACTGCTGTTTCAAAGCGCAGGCATGGATGTAGGTGTACGACGGTTCGATCCAGATGGCATACGCGGACCAGTCCCTGGTGCAGTGGGTGGCGTGTATCCGCGTGGTGGCAAGATAATGTCTTTTATGCCAGGCGACAGCAAGCGCGGAATGCCAAAGTTTGTAGAGGTTGAGTGGACTGTCAGTGATCCTGCTACAGACGAATGGTGGGAAGAAAATATTACCAATAGAACTGATGCATATTCGCCAAAATGGAAGAAGGATTACCAAGAGGCGATTAGCAAAGTACCCAGGTACACCAAACGCATCGACCTCACCCCCATCATCACACCCGAACTGATTGCCCAAGTCCATGCCGACTCTCAAAACACGGAATTAAAGGTCATCATCACGTTCAATAATGACGATGTGCGTATTGAAGCAATGGCAGAAAAATGGCGTCGGAGTAAATAAAATTACATGTACTAGCTCAGATCCAACCTGACAGTCAGCAATCCTTCGGCTATCTGCCAGGTTAGATTTAATACATCTTGAATCGTGAGTCATCAAGAAAACGTAATGATGTCATCACCTGACTTTGGCAAGGCTTCTTGCACAGCCTTGGCATAGGCTAAACGCGCGGTTTGAAAAACGGCAATCTGCGCACTCAATCTTTGCAATTCAGCATCCACAAACTGCAAGGTTGCTATTTGATTCTTCGCTTCATCAGACAACATATCAACGTCATATTCTGTGCCATCAATGTTAATCATCGCCATGTGATTATTCCTTAAAAAGTTTTTATAAAAAAACCCCGACTCTTTATAAGAGACGGGGTTCAAGCTATTGCATGAAACTTGAAGAAAAAATACGTACCGCCTTATCTTTTCTTCTTACTTCAATACTTAAGCCAATGTGATCAAACCACCGGTTGTCGAAGTAGAAGCACTGTTCACGAAACCAACGAGAACGATGGTTTCAATGTTACCACTTGCCGTTGTACCATTGCTATCCCATTGCACAATGGAATCAGTACCAGTGCTGCTGGTGGTAAATACGCCAGTAGAACTAACGTAATTACCTCTAACGATTGAGATCTCGCCAGTAGTGCCAGCCGTGATAATGCTGGTGGATAGTGCTGAGCCAGCATACGTATTAGACAGCGCCGTGAGGCTAATTGTATCTCCAGCTTGCAAACCGGTATAAATATCGAAACCCGCGGATGCAGTCAACGCAGTTGTACCCGAAGTTACGGCAGTGCTTGCTGTTTCACCAGCTGCGGAATACACCACAGCATCCACACCAGTATGTGTACCAAATGTCACGGTATCACCACCAGCCTTACCAGTCACAGTATTCGCACCTGTACCCAATGTGATCACATCATTACCAGCACCAGTCACGATGGTATTAGCACCATTACCCAATGTGATGGTTTTAACACCAGAACCAGATGCCATAATGCTAACAGCTTGATTATCCGTTGAACCAGAAATTGTAATGGCACTGGATGATGCAAATGTACCAGTGAGTGCAACTGAACCATTCAATGTCAACGAAGTAAGACTACTGTTGGTAAAGCCGCCAATCGTCAATACACCTGTTGAACCTGTATTTGCATTGGTGATCGTGAGACCAGCAACACTATCTGTCAATGTAGTGATCGTTAAAGCGTGTGTTCCACTGTATGACAAATTACCAAGAACGTTACCAGTTGAAGTAAATCCAGTGATTACTGAATCAGCCGTGCTGGTAGTATTATCAGACAAGGTGAAAGATGTTGCTGTAGTAGCCAAAGCACCAATTGACAAAGCACCAGTGCCAGTGATAGCCAAGCTCTTCAACGCACTGTCAGTCAATGTAGTGATAGTGTGAATACCACCAGTGACGCTGGCATCAGTAACAATATTGACGGTACCAATACCGATTGAGTTAGCATCTTTTAGAGTGAGCGCTGTTGTAGTGTAACCAGTGGTTCCAGTACCAACGGTAGCTGCAGCACCAGTCAAAGTTACCGTAACAGTATCATCTGAGCCAGATGTATCAGAGGTTTGGTAAGTTACAGCAGTTGTTGCACCCAACAATTCCAATGCAGTTCCCGCTGTTACTTTTGAAAACACAGTACCGTTATTACTACCCGCAGCCTGAAGTTTTGTAAACGCAGAGCCACCAATTGCACTTACGTCAATCGTATCAGTAACGGCAGATGTTGCTTGCAAAACTTCAAAACCAGTGACGTTGGCACCAGTATTGGTAGATGTAAAGGTTGCACCAGTAGCATTCAAAATCAAGGTATCTGTACCAGCACCACCTGTGATTGTTTTGGTTGCGTCAGCGGAAATTTTCACTTTGTCATTACCTGTACCACCTGTGTAAGTCTGGGTAGTCGCTTTCAGTGTCACGGTATTGTTAGCAGTGGTATTCGCTGCTGTGAATGAAGTCACACCCGTACCAGACAAATCACCACTGAAGCCAGCAGCGCCTGATACCGTTAAGGATGTCAACGTTGTGCCAGCATTAATAGCATTCGCCAAAGTCAGCACGCCAGTACCTGAAATTGCCAATGTTTTAAGTGCGCTGTCATTAAAGTTATCTAACTTGGTATTAGCTGTCAATACAGCATTAACCGTTGTAAATTTATTGTTGGAATCAGTAATCGCACCAATATAACCACCACCCAAATTGAGAGTCAATGTCTTGACTGTTTTGGTCGTCAAGTTGTCTGTCAAGGTCAATGTGCCGGTTTTGTTATCCGAAGACGCAGTACCTGTGGTATCAACACCTGTGCTTGACAAAGTCAATGCTGACACCGCATTTGCAGTGATTGTAGAGTTAGCATAGTTTTGCAAAGTCACAGCAGTAATAGTACCAGCTGCAGTTGTGCTAGTTGCATTAACGTCACTGATAGTTACTGCACCATTTGTATTACCTTTAACACCAGAAACAGCATTTCTCACGTTATCGCTTGCAGATTGTGCGGCAGAAGCCAAAACCTGCCCACTTTGCACAACCGTTACAGAGGTAGTACTGGAATTTCCTGTTACGGAAACAGCACCTTGGATTGCAGTTTGGTTGACTGCCGTCAACCCCGCACCACTGTTAAGACTGGTAACCGATATTGTGGTACCGCCAGTTACGGCAATCGCACCACCAGTAGTAGTATCTGCAATAGCTTGCGCAGTAGAAGAAACAGTGACGGCGCCTGCAGCAGCTGTGGTAGCACCGATTGTGATCGTACCACCTGTTTTAGCGCCAGTTGCTGTCACAGACACTGTCGAACCACCGTTAACAGCGATAGCATTCGCGGATTGTGAAGTATTTGTTACTGCAACAGCTGTAGTAGAACCAGCGGTTACTGTGTCAGTAGCGCCAGTGTTTGTTACGTTCAACGCAGTTACGCCAGACCAGTTGGATGCAGTTGTGTCAACTGTAACAGCAGCACCACCAGTGATATTAACAGTTTCAATATTGGATACTTTAGCGCCAGTAGGAACAGTAAATGCATTTGTTGAAACAACGTTCAATGTATCGTTACCAGCATCACCATCAATGTTATCAAGAGTGGTGAACGTGCTATCCGCTGCATTGAATGTGTCATTTTTAGACGTACCAGTAAACGTATCTGCGCTTGTTGTCAACGTGAATGTTGAACCAGCAGCAGCATTGGTTGTGTAGGTTGTGACCAAACCGGACACAGTGCTTGTTACTGTTGTTTGATAAGCAGTGGTATCCGTTGTGTTACTTACGCTGGACAACATAGTGCGTGCTGTTCCAGCAGCAGTATTACCGTCGTAGGACAAAATTTCTGTCGTGGTATCTAACGCTGTTGTAAAGTTGGTCGCAACAGTAATTTTGTTTGTAACAGTTGCAGCATCAATCAAACCTTGAGCAGTTGTATTGGCCAAAGCACCCGCCATGATGGAGAGTGCAGCGTTGCCTTTGGACAAAGTACCGCTATCGATCGCATTGGACCAGAATGTCAAACCAGATACATCAGCATCACGACCCAATACGTTTTGATAAATCGCGTTAACAAAGCTGATTGTGCTGCCTGAACCGTACAAAGCTGTTGATTCTGTGCTGGAACCAAAACTATCTACCAATGATTTAACTGCTGAATTGGTGCTGTAAGCTGCTTCCAAAGCCGCGATTGTGGTTGGTGCACCGGCGCTATTCAAAGAGTTAGCGTAGTTAGATGCGCCAGTAACATCGGCTGGGCGGCCAAAGTAAGCGACATAAAGCTGTTGTACTACGTTGCTGTAATCTGCTGCTGCCATATTAAATATTCCTTATAGTAATTTGTGGTTTAAACCAGTTTAGCCTGCGACTCAGGGCAAACAGCGCTGTTATGACCACTGAGTGCTTTTTTGCAGACCCTGGATTATATTGCGAAAGGCAATCCTAACTTATGTGACGAGAATCACAATTAAGATGTTTTTTGTTGTTTTTAAATATAAACATCCATCCCTTGCTGAAAAATATGTATTTTTAATAAGCAAACACAATATCTTTCAGAAGCTTAATAAGAAATTACTCAGAGACAAGCTTTCTTATCCTATCTACTCCAACGCGTAGCGCCAAAAGCGCTCACTGCGGGAGCATCAAGACTTTTAAAAAGATAAGCGGCCTCCTTTGCATTTGCACCACCAAGATAGCCGCTAACCGTGGCATTGCTGCCTTTGAGACTACTGAATAGCTCTCCTTTGAGCGTCACATCGCCTTTGGCTTGAATATCGACTTGTGCGTTGGGCGCGGTGACAGTTAGGCTGGTAGAGAAAGCACGTTTAGCAAAGTCAATATCAAGACGCCCATCTTGCACTGTGGCGGCCACAGTCTGTCCTTTTGTCACGATGTAGGCCTCGCTATCGATCAAAGCAAATGCTGCCTGCCCTTCTTTGGGCAATACTAATTCTGATTGTTTGATACGAGAAATAAAAAACGCATCCAGAATTTTTGCCGGTTCATAGGAAGCATTTTTTAGTTTCGCTAAACCATCAATATCCGCTCCCAAATTTGCGACTGCTTGCCAGCGCCCCCACATCACTTCGGGCGTAGTCGGCACAACAGGAGGTTGGGCTGATGGAGGAAATTTAGTATTGAATAATAAGTTTTGATTCTTTTGTGGATCTAGACTGACATCATTAGGGATCAACAATGTAGCAGTCGTCCCTAAGGGTGCCAAGGACAATTTATTGTTTGGTTCATTGCTACGTGGCGGGGCAACCGCATCTGGTGCCAGGTTGGTATTGCGCATTAATTGTGGAAGTGCCTGGCCTTTTTGAATTTCGAGTAACTGACCGGATTGATTGGCGAACAATTCCAGACTAGCATTACCTTCGCATGGACCGCCACCTTCTGGGCTGCAATTCCCAGAAAAACCACCGACAACAACGCCGCCAGACAACACTGTGACGCGGGAAGTTTGTTGATCAGTAAATACCGTAAAGTCCGTACCGCGCACACCAATGGCAGCAACTGGAGTATTGAAACGAAAATTCTTCCGCGCCAGTTTGACTGCTTGACCAGAAATACTGCGTGCGACGCCTTCTAACAACTCCAGCTTGATTTTGGTTTCGGTTGGATGGTGCATGTCAACTTTATAGGTGACGATACGTGCACGGCTGGCTGGACGCAGGATCAAAAAACCGTTATCTATAGTTTTTAAATAGACGTAGCCATCACTGCCAGTGGTGATTTCATCACCCTCTTGCACAACAGATCCCAATGTTGCAGGACGATCAGCAATTTGTACTTTGCCTACGACAAATACGATATGCCCTGCATCTCCTGCACATGCAAAATTCACCATACCGAACAGGAAAATCACCGCTGCTATGTGTAATAGTTGACGCAAGATGGGACGCAACATAAAAATTCCTTTGCTTTGACTTTGCTTTGATATTGGGCGACCAACCCTACATTGTGACGTGTAATGGCATCTATTCTGTGATATAGATCACATTCTAACATAGCAAAAATCATCCGATTGACCAGTGTAAGCGTTATACTTGGCGCCCTTTCACACTGCGCAATGGCTGTTTTTTCTGTTCATAATGTCATTTTCATCCTTGCCCACCATTATCATCCGTATCAGCATTACTCTCATTGCCGTTTTAATCACTGTTTGGTCACAATATCATTCTGTATTTAGTTCTATCTTTAGCTCTACTTCTTCTACCGTATCTCCTAAACCAGTTACTTCTAGCCTGGCCAACGAATGGCTGCGCGATCGTTTTTTGCATGCCCATCTCACCACTCAAAAAGAAACGCGTATTGTGCTTGTTGATATTAACGAAGCCAGTTTAGCGACGTTAGGGCCGTGGCCATGGCCCAGAACACGTATTGCAGAATTAGTGGAAACTTTGCTTGGCCAATATGCTGCGCGTGGTATTGCGCTGGATTTAGTGTTACCGGAACCTGCCGATAGCGGTGGCGATGCGCGTTTGGCAATGTTGGCGCAGCATGGTCCTGTTGTGCTAGCACAAGCGTTTGACTACATCACGCGCCCAACACCGTTGCAAGTTGGCCAAATTATGGGTGGCCAAACTGCACTAACTGGAGTGCAAGGAGCGGTGATTGCTCAAGGTTTTATTGCTAATCATGCTGGATTACAGCACGCTAATCATGTTGGCAATATTGGTTTTATACCGGATCAAGATGGCGTGTTGCGACGCTTGCCGATGTGGACTTGGTTTGATGCCAAGCGCTACCCTACTCTGGCCCTGGCCTTGTTTAATTGTTGCACTCATGCAAATACGCACAACCTTGACTCTGGTTTGGTGCGCATCCCTTTCAAACGCGACTGGTCTGCTTACAATGTGATACCAGCATCAGATATTTTGCAGCAACGCATTAGTCCGGATGATATTGCAGGACGTTTGGTGTTGATTGGTTCGTCATCGCTTGGCTTATCCGATCGCGTTGCGACGCCGTTGCATCCATCCACTCCCGGCTTATTGGTGCATGCAGCTTTGCTATCATCATTACTAGATGAGCAACAACAAGCTATATCTACCACATCACTATCCGCAAATTGGCCTGGAAAAACAATCGCGATTGTGTTTTCGATTGTGACATCTGTTCTGGCTAGCCTGACTTTTCCGCGCTTGTCCGCTTTGTCGAATATGGCTTTACTCGGTGGTGCATCGTTGATTTGGCTGGTCTTAAGTTTTTGGATGAGTGTGTACGATCCGCACTTTTCCACCACTGGGCCATTAGCATCGCATTTATTTTTACTGGCTGTCGCGGTGCCGTTTAGTTGGCAAATGACACAACAAAAATCACGTCAGTTGCTAGGTACGTTAAAACAATATGTTGCTAGTGATGTCGTGAATGAATTATTGCGTCATAACCTGCAAGATCCGTTGACGCCAAAAAAAATGGATGTGACAACCTTGATTGCCGATATGGCCGGTTATACCAGCCAGGTGGAAGCGCTGCCGATGGAAGAAGCAGCGCAGTTAACACATGATTTTTTGGCTTGTTTAACTGGGCCCGTATTGGCTAATCGTGGCACGCTGGATAAATATACTGGTGATGGTTTAGTAGCATTTTGGGGTGCTCCACTCGCTTTGGAGGACCATGCTGATCTGGCGCTCAATGCTGCGCAAGAGATCGTGCGTGCCGTCGAGCTTTTAAGTCAAACCAGAGTACTGACAGGCAAACCAGCTATAAAAGTGCGAATCGGCATAGAAAGCGGCCCTGCCATGGCAGGTAATTTTGGGAATGACTTACGTGGCATTTACACTGCAGTCGGCGATAGCGTGAATGTCGCTTCTCGGCTGGAACAACTGGTTCGTGATTTCCCTTGTGACATTTTGATTGGGCCAGGCACAGTTAGCAGGGCAAAATGTCATCGTTTTAGATTGCTGGGAGAAACGTTATTACGCGGCAAAGAGCAAGCCACAATGTTGTATACCCTGGATACATCAACATGAGATGCCATTTCATCCGATGCATCACCCTGACTATCTGCCTGCTGGTGGGTTGTCCCGCGTTGGCGCAAGATGGTAAGCCACAACAAGATTTGTACTTGGATGCAATGCGTGCGCTTTCTGAGGGACGGCCAAATGATGCCAGCAACACCTTGACACAAATGCTAGAGCAAGAACCACAACACGCTGGCGCCTGGCTGGATTTGGCTATTATTCAATGTCAATTGGGCTATACAGAAGAAGCCGAGCGCTTGTTTCAGGCCATCGAATCACGCTTTGCACCGCCACCAGGCATCATGGAGGTTATTCATAGCCATCGCGCCAAAGGCTGCAAAAAACCCTCTTCCGATTCGTTTTTCATCATGCTGGGACGTGGCAACGATAGCAATGTCAACCAGGGTGCCAGCAATCCCAACTTTAGTATCGGCAGCGGAAGCTCACAAATTGATCTAGTGCTGTTACCAGCATATTTGCCGCAACAAAATCAATATACTTTTCTGTCCACCAACTATGCGCGCAATTTGAATGCAGCGGGCGATGTGGGTTATGTGCAATTTCGGGCACGTCAAAACGATAGCTTGACGCAATATGACACCACGTCTTTGTTATTCGGCCTGGAGCATCCATGGCGCTGGGGTGGTTGGAGCGGGCGCAGCGGCGGTAGCGTAGGCTTGCTAACGTTGGGTAATCAGCTATACCAAAAGCAAACGCAAGTGCAAACACGGTTGTTTCCATCTCTATCATTTTTACCATCTGAAAAGATGCAATTTAGCGTACTAGGCAGTCTGGCACATGTTACATACGCGCGGCTGAGCAATTTTGATTCCAACACGCTGGAACTAAGCGGACAACTGGCTTATCAAGGCGACAAAAACTACGCTGTCGCCAATGTCGGCACGCTATTCGATCGTGGCGAAGTAGGACGTCCGGGTGGTAATCGACGAGGTTGGTTCGTTAGTTTGCAAAATCAAATGAAAATCAACGAAAAATTACGTGCAGAATTTGGCTGGACACAACAAAACTGGTTTAGCCAATTCGCTTATTCACCAGGCTTAATCGATCAAAAGCGGCATCAAAATAGTCAGCTATTGCGCGCCGCGCTCATCATCCCACTACAAGCAAAACACAGTCTACAGATCGAATGGAAAGAGGTCAGAAACCATGAGAACATTTCGATCTTGCAATATAATAGCCGGCTGTTGCAAGTCAGCTGGCAGTGGCAAAATTTTTGACATCGTTCATTCCCTCTCTCCCTTTTTATTTACCAAAAGGGACATAGGTAAATAAAAGATTTGTATGAATCAGGTCTGCGTCGCTCCCGCAGTTTTAAGCAAAAACCTAGTGACTTTACGTTATTTCAACGTCACAGGATTCCCGCCTAAAACTACGGAAATGACGAGAGGTAACCGCGAGAATGACGGAAATTAGCGTAGCAGCACATCAATCAATTTCAACGAATCATCATTAAATTAAATATGGAGCCAAACGCTGGCATGTCTTTGAATTCGCCATCCACCACTGACCCTGCCAACACCGAGAATAAAGATCAGGCGCAGCAACAAGTGAATGTTCAGGTGCATTTGCGCAAAATACCTTTGCTAGCAAATTTGACTGACGAAGAATTGCTGAAGATCAAAGGCGAGTTTCGTTTCAAACAGTACGCCCGGCGCGATATCGTGCTGCAAAAAGGAGGAGATGGCGATAGTTTGATGTTCTTGCTATCCGGACAATTGCAAGTGATTGATATCACCGAAGATGGTCGCGCCATTGGTTTACGCATGCTGGCCCCAGGAGACTTTTTTGGTGAAATTGCTGTGATCAGCCAAGCCAAGCGCTCGGCCTCCGTAGTAGCAATTACGCCAGTTTTGATCGCTTTGCTACCACGTACGGTTGCCCTACATTTGTTTTCGCATTCGCCTTCGGTTGCCAATCACATGTTGCGTCATTTAGCAGAAAAAATTCAACGCGACTCCGAATTCCGTGCCTTGCTCAGTATTCATAACACCTCTAAACGAATTTACACTTTCCTGGACCTTTCCAAGCAAACAACACCAGACAATCAAGCAACGGTAGAAAATTTACCAACGCATCAAGACATCGCCAACATGATCAATACCAGCCGAGAAACGGTGACACGTGCCATTTTGGCGTTAGTACAACAGGGTATCGTCAAAAAAGAGACCAATCGTTTAATCATTACCAATCCTGAAGCCCTGCACAAATTGGCACAAGGAACATAATCCCCTCCCTATATTGTTATGGACAATTCGTTTTACCGCGCGTTTGAAGAACAGCATCGTGGTTCACGTGCCTTGATCAAATCACGATTGCGTACTTACATCCCGTTTATCACACCACTGGTATCGTCTTCTTCCGATCTAGATCAGGCATTACCTAAAGCAGTGGATTTAGGATGTGGGCGCGGTGAATGGATGGAATTGTTGGTAGAAACCGGCTTTAACGTGCGTGGTGTGGATTTGGATCAAGGCATGCTCACCGCTTGTCATGAACAAGGATTGGTCGTACAAAAAGCCGATGCGCTGACGACCTTACAAAATCTGCCAGATAACAGCATCACCTTGATCTCGGCCCTTCATCTGGTCGAGCATATGCGATTTGAAGAAGCACAAACGCTGATCAACCAAGCCTTGCGAGCGCTCAAACCAGGTGGTTTGTTGCTCATGGAAACGCCCAATCCAGAAAATATCGTAGTAGGTGCATCTAGCTTTTATCTGGATCCTTCTCACGTGCGCCCCATTCCGCCAGGCTTGCTGAGTTTTATGACGGAACATGCTGGTTTTGCCCGCCACAAAGTTGCACGTTTACAAGAGCCGAAAGCGCTCCATACAACGGACACTATTGGCTTATTTGATGTGCTCAATCATGTCAGCCCAGATTATGCCGTGCTAGCACAAAAGCATGCCAGCGCTGAACAATTCTCGGCTTTAGATGCGCTCTTTCATACCAATTTCGGTCTTTCTCTAGATACGCTGGCGCAACGTTATGATCAGCAAATAGCGCAGCGTTTTTCAGCACTTGAACAGCAATTCACACATCAGTTTGATCAGTTTGAAACGCTACTAAAACAACAAGAAGCTAAACACACTGCAATCAATCAGCAATTGCATGACATTTTACAAAGTCGTTCATGGCGCATGACGGCGCCATTGCGCTCAGCAGTAGCGCCGTTCCATCGCCTCAAAAATGATCTACGTCAAGATGGGTGTACTCGCACTATTAAGCGTTACCTTAAACAAGCCATCAAACGACCATTGCAGCGACTCATCATGTGGGTCTTGCATCGGCCCAAACTGCAACAAGCCGCGCTGCGCGTTCTCCACTATCTACCCGGTATTGAGGACCGATTACGCAATATGATGCTGAGATCCGGTCATGCACACAATCCTGAGCAAGCACCACCACACACATCGACACAATTAACGCAACTCACGCCACGCGCTGAGCATATTTTGGCCGAACTGAAACAAGCGATGGAGATCGCCAATAATAAAAAGAAAAAAGGGGAAAACTGATGCGTATTGTGATCGACATGCAAGGTGCCCAAACAGACAATCGCTTTCGTGGCATTGGGCGTTACTCCTTAGCACTCACCCTGGCCATGGCGCGCAATGCACCACAACATGAAATTTGGTTAGTTTTGAATGCTGCGTTGCCAGAAAGCATACCGATGATTCGTCATGCATTCGACGGCTTGATTCCAGCGCAGCAAATACGTATTTTTGACGTCCCCACCCCAGTTGCAGAAAACAATCCGAACCACGACTGGTGCGCCCGTGCGGCTGAAAAAATTCGTGAACATTTTATTCAACAATTACAGCCCGATATCGTCTTCATCACCAGTTTGTTTGAGGGCTATAACGATGATGCAGTAACATCAATTGGTCGCCTTTACAACGACGTGCATACGGCTGTCATTCTGTACGATTTAATCCCTTTCTTAAAACCCGCGGCTTACCTCAACACTCCGCTACAACGTCAACATTACGAGCGAAAAATCGCATCACTCAAAAAGGCAGATTTGCTCTTTGCCATTTCAAGTTATACCAAACAAGAAGCGATTGATACATTGGCTTTGCAGCCTGAATCCATCATCAATATTTCAGCAGCGATTGATGCGCGTTTTCAACCATGCAAAGACGCGACACGTCGTGCACCAACATTGCTGAATAAGCTGGGTATTTACCGCAAAATGGTGATGTACGCGCCTGGTGGTTTTGATTCACGTAAAAACTTTGCCACCTTGATTCAAGCCTACGCGCTACTGCCAGCAGAGATACGCGCCAATCATCAACTCGTTATCGCCAGCAAAATCAGCGATGGTGATCGCGCCCGTCTGGAGCAACTGCAAAGCAAGGCAGGATTAGACAAAGATGAACTCATCCTGACTGGTTATGTGTCAGATGATGATTTGGTGCTGCTTTACAACCTGGCAACGCTATTCGTCTTTCCTTCCACGCATGAAGGTTTTGGTATGCCAATACTGGAAGCAATGGCTTGTGGCGCACCGACCATAGGCTCTAATACGACCAGTATTCCCGAAGTCATCGGTTACGAAAAAGCCTTGTTTGATCCGCATTCAGCCCAATCCATCTGCGACAAAATGACGCTGATTTTACAAGATGACACCCTACGCGGTGAATTGGCGCAGCATGGTCTGCAACAAGCAACAACATTCTCATGGGATGTCAGTGCCAAGCGTGTGATTGCAGGATTGGAGTCCTGGCATGCCTCCCTGCCCGATCACTTGAAACAACAAGGAACAATACAGGACGTACATACCCTACTTACAGCAATCGCAAACATTCACCATAACGATGACGCCGCATGTCCAGCAACTGAACGCGATTTACGCGCTGCCGCCAATGCGATTGCATTCAATATCGGTGGTCATTCCAAACAATTATTGATCGACATTTCAGAAATTGTGCAGCGAGATGCCAAATCAGGCATACAGCGTGTGGTACGTAGCATTCTGCTAGAACTGCTCCAACATGCGCCAGATGGTTATACAGTGCATCCAATTTACTTCGATGGTGAGGTATATCGTCATGCCAACCATTTCATGACCAAATTTTTGGAGCATTTCCCATCTTTAAAAATATCAAAAAACATCAATTACACCGACGACGTGGCTGAGTTTAATCAAGATGATATTTACTTAGGACTTGATTTGAACGCACACCTCACGAACGCACTCCATCCACACCACCAACGTTTGAAAATGCTGGGTGTGCAGTTGTATTTTGTGGTCTACGACATTTTGTTAATCCATAGACCAGATTGGTGGCACACAGGCACTTCAGAAATTTTTGAAAAATGGCTCAACAATATTTCACAAATTGCCACTGGTCTCGTCTGTATTTCTGCTGCCGTGGCACAAGAAGTACAAAAATGGTTAATGCACAATCAACCCAATCGATATGATGTGCCTGTCATCAGCAGCTTTCACCTTGGTGCCGACCTAGAAAATAGTGTGCCAACTCAAGGGCTACCCGAAAATGCACAAAGCGTACTGGACGCCATCCGCGCTTATCCAAGTTTTTTGATGGTCGGCACCATAGAACCACGCAAAGGGCATGCGCAAACACTGGCAGCTTTTGAATCATTATGGCAACGCGGCGTCCCAGTCAATCTGGTCATCGTCGGCAAAGAAGGTTGGTTGGTTAAAGATTTAGTCAAACAATTGCGCCACCACACACAAGGCGGTGAACACCTGTTTTGGTTAGAAGGGGTGAGCGATGAATATCTGGAAAGAATTTACCAGGCCAGCACCTGCTTGATCGCTGCCAGTGAAGGGGAAGGCTTTGGTTTACCACTCATCGAAGCGGCACAACACAAACTCCCCATTATCGCGCGCGACCTACCCATTTTTCGTGAAGTCGCTGGGCAACATGCTTTTTACTTTCAAGGCCTCCGCCCCTTAGACTTGGCTAATGCCATCAGCAATTGGTTAGCACTACGCGATCAAAGTACGATTCCGTCATCGCAAGATATGCCATGGCTGACATGGCAGCAAAGTGTTCAACAGCTGCTTGCTAATATTTTGCCAACGTCATCTTCTTCATCTTCATCATGATTTTTCTTAAACGATGCGCACGCCTGCTGCATAACCTGCTACATATCAATCAGCTGGAATACCGGGTTGCTCGTCATGAAGAACAACTACAACAACAACTACAACAACTACAACAACTGATTGCACACACCCATCACGTCATCAATGATCATCAGCAACAAATCAATGTACTGCAAACATCCGCCCTACCGACTCTTGAGCAAAATTTAAAACAGGAAATACTGCTGCAATTAGAAACACTGAAACAACGTATAGCGCAACAAAACACCGTTATTGCGCCCCCCCTGTACCGCCCCAAACTGGCTTATATCTCGCCATTACTTCCTGAACGCAGCGGTATCAGCAGCTATAGCAGCAAGCTCTTGCCAGTACTAGCACGGTATTACGATATCGAAGTGATTGTGGCGCAAGGTACTGTTGCGGATGATTGGATTCAAACGTTTTGCCCAGTACGCGACATCACCTGGTTTGAGCAACACGCCTCCAGTTATGCACGCATCCTTTACAATTTTGGCAATAGTCCTTATCACTCCCATATGTTTGCCTTGTTACAGCAACATCCTGGAGTTGTGGTATTGCATGATTTTTACTTAAGTAGCGTGTTGGCACACGATGAAAATCATGGCATTACTCCCTGGATATGGAGTGATGCCCTGTATCACTCCCATGGTTACGCGGCTTTACAAGCACGCTATAGCAAAAGCAATAACAATGAACAAGGAATAGCACTTGCCAGAGAATGCTATCCCAGCAATTTAGCAGTATTACAACAAGCACGAGGCATCATTGTTCATTCCGAATACAGCAAACGTTTGGCACAACAATGGTACGGGCCTGCTATCTCTAGTAACGATTGGTTTGTCATCCCCCATCTCAAAAAAACAGCCGACATTAGCCCCGAACATCGCCTTGCCGCTAGAAAACAATTAGGTATCAATGAGCAGGATTTCGTTGTTTGCAGCATGGGATTTATCGACCCAAGCAAATCTAACCACCGTCTGTTAGAAGCCTGGCTTGCCTCCCGTTTAGCAAATGACCCCACGTGCAAACTCCTGTTTGTTGGCATGAATCATCCTGGTAAATACGGTCAGCAATTGTTGAAAGAGATTGCTGGTAGCAAGATTGAAAATCAAATTCAGATTATCGGCTGGACAGATTTACCAACCTTCCAGCTTTATGTAGCCGCCGCCGATATCGCTGTGCAATTGCGCTCGTTGTCACGTGGAGAAACTTCTGGCGCGGTGCTAGATTGTATGAGCCACGGTTTAGCCACGATCGTCAACGCTAATGGTTCGATGGCAGATTTGCCCAAAGATGCAACGTGGATGCTGCCAGAATTATTTAGCACTGATGAATTAGTGCTAGCACTGGAAACACTATGGCAAGATGAACAACGCCGGCATCAAATCGCTTCAGCTGGCTATCAATTTATCCGTACTCAGCACCAACCTAACTACTGTGCCACACGCTATCAAGAAGCGATTGAAGCGTTTTATCAGCCAACAATCGAAACATCTCAACGATCGACGCAGCTAAATCAACAACACCAACTACGTCAACTTTTAGTCGACATTTCCAACATCGCACGCAATGATCTAAAAACCGGCATCGAACGCGTAGCCAGAGCGCAACTGTTGGCCTTAATCGCCAACCCACCCAAAGGATGGCGCGTAGAACCCGTGTACTTAAGCGATGAAGGCGGCGGATGGCATTATCGCTACGCACGCACAGCGACTTGTGCGCTACTCGGCATGGCATCCATTCCTTGGCTGGCGCATCAGCCAGACAACGAGATTGCGATCCAGGCCAACGATGTCTTTTATGCTCCAGATTTTCACCCCAGCGGTGTGATTGCCGCAGCACAGGCCGGCATTTATGCGCAATGGCGAGCGATGGGTGTGTCTATCAATTTCTTGATCCACGATTTGCTGCCTGTACTCAAACCAGAGTTTTTCCCAGAAGGCAGCCACATCACCCATGCTGAATGGTTACAAACCATTACAGCCTGCGCCTCACGCTGTATCTGCATATCACAGGCTGTAGCAGATGAGTTGCGGACATGGTTAAAAACCCATGAATCTGCATCGTTGCCTCACATCGCTGTATTGCATCACGGTGCCGATATCGCCGCCTCTGCACCATCGCAAGGCTTGCCGGACAACGCAGAAGCTGTTTTGCAGGCAATACAGACTCAGCCCAGCTTTTTGATGGTTGGCACCATAGAGCCGCGCAAAGCGTACTTACAGACACTGGCCGGATTTGAGGCATTGTGGCACGACGGTCATGACGTCAAGCTCGTCATCGTTGGACATGAAGGATGGATGCCTTTACCCGACGAGCAACGCCGTACCATTCCAGAAACCGTCGCAAAATTACGCAACCATCCTGAATTAGGCAAACGCCTGCTTTGGTTAGAAGGAATCAGCGATGAATACCTGCAAAAAATCTACCAAGCCTCAAGCTGCCTGCTAGCCGCCAGCGAAGGCGAAGGATTCGGCTTGCCACTGATCGAAGCAGCGCGCTACCAACTCCCCATCATCGCCCGTGATTTGCCAGTGTTTCGTGAAGTGGCACAAAACCATGCGTATTACTTTCATGGCGATAACGGTGACGCGATCAAAGAGGCGGTCGTAGCGTGGTTGGCTTTACATGCCAACGGTACAGCGCCTTCCTCCGATGCGATTACATGGCAAACGTGGGCGGAAAATACCGAGCAATTGCTTGCCATCGTGGTTTGAACAACTCCTTACGCTCCCTTCTCCTGCTTGTGGGAGAGGGGAATATAGAGAATGTGATAGCAGAACCGGCAACATTCACTTACAAAGTCCCCCCACCAAACACTTGTCATAGAAGCTGTAACGCGTCAAGATGACTTTCGTGTGCCTTTTGGGCCACGCACATTTTGTATTCATCAATACAAATTAATGAAAACAAGGAAAAAAGGAATCATGATGATGAAGCTAAAAACACTTTGCAAAAACATTTCCATTGCCATGCTGGTTGCTGCTCTAGGCACAGCCTCTTTTGCAGCACGCGCTGCTGATACCAACGAAGAACACATGCCACCACCAGGTGCGGAAAAACCCATGCCAGGCAAACCTGGTGAAAACATGCGTGAACAAATGATGAAGCATCACGCTCGTCTACACGACAAACTCAAATTAAATGCTGAGCAAGAAGCTGCATGGAAAACCTACACCGCAGCAATCATGAAAAAACCAGAAAATATGGCGCATCCAGATCACGCCAAGATGGCGGCGTTATCCGCACCAGAAAAAATGGGAAAAATGATAGAAATGATGCAAAAAGGTACTGAGCATATGCAAGCGCATCTGGCTGCATTGAAGACTTTCTACGCGACCTTAACGCCAGAACAACAAGGGATTTTCAATAAAGAATTTCACCCACATCATCCCCCACAACGTCCTATGATGCGTCCGGCGCCAGAGCATAGTAAATAATCCCGCATATCCCTCTCACCGTCGTTCCCGCAGTTTTAGGCGGGAACCCAGCGTTTTTCAAACGACCTAACGCCACTGTGCTCCCGCCTAAAACTGCGGGAGCGACGGATTTCAACCATCTCAAACACGCTCAAAAACCCCCGCTGCACCCATCCCTGTCCCAACACACATGGTCACCATTCCATACCGCAACTGATTACGCCGCATAGCATGGATCAACGTCGCTGCACGAATTGCACCCGTCGCGCCCAAAGGGTGGCCTAAAGCAATTGCCCCGCCCATAGGATTGACTTTAGCCGGATCAAGACCCAAATCCTGTATTACCGCTAAGGATTGCGCAGCAAATGCTTCGTTGAGTTCAAACCAGTCAATTTGCTGCTGTGAAATACCCGCAGCCTGGCAAGCAGCAGGAATCGCTACTTTGGGACCGATCCCCATGATTTCTGGCGGTACACCTTTAACGGAAAATGAGGCAAAACGTGCTAGCGGTGTCAAATTATGCTGGCGCAGGATTTTCTCGCTGACCAACACTAACGCACCGGCACCGTCTGACATTTGTGAACTATTCCCCGCTGTGACGGTACCTTGCGCAGCGAACACCGATTTCAGCTTAGTCAAAGATTCGATAGTGGAATCAGCACGTGGGCCTTCATCCTGCTTCACTGTACGAGTTTTCTGATCGATGGTGCGGCTGAGCAAATTGGGCGTGGATTCAAGCACATCAACGGCAATGATTTCATCGTCAAACCAACCAGCCTGTTGCGCTGCGAGAGCGCGGCGATGTGATTCCAGCGCAAACTGGTCTTGGGCTACGCGTGAGATTTTCCATTGCTGCGCCACTTTTTCTGCCGTCAAGCCCATGCCGTATGCCATGCCGATATGTTCATCAGTAAACATTTTCATATTCATGGCAGGGTGATGGCCCATCATCGGCACCATAGACATGGACTCCACCCCAGCAGCGATCATGACATCCGCTTCGCCGACACGGATGCGATCCGCCGCCATGGCAATCGCCGTCAAGCCAGAGGCACAAAAACGATTGATAGTCACGCCACCCACGGTATTGGGCAAACCAGCCAGCAACAAAGCCATACGCGCCACATTGCCGCCTTGCTCGGCTTCAGGAAAAGCACATCCTACAATTGCATCATCGATCAATGCCGGATCAAGATTGGGCAGCTGCGACACCGTCGCCTGCAACACGCGCAACAACAAATCATCAGGCCGCACATGCTTAAACACCCCGCGCGGCGCCTTGCCTATCGGGGTTCTGCTAGCGGCGACGATGTAAGCGTCTTGAATTTGTTTAGTCATTTTTTACTTTCTTAAACGTAAAAACAAAACTGCCCTCTCCCCAACCCTCTACAACTGAATGATGGAGGGGAAAATTACGGAAAAACTTAAAACCGTCGTCCCCGAGTGCTTTAGTCGGGGACCCAGTGGCTTTTAGCAGCAAAAACCAAAAGACGCTAGATTCCCGCCTAAACCCGCGGGAACGACGAGGTTGAATTGATTAATTTCTTACCGGCTTACCGTTTTGCATCATCCCCATCAAACGCTCTTGCGATTTGGAATGCTTCAACAATTCCATAAACGCCTGCCGCTCCAAATCCAGCAGCCATTGCTCATCCACCACACTACCCGGCTCAACATCACCACCGCAAACGATGTTGGCAATCATGCTGCCTAGTTTTTCATCATGTTTGGAAATAAAACCGCCATCACGCATATTCACCAACTGGGCCATCACATTGGCGATGCCATAACGTCCGGCAACAGGAAATGGCAAAGGCAACGGTGGTCGATAAGCCGCTTCAAACATGGCACGCGCGGTGGTTTTGGCCACATTCAATAACTCATAAGGATGGAAAACAATGATGTCATCCGACGACAGATATCCCATTTCCTGCGCTTCCAGGGCGGATTTGGATACACTGGCACTAGCAGCTTGTGTCAGTGCCGGTTTTAAAAATTGGAAAAGATCGTTACCTTTTGCATTCTTAACTGCCCGCACTGCGATTTCTTTCAAGCCACCGCCGGCTGGAATCAAACCCACACCAACTTCCACCAAACCGATATACGACTCAAACAATGCCACCCGTTTTGCTGCATGCATCAGCAATTCACACCCACCACCCAACGCCAAACCAGCCACTGCTGCAACGACCGGTACACGAGCGTATTTCAAGGCTTGGTGCATGTCTTGCAATCTGGCGATTTCTGGTTCCAAGGCAGCCGTATTACCTGACAAGATCAAAGGCAGCATCATCTGCAAATCCGCACCAGCGCAAAATGCGCCGCCTTCTGCCGCATCGGTCTGCCACAACACCAAGCCTTGGTATTCTTGCTCCGCCAATGCAATCGCGCGATTCAAGCCCGCAATCACACCACGATCAATCACGTGCATTTTGGTTTTGAACGAGGCAATCAAAATGCCATCATCCTGATGCCAGAGACGGATGGAAGCGTCTTCCCACACCGTGCTTCCCGCAGTTTTGCCATTACTTACGCCCTCCCCCAATAAAGGTGCACGGAAAACCTGACGCTGATAAACCGGCAACGCCGCGCGTGGAATATAACGATTGTCCAGCGCAGAATACGAACCCAGCGCCGTATGCACGCCAGCCTCATGCACTGCGCCTTGCAATACCCAAACCGGTAACGGCACATTGCACAGCGCTTTGCCAGCATCAATATCCTGCTGAACCCAGCTTGCAACTTGCTGCCAACCGCTGGCTTGCCATATTTCAAACGGCCCCAACTGCCAGCCGAATCCCCAGCGCATCGCAAAATCAACGTCACGCGCGTTATCCGCAATCTCGTGCAAATGGATGGCGATGTAATGGAACATGTCACGGAAAATCGCCCACAAAAACTGCGCTTGCGGATGCTTGGCATCACGCAAAACCTGCATGCGCTTGACGAGGTCTTTTTCTTTCAATACGCGTTTGATGAAGTCATCAGCAGTGGCACCAGCGCTGACATACTCACCCTTGTCTGCATCCAAACGCAAAATTTCCTTGCCCACTTTTTTGTAATAACCGGCACCCGTTTTTTGCCCCAAGGCTCCCTTGGCTACCAATTGCGCCAAGACAGCTGGCGTTTGATACACAGCAGCAAATGGATCGTCCGGCAATTTATCCTGCATGGTTTTAATCACGTGCGCCATGGTGTCCAAACCCACCACATCCGCCGTGCGGAAAGTACCCGACTTGGCGCGCCCCAACTTGGCACCAGTCAAATCATCAACCACATCACACGACAGGCCAAACTTTTCCGCCTGATAAATCGTCGATAACATGCCAAAAATTCCCACACGATTGGCGATGAAATTAGGCGTATCTTTGGCACGTACTACGCCTTTGCCCAAGGTGGTGGTGAGAAAACTTTCTAACTGGTCGAGAATTTCTGAACGAGTAGCGTTGGTGGGAATCAATTCCACCAAATGCATGTAACGAGGTGGATTAAAAAAATGCACGCCGCAAAAACGTTCTTTCAACGAAGCATGCTCGGCAAGCGCCAAACCTTCAGACAATTGCGTGATCGATAAGCCGGAAGTATTCGACGCAAAAATCGTATGTTCGGCAATGTAAGGGGCAACTTTTTGATACAAAGCATGCTTGATATCCATACGCTCAGCCACGGCTTCAATGATCAAGTCGCATTCGGTTAATAAGGCAAGATCATCCTCATAATTCGCCGCCGTAATGCAAGCCGCATGCGCTGGATTGCCTAGCGGGGCGGGATTCATTTTTTTCAGGTTTTCTATGGCGCGTAATACGATGCCGTTTTTGGGTTTTGCATCAGCAGGTGCGGGCAAGTCAAACAAGACAACCGGTACACGCGCATTGACGCAATGCGCCGCTATCTGCGCACCCATCACACCAGCGCCCAGGACTGCTACTTTTTTGACTATAAAATTGGGCATGTGTTTATCCTTTATTTTTTAAAACAACTCCACATCCAACGCCATCAAATTCGCCGCACCAGAGCGCGCCTGACGTATCAACGTCGCTGTTTCCGGTAACAAACGGGCAAAATAAAAACGGGCTGTGCTAAGTTTTGATCGGTAAAAAGGATCACCATGTTCCTGCTTCTCCAGCTCAACCAGCGCCACCTTAGCCATTTGCGCAAAGAAATAAGCGTAGACCAAATGTCCTAGCACACGTAAATACGCCGTCGCGGCGGCCCCAACCTCATCCGGATTTTGCTGTGCTTTCATGGCGATTTCCATCGTCAACTTATTCACCTTCACCGCCAAATCAGCGAGTGGCGTGATGAATTCATCCATGCTTTCATCCAGACCATGCTGTTCAATAAATGCTTGAATCTGCGCACCGAATTGACGTAATTTTGCGCCTTGATCCTGCAACACCTTGCGCCCCAACAAATCCAGCGCTTGAATCCCATTGGTGCCTTCATAAATCATATTGATACGCGCATCGCGCACATATTGTTCCATACCGGATTCACAAATATAGCCATGGCCACCTAGTACTTGCATACAATCCGACGTTGCCAGCCAACCGTTATCAGTCATAAAAGCCTTGGCAATCGGCGTCAACAATGCCACTTGATCCGCAGCTATTTGGCGCACTTTGGCATCAGGGTGATGCAACTCTTTATCGATTTGCAAAGCCAGGTAAGCCGCAAACGCCCGTCCGCCTTCTGCATACGCTTTAGCAGTCAACAACATGCGGCGGATATCAGGATGAACGATGATGGGATCCGCTGCGTGCTCCGGCGCTTTGACGCCGCTCAGGCTGCGCATTTGCAAGCGCTCTTTGGCGTATTGCAAGGCATTTTGATACGCGACTTCGGTCAAGCCTAAAGACTGCATCCCGACACCCAAACGCGCAGCATTCATGAAGACAAACATGGCATTCAAGCCTTTATGTGGCTCACCTATCAGCCAACCCGTCGCACCGTCTAAATTCATCTGGCAAGTGGCATTGCCGTGTATGCCCATTTTTTCTTCGATCGCACCGCACGTAATCCCATTACGCGCGCCTAAACTGGCATCGGCATTAGGTAAAAATTTAGGTACCAAAAACAAGGAAATACCCTTCGATCCTACTGGCGCATCAGGCAAACGTGCCAATACCAAATGGACAATATTGGCCGCCATATCGTGCTCGCCAGCGGAGATAAAAATCTTGCTACCAGTAATTTTGTACGATTCATCCGCTTGCGGTATCGCTTTGGTACGCAACAATCCAAGGTCAGTACCACAATGCGCTTCGGTCAAACACATGGTGCCCGTCCAGGCACCGGAAACCAATTGCGGCAAATACAGATTCTTTTGCTGCTCAGTACCATGCGCCAATAAACACTCGTACGCGCCATGCGACAAGCCGGGATACATAGTCCATGCTTGATTGGCGGCATTCAGCATTTCATAAAACAAGGTATTCACGACGACAGGTAAATCTTGCCCACCGTATTCCTGCGCACAAGACAAGGCTGGCCAGCCAGCTTGCACATAGTGCTGATACGCAGCTTTAAAACCCTGAGGCGTGGTGACGGCGTGTGAAGCAGGATCGAAATGGCAGCCTTCTCTATCGCCGGAATAATTCAAGGGCGCAATGACGGACGCGGCAAATTTACCGCCTTCTTCTAATACTTGATTGATGATATCGGCATCGGTTCCTGCATGTTTGGGGAGTTGTTGTAGCTCTTTCTCAACGTGCAACACTTCATGAAGTACAAATTGCATATCACGTAACGGCGCCCGGTATTCACGCATGATTTTTTCCTTATCGAATATCACTACCAAATAGCATTAGAAAATAACATCACTCACGATAGTAAATGGTAACTTTAATCGTAACAAACAATAAGGGATATTTCGTTACACATAATTCCCCAACGTCACCACCCACATCAAACTACGGTAAACAACATACACCATGCCGTACCACATTCGTTTATAACGTGGAATCCTGGCGTAATCCTCCAATCTCACCTGGACACCATCGGCAATACCTTGTTGCATGCGTAAACGCAAGGTTTGTGAAAACTCAGCGTCCTGAATCACAATATTGGCTTCTTGATTAATGAACAAACTCAAGCCGTCATAGTTGCTTGACCCCACTGTTGCCCATTCATCATCCACCACCGCCACTTTGGCATGCAATTGCGTTTTGCGATACTCCACCAACTTGACGCCGCTTTTCAGCAAGCTGGGATAAAACGCATGTGTCACTGCGTCCTGTAGACCAAATTGTCCAACACCGATCAACAACGTGACGTCGACACCGCGTGCCGCAGCCACCACCAACGCGTTTCTTAATTTCCAATTTGGTGCGAAATAAGGATTAGCGAGCAATATGCTTTTTTTCGCATAATGCATCGCACGCAAATAAGCATTTTGTATGGTGGTGCGATTACGCAAATTGTCACGTACTACCAAACCCGCCAAAGCAGGTGCACCAGTTACGATATCGTGATTTGAACGCATTTTTCGGTATAAATCGAAACGTGAGAGCAAATCTAATTTGCCTAACCTTGCCCATTGCACTCGGACTTCTTGATGAACATTGGCAACCAAAGGCCCGCTTATCTGGACCGAAAAATCCCAACGCGGCGCAGGCAAAGTCAATTCAGGATCAAAATCACAACGCCAATCATCCGTGATATTAATTCCACCAACAAAAGCAACGCTCTTATCCACTACGCAAATTTTTCTATGTGAACGCACCACCCCACGGCGAAACCAAGGATTAAAAGCACGGCAATTCACACCCGCTTGCTGAAACACTTTGCTTAATACAGCAACTTGCAACCGCCCCGTACCATGCCAGTCGATCATCACATTGACCATCACACCACGCGCCGCTGCGCGAATTAAACCCTCTTTGATGGTATCAGCAGTTTCATCACCAGAAAAAATATACGTTTCCAGATAAATCTCCGTACATGCTGCATTAATCTGGCGCAACAAGGCAGGGAAAAATTCTGATCCACAATGCAACAGTTCAATCGTATTTTCAGCAGTGAAATTGACAGTATTCAATGTATATCTATTCATGCTGAATATCGTTTAGCGCTTACCGTTGGACAAAATCAGGTAAACGCAAAATCGCTTCTGTATTCGAGGCAGAAAAACATTGTTGAGCCGCCTTCTGATAAGGCAACCAAACAAATTGCAGGTGTTCACGTGGAGATAATGTGATGGGAATGTTGGTGGATGGCACTTGCAAGCTAAAGACATGCTCAATATTGTGCGTTACGCCAGGCGCATAACGATGACGCCAGGTAGGATAGATTTCGTAGGTATTGCTGTAATTCCAGTCACACAAAGTGACGGTGACACCATCAATTTGAATACCTGTTTCTTCGGCGACTTCCCGCTTGGCAGTTTCGCTGGGCAATTCATCCAGCGTATCCTTGGAACCTGTCACCGACTGCCAAAATCCCGCCCGGTCTGCTCGCTCGATCAGCAAAACATCCAGCTCTTTCGTGTGAATGATGACGAGAACAGATTGCGGGATTTTATAGAGTTGAGTCATTCATCATTGGGAATTTGGGCTATCTGTATTTGGGCACCCACTAGGGGTGCTCCTATGCAATTTAGCCCTGTTTCTATATTGCTTCCACATTACGTAAACGGATGTGCAATTCTCTTAATTGCTTTTCGTCTACAGCAGAAGGGGCTTGGGTTAACAAGCATTGCGCGCGCTGGGTTTTAGGGAACGCGATCACATCGCGTATCGATTCTGAGCCCGTCATCATGGTCACCAAACGATCCAAACCAAACGCTAAACCACCATGTGGTGGCGCGCCATATTGCAAAGCATCCAGCAAGAAACCAAACTTGCTTTGTGCCTCTTCTTTACCAATTTTAAGTGCACTGAATACTTTGCTTTGCACATCAGCACGATGGATACGGATCGAACCACCACCCAATTCCCAACCATTCAACACCATGTCGTAGGCTTTGGCGATGCATTTACCTGGATCGGTTTCCAGCATGTCTTCATGACCATCTTTAGGCGCAGTAAATGGATGATGGGTCGCATTCCAACGCTGACCATCTTCGTCAAATTCAAACATGGGGAAATCCACCACCCACAATGGCTTCCAACTGTCGTCAAACAAACCTTGTTTTTTACCGAAATCACTATGACCAATTTTGACGCGTAGAGCACCAATCGCATCATTCACAACTTTGGCCTTATCCGCACCAAAGAAAATCAAATCGCCATCTTGTGCGCCGGTTTGCTCAAGAATTTGCGCCAATGCCGCATCATGCAAGTTTTTGACGATAGGTGATTGCAAGCCATCGCGACCTGCTGATTTTTGATTAACCTTAATATAAGCCAATCCTTTGGCACCATAAATCGCCACAAATTGGGTATACGCATCAATTTCAGAACGTGGCATCGCCGCACCACCTGGGACGCGCAAACCAACCACACGGCCATTTTCCAATTTAGCTGCATCAGCAAAAACTTTGAAATCCACGTCTTGCATCACCGCCGTCAAATCAGTAAAAATCAAATTGACGCGCATATCAGGTTTGTCTGAACCATACGACCCCATCGCAACGGCATAATCCATGACAGGAAATGGATTCGGCAAATCAACTTGCAAGGTGTTTTTGAATACCAAACGAATCATTTCTTCGAACAAATCGCGAATTTCCTGCTCTGACATAAAGGAAGTTTCGCAATCAATCTGGGTGAACTCTGGTTGGCGATCAGCACGCAAATCTTCATCACGAAAGCATTTGGTGATTTGATAGTAACGATCAAAATTCGCCACCATCAATAATTGTTTAAACAATTGTGGCGATTGTGGCAAAGCAAAGAAATGCCCTGCATTCACACGCGATGGCACCAAATAATCCCGCGCACCTTCCGGTGTGGATTTGGTCAACATCGGTGTTTCAATATCAATGAAACCTTGGGTATCCAAGAATTTGCGTATTTCCATGCTGACCTTGTAACGCAAGCGCAAATTATTTTGCATTTGCGTACGGCGCAAATCGAGCACGCGATGCGTCAAACGGGTAGTTTCCGACAAATTGTCATCATCCAATTGGAACGGTGGCGTAATGGATGCATTCAAGACTTCCAATTCGCTACAAATCACCTCAATCTTGCCTGAAACCAAATTAGGATTAATCGTCCCTTCCAGACGATTCGATACCACGCCAGTGACTTTTAAGCAAAATTCATTACGTACGGCTTCAGCAGCCTTAAAAACTGCCGCTTGTTCTGGATTACACACGATTTGCACCAAACCTTCGCGGTCACGCAAGTCGATGAAAATAACGCCGCCATGGTCGCGCCGACGATGTACCCAGCCACACAAGCTGACAGTCATGCCCAAATGAGCTTCGGTTGTAAGACCACAATAATGAGTTCGCATAGACATATTTTTTTACCAGTTTGATGTAGTTATATAGTGAATTTATATATTTAATGATGACTTAGGTTTGACCACCTGATTAGCCGGTGGCGTCACCACCCCCATGGAAACGATGTATTTCAAAGCGACATCAACGCTCATATCCAGTTCAATCACATCGCGGCGCGGCATCATCAAAAAAAAGCCAGAAGTTGGATTAGGAGTCGTCGGAACGTACAAACTGACATAATCTCCAGACAAATGATTTTTCACATCCCCACCAGGTACGCCGGTTAAAAACCCTATCGTCCAACTTCCCTCCCTAGGATATTGAATCAGTACCGCTTGCCGAAAAGCATTGCCAGACGAAGAAAATAAGGTATCGGAAATTTGTTTGATGCTGGAATACAAAGAATTAACGATAGGAATACGCTGCAACAATGACTCCCACGCACGTACCACGTAATTGCCGATGAAATTCTGCGTCAATAATCCGGTCAAGAAAATGATCAACAAGGTCAAAATAACTCCCAGACCAGGGATGTAAAAACCGATCAAAGACTCAGGCCGCCAGTGTTGTGGCAGCAAAAGCAGAGTTTGATCCAAAGTGCCAATAAAGAAATACAGCACCCATAACGTCATCACCAAAGGCACCAGAATTAATAAACCCGTAATGAAATATTTACGCATTGTTTTCTTTATTTTTTGGGGGTTGGGCTTGCGAAGCTGGGTTAGGAAATAACATTAACTCAACAAGGTTTAAGTTGCTGAGTTGGTTGATGCAGCGGAACTATCAGTAGGCGCTGAGACTGGTGCAGGACTGGTTGCAGAAACAGCTGGCGCACTACCAGTCGCAGGCGCACTCCCTTTGTCGCCACCACGAAAATCCGTCACATACCAGCCAGAACCTTTCAACTGAAAACCAGCAGCCGTGACTTGTTTTTTAAAGGCGGGCTTTCCACAAGATACGCACTCAGTTAATACTGGATCAGATACTTTTTGCAACACATCCTTGGTAAAACCACACGCTTCACAACGGTAAGCGTAAATCGGCATGAGAAACTCCGCTTGTATTTATATTAATAATTGAGATTAAAAGTAACCCGAAATTATAAACTGAATCGCAACGTAAGACGAAAGAGACAAAATCAGTACAACAAAATCTGCGCCAGCAAAATTCCAAAGAGCATTCCGCCGCCAAAATACATCAAAATGCTTAGCAAACGATTGGTGCGCTTTTGCTCCGCCAACAAATCTTGTACGAAACGCAAATCTACTGGTTGCGGTGATTCGATCCGGTTTAACGCTTGATGCAATAAACGCGGCAATTGCGGAAAAATATGATTAAAACGCGGCGCCTCCACCTTTAATTGATCAATCAAACCACGCCAGCCGACTTGTTCTGCCATCCAATTTTCCAAATAAGGTTTGGCAGTTTTCCACAAATCTAAATCTGGATCGAGTTGGCGTCCTAAACCCTCAATATTCAACAAGGTTTTTTGCAACAACACCAATTGCGGCTGCACTTCCACATTGAAACGGCGTGAAGTTTGGAACAAACGCAACAAAACCTGGCCGAAAGAAATATCTTTCAAAGAGCGATCAAAAATCGGTTCGCAACAAGCACGCACTGCGGATTCCAACTCATCGACACGGGTTTCTTTTGGTGCCCAGCCAGATTCAATATGTGCTTCTGCCACACGTTTGTAATCACGTTGAAAGAAAGCCAAAAAGTTTTGGGACAAATAATTTTTATCAAAATCGGTCAGCGTTCCGACAATGCCAAAATCCAAAGCTATGTAACGTCCAAATGTAGCCGGATCAGTGGAAACCAAAATATTGCCTGGATGCATGTCAGCATGAAAGAAGCCATCTCGGAATACTTGGGTAAAAAATATTTCTACGCCATCAGAAGCCAGTTTTTTTAAATCAACGCCTGCATCTAATAATGCTTGCGTATTAGAAACTGGAATACCTTGCATCCGCTCCATCACAATCACACTGCTGGCGCAATAATCCCACATCATTTCTGGCACCAACAACAAATCGCTATTAGCAAAATTACGGCGCAATTGGCTAGCATTGGCAGCTTCGCGCATCAAATCCAGCTCGTCGTGCAAATACTTATCAAACTCCGCCACCACTTCTTTGGGTTTGAGACGTTTGGCATCTGCCCACAACTTTTCTACGTAAGTCGCGGCCACATCCATCAGAGCCAAATCTTTATCGATTGTGTCTTTCATGCCAGGACGCAAGACCTTGACTGCGACTTGGCGGCCATTCTTAAGCGTTGCAAAATGTACTTGGGCAATCGAAGCAGAAGCGACAGGAGTGCGCTCGAAATCTAAAAACAACGCATCAGGATGCGCACCCAGCGATTTGGTGATTTGCGCAATCGCCACATCAGGATCAAACGACGGAACGCGATCCTGCAACTTGGCTAATTCATTGGCAATATCCGTCGGCAGCAAATCACGCCGCGTTGATAATACTTGACCAAATTTGACAAAAATCGGCCCCAATTCTTCCAAAGCACGCCGCAAACGCTCACCACGCGGTGCCGAAATATCGCGCCAAAAGATAGTGACATCAATCAATTTGGCAATCCGTGGAGCACGCAAACTGGAAATCGCTATTTCATCCAAACCATAATGAATGGCAATCCGTACAATTTTTAGCAAACGCAAAAATTTCAACAACATCTAACGACATCCTTTAAGTTTTTATAACTTCTTCAACTTTTATCCGAGATTGTCCATTAACTTCCGTCGTTCCCGCGGTAACGACGATAATACGGAGAAACTTAAAACCGTCGTCCCCGAGTGTTTTAGTTGGGGATCGAGTGGCTTTTAGCAGTACACAACGAAAGACGCTGGATTCCCGCCTAAACCCGCGGGAATGACGGAGGTTAATAGATAATCTCGATTTACAACTTCTCTAACTTTTCTATACGCTTGAACAAACGCTCCACATCATCGCGTGTGCGCGTAACTTCATTGGCAACATCGCTCATTTCTTGCAATCGCACCAACATGGGATTTTCTTCCAGCAAATATTCCGCAACATTTTCAGTCAATTTTTGCTGCTGAGTACGACCAGCTTGCCAGGCGCTTTTAGCATGCGACACCACACGCACAGCAGCGATATCACCAATCCAACGCGCCAGATCGTGCTCGGCCTCCCAACGTAAAGAGTGACTGAGCTGCGAAATCGCATTGGCAAAATCGGCATCACCTTCGATCTTGACGTAAGAAAATGCCCGTTCACGATTCTGTGCCATCAACGGCAAATCAGACCAAGAAAACTTGATGGTCACATTAGGATTAGCATCAGTCGCAGCCACATTATTGGACTCCAACAAACCATCCGACATGACTTTGGCTTTCAAACTAAACAAGCCACCGTCAATGCACGCCACCTTGCCAGCATGTGCTTTCAGCTTGTCTCTGGCCCACGCTTCAGTGGCGAGTAAATGATTGATGGCGGCAAACAAGGGAGATAAAGCGAATGGCAACATGGTAATTTTTATATTGAATGGTCAATCCAAACTACAAGCTAAAAAAAACCGCCCGTGTATTTTACGGACGGTTAACTGATGCAACGTTAAAACTCACATACCGAATTCAAGAAAGTTGTTGAATCCCAGCCAACACCCAACCACTGCCGCCATTGACTGGTTTGGACATATTCCAGATTTCAGCAAAATTCTCTGCTGGTGCGGTTGAGGACTCCTTAATCATGCCGCTAAATTTCACGCTGGCTAAATATTCATTAGCGATGGTTTCGATTCCCAGCAGCTCAGCATTAATGGAGATGACGTCCGTTACATTGGGCGTTGCACCACGCTCTTGCAATTGCAACTTCAATTCAGCATACATTTCGGTAGTCGTAAATTCGCGAATATCGACAATATCTGCCTTGTCCCACGCTGCTTGCAAACGGATGAAATAGGTTTTGGCGTGACGCAAAAAAGTCGCTTCATCAAAGTCAGCCGGCACACCCCACTTAGCCTGATTGTTTGATGACGACGCGGCACTACCGAACGGCGTTGCCTGCAAAATGGTAGGTTGATTAGCATCAACAGCAATACGAGAACCAATTTCTGGCGTAGCGGAGCCAGCTGAACCAGATGACATAGCTCTTGTATCGAACAAACTGCTTGACGTACTAGTCGTTGCGTTATTCGTTGAATTATTCAGATCATTCGATGCATAAGCAGATCCATAATTTGGCGGATATCCACCAGTACCTGCTGCCGCACCAACCCCAAGACCGGAATAAGCGGATTGCACTGAAGAGCTATCATTCTTACGCGCAAACATACGGTAAATAAACATGGCCGCCATCGCCAACAAAGCGATCATCAAGATTGAGCCCAACATACCGCCTAGCGCACCACCCAAACCTAAATGCGACAACAACGCTCCGACACCCAAGCCAAGCAACGCACCACCCAAAATGCCTTTCCATGGGCTCGCTGGTTTTGGTGGTACTGCCGCAGGTGTTGCAGGTGCAGCAGGTTTTTGTGCAGCAGATTGATAAGCGTTGTTCTGCGACTGTGCAGGCATCGGACGATTGACATGCTGCGATTGGCGTCCAAACGAACCGCCACCACCCATACGTTTCGCCTGGACTTCAGACACCACCATGGATAGGGAGCTGACTGCAAGCAATAAGACGATTAATGATTTTTTCATAATTTAATTCCTATATGTAATGCGGCAACACCCGCCGTCAAATTAAAATAATCAACACGAGCTAATCCCGCGTCTTGCATCATCTTTTTCAAAGTTTCTTGATCTGGATGCATGCGAATCGATTCCGCTAAATAACGATAACTATCCGCATCACCCGCAATACGCTGCCCTAAAAACGGCAATACAGAAAACGAATACACATCATAAGGTTTCTTCAAAGGTTCCCAAATCTTGGAGAACTCCAACACCAGCAACTTGCCGCCCGGCTTCAATACACGTTGAATTTCCTGCAAAGCAGCTTCTTTATGCGTCATATTGCGCAAACCAAATGCAAGGCTCACACGATCAAAATAATCATCAGGAAATGGTAATTTTTCTGCATCGCACAACAATGTGGGGTTCAACAAACCGTTATTCAATAGGCGATCACGCCCAACACGCAACATGGATTCGTTAATATCCGTCAACCAAACCTGACCAAATGGCCCGGCTTGCTTGGCAAACGCTTTGGCCAAATCCCCCGTTCCACCTGCAATATCCAATACTCTAAAGCCAGGCCGCACAGCCGCCTTGGCAATCGTAAAGGCCTTCCAAGCGCGATGTAAGCCTAACGACATCAAGTCATTCATGACGTCGTATTTTGCTGCGACCGAATGAAAAACTTGCGCTACTTTGTGTACTTTTTGGTCTTCTGGAACGGTTTCATAACCGAAATGAGTGGTATTTGTCATAGCCGCATGAGATGGGAAAACGTGTAATGGCGCTCATATTAGCTTAGAAAAGGTCAATCAGGTAAATGCGATTCATTACAGAATTAATTGGCTTGTCAACCACCATTAATTTTTACATTTCATTTACACCGCGCAACTAAGTCTTTACAAAATTTTTATATCGTTTTGGCTATTCTTTATTCATCAAAACCATGCTTAAAAGATTAAAAGAAAAGGAATGATGATGGATATTTTGTATAGCGGTGCAATCGTGGCATTTGCCATAGTGATCTACGCCCTCAACCTAGGATGTGGAAAACTGGGGGAATCGAAATGAACCCATTTTATGTAGTCGGTGCAATCATCGCGCTCGGTCTGTTGGTGTATCTAACGGTGGCCTTGTTAAAAGCGGAGGATTGGTGACATGACGACGCAGTCCTTTCTCCTGTTTGCAACATTTTTGCTTGTGCTCCTGGTGCTGGCTTATCCCATGGGAATTTATCTGGCAAAAGTCGGCGATGCCGCACCGATACGCGGTCTTGGATGGCTGTCTAAGATAGAAAATTTTCTTTACCGGATTGCTGGTATTTCCACTACCAATATCAATACATCAGGCATGAGTTGGAAAACCTATGCCTCTGCACTACTGATTTTTAATACGCTAGGCGCCTTGTTTGTTTATGCAGTGCAACGCCTACAACGCTGGTTGCCGCTTAATCCGCAGGCAT
>CAZCIX010000015.1:36634-40532 GCA_964498835.1 uncultured Burkholderiaceae bacterium | reverse complement strand
AAGGGCGCATCAATACAAGTGATTTGGTGAATCAATTTGGCTTATCGCGCCCGCACAGGCAGCTTAGAAATCTTCAACAAAAAAATCTTTACAAAACATTTTGTTCACTGCCGCACAGGCAGCTTAGAAATGAAATTGCTAATCAGTTGCAACAGCAGAATCGTTCACTGCCGCACAGGCAATTTTAAAGATTATTTACGCAGGTTATACGATGCTCGACGTTGGCGAGCGTGTTCCAATTTTTCACATAATTGTGCCGTACCACTGATCATGCGTGGGCCAGGCCGACTGAGTAAATCTCCTTCCAGATTCAACAAATTACCGTATTGCACTGCTGAGAGTGTTGGATAGTGTTGCCAAAATGCAAATTCGTCCTTGACTTGCTTATTGCTACCATTAACAAAAATAGCTTCTGGATTGACTAGCAAAACTGATTCAATACTGACGCTGGGAGCAATTGTCTTCAGCGTTGCAAATACGTTTTCACCACCACATAGGCGAATGGCGTCGTTGACGATGTGTTGTTCACTCAATGTGTATAAAGGTTGACGCCATATCTGATAAAAAATGTTGATCGATGTGCGGTTTTTGTTTTTTTGCGCAAGTTGTTTCAATGTTTGCCTAAGTTGCGTTGCGCTTTGTTGGGCTTCTTTTTTCGTATCCATTAATTCCCCAAGGCGTAAGATACTATCGGGAATGTCATGTAATTTGCGTGGTTCACTATAAAACAAAGGAATGCCTAGTTTGCGCAACTGTGCTAATTGACGTTCTGGATTGCCATGTTGCCATACCACCAACAAATCGGGTTTGAGCGTAATGATGCGTTCCAGATCGATTTGATTAGAATCGCCGATTTGTGGAATGCGCTTGGCTGCAGCTGGATAATCGCTGTAGCGCACCGTAGCGACGATACGTTCGCCACCACCAGCAGCAAATAATAGTTCGGTAATATGTGGCGCCAGCGATACGATGCGTTGCGCGGGTTTTTGCAATACGACTTTGTTGCCAGCATCGTCGGTGACATGGATGTGAACGTCAGTTGTATTCGTAGTATTCGTATTGTTAGTAGGATTAGCAGCACTAGCACTAATTGCTTGTATGGCAATGAAATAAGCTGCGAGTAAATAAAATTTCATTTTGATGCAGCAGAGCAGTTGAGGACATGAGGGCGTGAATGAGCGCCAGGAGTCTAAAGCATTTTATTGCAATGTACGCAGCTGATCACTAAGACTATCCGTCATTGGCGTCATTATTGGATTTATGTTGCGCATTCAACATAACGCTGATGAATTCATTGAGAGTTTCTTGGTTTGATGGTGATAGCAACATGAATCGTGTCACGAATTGTTCAAGTCGCAATGTGGCTTGGGCGACCTCTTGTTTGTTACCAGTCACTTCATAGGGGGCGAGTGTTTGTTCTGCAATCAAGTAGAGCGATGACACTGGTAGACCAAGTGCACCGGCTACATTTTCCAGCATGTCTGGTGTTGCTTGTTGCAAGTTGCGCTCTACTTTAGACAAGTTGCCTGGATCTGTACCAGCAGTCAACGCAATTTCTTCCAGCGTTGCGCCTTTTTCTTTTCTGATTTTACGAATAGCTTGACCAATTTTCATCCGGCAATTTTCCAGCTTTATTACTTGCCAGTTCAAAGTGCTATTAAAAAATTAAACTTATATAATTTGCTTAATAAGCAAATTATTGGGATATATACAGCCATGTGGTTATCTGAACGTGTGCGGCGAATAGGGAGTGAATTAAGAACGGAGAAGGCCAAGCCAGTTTTTGAGTTTTTGATGTGGTTTTTTGGGTTATGCGGTTGTCGTTTGATAAATTGAGGCTAATTGACAACCTTTCTTAATCGTAAAGCGCAACTTGAATATCTTTTGCTAGAGGCGCATCAAAATCATTCGCTACCTGGATTTTTGCTTTCGTCGAGCCTGCTTGATATTTTCTTGCAGGCAAATAAATCACCCGCCCTTCATGGCGTACTTCTTCAATCGGATACCCCAAACATTGGCTTAATGTCTCAGCACGCATGATGTCGGCGACTGGCCCGGCTTGCCATTCGCCATCTCCCATCAACAATAAGGCATGGGTTGCGATGCTTGATGTCAAGTTGAGGTCGTGGCTAACTATGACGATTGCTTTCCCTGTTTGTTGACATAAATGGTGGAAGAGTTCCATAGCGCTGATTTGGTGGGCTAGATCTAGGCCATTGGTTGGTTCATCCAGCAACAATAGAGGTGTGTCTTGCGCAAGCGTAGCGGCGATAGCAACGCGTTGACGTTCTCCGCCAGATAGCGTGCGGCTGTCGCGTTGGGCTAGGTGGGCGATGTTTAATTTTTGCAGAGCTTCTTGTGCTGATTGGTGGTCAGCGTCGGATTCCCAACTTTCCCAATATGTGCGGTTTTGGTAGGGGTGACGTGCGATGAGGACGATGTCGATGACGCGATGGCCAAACGCATCGCTGCATTTTTGTGGCAAAAAGGCGCGTTGGCGTGCTAGCGCTTGTGGGGTCCATGTTGTTAATACTTGGCCATTGAGTTGAATACTGCCGCTATGGGGTTTTTGCAAATTTGCTAGCGTGCGTAGCAGGGTGCTTTTGCCAGCGCCGTTACGGCCAATCACGCACCAGCATTCTTTTGCATGCACTTGCCAGTTCAAATTTGTGAGGAGGTATTTATCCTTAGTTTGTAAGGATAAATTGTGCGTTTGTATGGAAGTTGTTGTAAACATTATTTTTTCACAACGTAATGTAATTGCAATAAAAATAATGGCACGCCGATCAACGCCGTGATCACACCAACCGGCAATTGCTGTGGTGCTAGCAAGCTGCGTGCTAATGTATCGGCTAATACCAAAAACGTCCCACCAGCCATAGTGGCAGCAGGAAACAATACACGATGATCATGGCCGAAAGCAAAGCGGCAAGCGTGTGGGACGATTAGTCCGACAAATCCGATGCTGCCCGCATTGCTGACGGCGCTGGCGGTCAGGAGTGCCGAGCAAAAAAACAGTCCTTGTTTTAGTTTGCTAACTTGTATCCCGAGCGTGGAAGCCGTATCAGCGTGCAGCGCTAGCACATTGATGGCACGTGCAAAACGGCATGAAAATAACAATCCGATGATGACGATGCTCCACGGTAAGTAACGTGCTGAGGCACCGGATAAATCGCCTATCATCCAAAACACCATGCCGCGCAAATTGCTGTCTGGTGCAATCGATAAGATCAGCGTGACCAACGCCATGCAGCCGGAAGAAATCATGACGCCGGTCAAAAGCAACGTGGAAGAATGTCCAGCCTCGCTATGAAAATTACGATAAGTCAGAAAAAATAATAAGAAAGCGACCAGTAAAGCACCGCCAAATGCTGCGCAGTCGATCATCCACGCCGCACTAAAAAATAACATGGCGGTCAACGCACCCATCGCAGCGCCGCCAGAGACGCCTAGCACGTAAGGATCGGCTAATGGATTTCGTAACAAGGCTTGCATCATCACGCCAGCTAAAGATAAGGCAGCACCGGTGATAAAAGCGGAGAGGGCGCGTTCAAGACGCCATTCGAGAATGGTTGTGGTGACATCCGTGAAGGAGAAAGATAGATCAGTGGAGCCAACTATGCAGGCTAGTGCGATTGATGCTAAGGCACAAACAACGAGCATGCTGAGAATGCGCCATGTGCGTTGTTTTGTTGTCATTTTTAGAGCCTGTAAAGTCATTAATCCGCGTCGCTCCCGCGGCCTTAGGCGGGAAGCCAGTGTCGTTTGTGGTTTAAATCAAAGTCGCTGGATTCCCGCCTAAGGCCGCGGGAACAACGGTAATACGGATACGGAAAAAAATTTAACGCGCCGCAGGCATCCAATTCACGCCCACAAAAACGCCACGCGGTGCTTGGTT
>CAZCIX010000015.1:15485-36534 GCA_964498835.1 uncultured Burkholderiaceae bacterium | reverse complement strand
AACGCGCCGCAGGCATCCAATTCACGCCCACAAAAACGCCACGCGGTGCTTGGTTAAACCCATACGCAGTTTGGTAATCACGGTTGAACAGATTATCGATCCTACCAAACACAGACACTTCTTTATTGACGGTATAGCGCAGATTTGTATTCACCAACGGATAGGCATCCAGTTGTTGCGCACCATCTTGACGTGCGCTGGTGTATTGCATGTCCGCACCGACGCGCCATGGGCCGTACGCTTTTGAGACACTGAGCGATAACAAAGTACGGGCACGACGACGTAGGCGGGTGTTGGCATCTTCATCGATAGGATTTTGCAGCGTCAGATTGCTGCGTACATCAACATTGGCAAGGACGCCGCTATACGTTAATTCCAGGCCTTGATTACGCACGTGTTTGACGTTTTGAAATGTTGACGTCGTAAAGTCATAATCAATCTGATCGCTGATGCGGCTGCGGAAGAAGGTGGCGCGCAAGAGTTGTTGCCCAACATTGTATTGCGCACCTGCTTCGACCGAACGCGCACGTTCTGCTTGCAGATTAGGATTGCCATATATCGGCGCGAACAGATAACCCAGCGGCGGAGCATTAAACGCAGAAGAAGCACTAGTAATCAACTTGATGGATGGTGTCACCGCATAGCCATAACCCGCATAAGCCGTATTAGCCGAGCCAAAATCGGTTAAATCATCATGACGCACATTGAATTGCAATTGATGTTCGTTTTTCTGGCCCACATTGCCTTGTACGCCGAGGAATGTTGCATTCATGGTACGTGATGGGCTATACAAACCGCCAAAACCATCATCGACTGATACTGCTTGTTGTTGATGTTCTAATCCGCCAGTAAGCAGCCAGTTTTGGTTCAACTTAAATTCATTGGTCCACAAAATCTGTTCGGTATCCGTGGTGTAGGAGTCATTGGTGATACCAAATGACGTGTTGTAGTTACTTTTGCTTTTGTCGTACATCTGCGAGTAAGCCAATTTGGAATGCCAATCGGCGCTCAAGCGGTTGTTGGAAAAGATGGTTGCTGTTTGTACGGAGGCCTTACTCAAATGCACATCGGTAGGCGAGCCAAAGCTACTGTCAAAATCCGTTGTGCCATCAGTATGGAAAAAACGCACGCCAAATTCCTGGCCTTTGTCCCATTCTTGAGAAATTGCACCTGAAATGCTGCCATTGCGGTACCCATCTTTATCGGGATTGGCACTACTTTGTTGTTGTGGATTAATCGAAGAAAAACCGTTGGTGGCAGATTGCGAAACAGCAAACGAGAAACGCGTTTTGTTTTCAGATTGCCCTTGTATCGCTGCTGAAACGCGATAGGTATCGCGTGAGCCGGCTTCCATTGTCAAGCTAGTTTGTGGAGCACCGCTACCACGTTTGGTAAAAATCTGAATCACGCCACCAACCGCGCCTGAACCATAAATCGCCGAGACATTGCCGCGCACAATTTCGATCCGATCAATTTGATCCAGCATCAAATGTTCCAGGCTAATCGTGCCGCTGGCATCTTGTTTGGTTAATGGTACACCATCAATTAACACCAAAGTTTGGCGGCTTTCTGTGCCGCGTAAAAACAAGCCGCCAGTGGAACCAACGCCACCGTTTTGCGTTAATTGAATTCCGGCTTCACGTTTTAATAAAGCAGGTAAATCGACTGCCTGACTATTTTTAATTTGTTCAGCAGTAATCACGCTGGTATTGGGCAAAGCATCGGCTTGTGATTGTTCAGTACGTGATGCCGTGACAACGACTGGCAATAAAGTTTGTTCTGCTTGTTCTTTATTTTGCTGCTGGGTTTGTGCAAAGGCGGTGGATGTGGTGGTAACGAAAAGAGTAGCCAGAGCCAGCGGTTTAAGCGCTGCTGGCGCATGGAGTGCGCGTATAAATGTCATGATGAATGAGGATTAAGGACCTCCAGCTTACTTCCCCGCAAGCTGGATTGAACAAAAGTATGCAAATGTACGCAAATACTTTCACTTATTTTGGCCGGTATCCGGGCTCGCAAGTCGAACTGTCTCGCCTTCCCATGCAGATGAATATTGCTTGCACAGTGGCATTAAAAATCAGAGACAGCCAGCCACGCTTTCGTACTTTCACACTTTATTGTTACGGAGGAATGTAAAGAAAACGTGACGCTTGTTTACCGTTGCGGGGGCAGCACACCTTGGCTTTTACATTGGATTCAATTTCAAGCGTGGTGTTTCCCGTTTAACTACAGACATGACATGCCTGTGGGCACCAAAACTTTGCTATTGTAATATGTTTAATGAACTTTGCTGTGTGGTTCGTACTTAGCTGGGCAATTGTGTTAGTCAACAATGATCGGTTAATCAAGTGAGTGCGGAGCATCCAAAAGGGATGCCCTATGATGATTGCTTATCCGAAATTGTCTATTAGCTCTCGTCGTTCCCGCGGGTTTAGGCGGGAATCCAGCGTCTTTTCTTGTTTGCCACTAAAGTCACTGGATCCCCGACTAAAGCACTCGGGGACGACGGGTTTAAGTTTTTCCGTATTACCATCGCTCTCGCGGGAGTGACGAGGGAACGTCGGCTAATCGACAATCTCGGTTTATGTATTGAAATTTTGATTCATCGCCTACCTGTTGATAAGATTGTTGCCTAGCTTGTCTTAATTCATATTCTTCATATTCAAGACCATAGTCATATTCAAGACCATAGTCATATTCAAGACCATAGTCATATTCATCATACTTATTGACGGTTGAGTCTTTTTCATTAATCGGTGCTGCAATTTGATTTGAAGAAAATGTCTTTGATGACAATGCATCGATCTCAAGCTGAAGATATTTTGTAGCCTCCTTATCAGCAAACACATCCAGCACCTTAGCTATTATTTGAAGTGCTTTTTCTTTATTAGCAAAGTTTCCTTCATAAATGGCTGAGATGATGGATCTTTGTGTTGAAGCGTCAGCACCAAAATGCTCATCATTGAGCATTCTTTTCAATAAAAATTCCTGGTTTATCTCAGAAAACATATTCACTTTGCTGATAAAAAATCGGAAAATAAACGGATGCCCCTTTCCCACAGTGTCGGTGATACGCCACTCTTCCGACAAAATACATTCTGCTTTATCTTTGGAACTGATCGTGGGGTGACAAGTTTTTAACTTGTCAATCACGCGCTCATTCATGCTCGTTCCATGAAGTAAAGCTTTGACAAGAATGCACTGTATTGTTGGATCATCGAAAAGAGCGTCACCATCTGCAGAATTCATGAGTTCTGATAGGTTTTCTTCTGTACAGCCGTCTGTTTTTATTCTCTCTTCTAAGGACATGTGAGGTGCTGGAGAAACAGCGTACAAAGATGATTTGCTAGCAGAACACAAGTTGAAGATACGGAATGAGGAAATGATATTACTCAACATTAATAACGATGCCTTTGTTTTCGTTGGGCGTATTTAATGTTGCCTATATTATATTTATATGGTTAATTTGTCAATAAAAATTATTGACTTCAGATTGCTCATATTCAATCCGTGGCTCCCACCTAAACCTGCGGGAACCACATCAGGGATGTACTAAGCTAGCTTTTCCAATTCTTCCTGCTTTTCCAACCACTCTTCCTCCAATTGCGTTAAATCCTTCATCACCATTGTTTGATCGGCTAGCAAAGCTTTCAGCTTGGTTTGATTGGCGGCATCGTAAATCGCCGAATCAGCCAACGCGAGTTCGATCGTTGATTTTTCGGCATTGCGTTTTGCGATTTGTTCTTCCAATTGCTTGATGCGCGTTGTGATTGGTTTTTTGAGGGCTTGCGTACGCTTGTCTATGGTTGACGCAGCAGAAACGGGTGAAGTCAGGGGAAGCTCGGTCGCTTTTTTGGCTATCGGTAAAGGAGGTGACGTGCCTTTATTTTTGCCATCATTGTTTTGATTGGACTTTAGCTTGGTTTGAAATAACCAATCTTTGTAATCATCCAAATCGCCATCAAAGGGTTGCAATTTGCCATCGGCGACGATGATGAATTGATCGGTAGTGGCGCGCAATAAATGGCGGTCATGCGACACCAATACCAGCGTACCTTCAAATTGCGCCAGCGCCATGGTTAAGGCTTCGCGGGTTTCCAAATCCAAGTGGTTGGTCGGTTCATCCAATAGCAATAGGTTAGGGCGCTGCCAAACGATTAGCGCCAATGCTAGACGTGCTTTTTCACCGCCAGAAAATGGCTTGATCGGGCTGGTGACCATGGTGCCTGGGAAATTGAAGCCACCCAAAAAGTTGCGCAATTCTTGCTCACGCACGGTGGGGGCGATTTTGTTTAAATGCCATAAGGGCGATTCGTCATGCCGCAGCATTTCTACCTGATGTTGGGCGAAGTAACCAATCGACAAACCTTTTCCCGTCACGGCAACGCCTGTTAGTGGTTGCAACTCGCCGGCAATGGTTTTGATCAGCGTCGATTTACCCGCACCATTGACGCCTAACAAACCGATGCGCTGGCCAGTTTGCAAAGAAAAATTGATATTGGAGACGATCGTTTTTGTCCGTTTTTCTTCATCTTCATTGCCAATCAGGTAGCCCGCATTGACATCGTCCAGCACCAAAAGCGGATTGGGTGCATTGAGTGGTGGGCGAAATTCAAATGAAAATTCAGCCGCTGCGCGTAATGGTGCTAGCTCTTCCATCTTGGCCAGGGCTTTCATACGACTTTGTGCCTGGCGTGCTTTCGAGGCTTTGGCTTTGAAGCGATTCACAAAAGATTCTAGATGTGCACGCTGGCGCATTTGTTTTTCTAGCGCACCTTGTGCCAATACCAGTTGCGCCGCACGTTGTCGTTCGAATGATGAGTAATTGCCGGAATAGCGTTTCAATTTCCGTTCATCAATTTGCACGATCACATTGACCACTTCATCTAAGAAATCTCTGTCGTGCGAAATAATGATCAGCGTGCCGGCGTATTGCTTGAGCCATTCTTCCAACCAAATAATGGCATCCAAATCCAGATGGTTAGTCGGTTCATCCAGCAGTAACAAATCAGATGGGCACATCAATGCCTGCGCCAGATTCAAGCGCATACGCCAGCCGCCAGAAAAACTGGCAACGGGTTGTTGCATTTGATCCAGGCTAAAGCCCAAACCGATCAGCAATTGTTCAGCCCGTGATTGCACGGTATACGCATCGGCATCAGCTAAAGCAGCGTACAGCTCGCCTATTTGAAGACCGTTTTCCATGCTTTCTGGCTCGCTTTCCAGTCGTGCCAGTTCTGCTTCTAAATTGCGCAGCGTGACGTCACCATCAATCGCGTAATCAATTGCCGCACGCTCCAGCGGCGGTGTTTCTTGCGCCACATAAGCCATGCGCCATTTGGCTGGGAAATCAATTTCGCCTTGATCGGCATGCAATTCGCCGCGCAATAGCCCAAACAAGCTGGATTTACCGGCGCCGTTAGCGCCGATCAAGCCAATTTTGTCGCCAGGATTGAGTGTGACATCTGCACCTTCCAATAAGGGTTTGATGCCACGCATCAGGCTGACTTGTAAAAAACGGATCATGGTTAACTATTTGTTTTATTTATGTTTATTCGAGATTGTCCATTAACCCCGTCGTTCCCGCGGGTTTAGGCGGGAACCCAGCGTCTTTCGTTGTTCAATGCTAAGCCACTGGGTCTCCGACTAAAGCGCTCGGGGACGACGGTTTTAAGTTTTTCCGTCTTACCATCGTTCCCGTAGGAATAATGGAGGTTTGGTGCGTAACGGTGATTATTTATTTTTTGGTTTTCTTTGTTTTTTTAGTTTGCGTAGCAGCCAATTGCTCCGCTGTCAGCAAAAATACCGCCTCATCTCCGGCGCTAGTGCTCAGCCACGTCAATTCCAACTCCGGAAACGCCGCTTGTGCAAACTCATACTCATTACCAATTTCAACGATTAACACACCATTTGGTGTCAAATGTTCTGCCGCACCAGCGACGATTTTTCGCACCAAATCCATACCATCTTGGCCGCCAGCCAGCGCAATTTGTGGCTCCCAGCGATATTCTTGCGGCAAGATTTCCATGGAATTGGCATTGACGTAAGGTGGATTGGTGACGATCAAGTCATATTTTTTATTTGGTACATGGGTATACAAATCGGATGCGATTAGCTGGATTTGATCCTGTAGTTTGTAGTCGTCAATATTCCGTTGTGCCACAGCAAGCGCATCGGTAGAAATATCCACCGCATCAATTTTCGCATTCTGGAAAGCATCCGCCAGCATGATGGATAAACAGCCTGAGCCAGTACAGAGTTCCAGAATATTTTCAATTGATTCAGCATCACTTAACCAGGGTGAAAACTGTTCAGGAATCAGTTCCGCAATAAACGAACGCGGCACAATCACGCGCTCATCGACAAAAAAGCGATAGCCACCCAGCCAGGCTTCATTAGTCAAATAAGCCGCCGGCACACGTTCAGCTGCACGGCGCTCAATCAAGTCCAGCACGCTTTGGACTTCTTCCGGCAATAAACGTGCGTCTAAAAAAGGTTCCAACTTATCAATCGGCAACTTCAGCGCATGCAAAATCAAAAAAGCCGCTTCATCAAAGGCGTTGCTGCTACCGTGGCCAAAAAACAATTTCGCTGTATTAAAGCGCGTCACAGCATGGCGGATCAAATCACGTGGCGTGGAGAAAAACGTTGTGTGCAGGGAGGTCATGGGAGGTGAGAGGAAAGTCAAAAAATGGAAAAAAAAGCATCGCATCCTAGCATAAGCGCTTGTATGGTGTGCTGGAAATATAGTAGAGCAGAGGGCAAGACATAGCCGTGCTCTACAACCTAATTAAAAGGTTATTATTTTGACATTAACTCTGTTGCTCAGTTTGCATATTGGAACCAAAGACCGAAGACCAAACGCCAGATTGATAAGATTGAAAGCCAGCCTCTTCGAAGCGCCATAGATGTAGCCAGCGATTATCTAGTAGTTGTTGGATTGTCGTGTGCTTGGCGATGACGGATTCGATCGCAGTCTGAGACGCATCAATAATAACGGTCAGTCGCAACGGTTCATGCACCCACCGATCCCCGTTATGAAGCGATTGACGGGATAAACCGATTCGAAGATCTCCACCGTTACCTTCAAAGACACCGATGCGGCCACCTACTACGTTGTGCAGCACTTTGTTGCCACTGCCTAGGTGTAGTGGATCACAAGTCGATGCATGGTATTGCCAGTTGATCCAATGTGTAACTAGCATGGGTGCTGTCATCACTAATTCCAACACGCTGCCGTCTATGTCCTGATTGGCGTGATAGTCGTGTAGGAAACTACGGCCGCCAAGTACAAGGCCTCGGCTTCTATCCCGAGGAGCAATCAGAAAAGCCGCATTGCCGGCAAGTCCCCATTCGGGACGAGTTTGTGCGCCATCGTTAGCACGACGACGCAGCTGTGCCAATAGCGCTTTATGTGGGGTGTTCGGGTTTAATTGAAGATTGGGTGCTCGTTCACGGCGTACTTGGTCGCACGCTTTTGAAAGCACTGCTTCTAGTTGTTTCCAATAAGCCAGTGTTGTTGATGGTATCAGGTCTAGATCAAATGCTTCGATTTCATCGGTGGTGGTGTTGTGCAATGCAGCGATGAATGTGGTTGATTCCTCAATGGTGATCCCGTGTGCTGCCAAACCTTTGCGAATTTCTGGATCATTGAGTAATTGCGCAAGGCTACGTGCATTCACTTCGCCTGTTTGTCCGCAGCAAGCGCCACAGTCTAATCCCGCTGCATGAGCATTATTGACAGATTGACTACCATGACCGACAAGCAGTACCAGCGGAGCGAGGTTTTGTTTTAAGCCCATAGCATGGAGTATGCGTGCCGCTAGATTCACTTTTGTTTCAAGATCGAGCCCCAGTAGCTGTGGGCGGCAGATAGGACGGTAACGTGTGGGCAGTCCTTTTAAATCGTCTCTGGCACGATCTTGTTTGCCGGGTAGCATCAAATTGACTAGCTTGCCGACATAACTTAATCCAGCTGCTTCTACGAAAGAAAATGACGCTCCAGGCCATCGACTGGTAGCTAGCCATTGATCAGATAAAGCTAATCTGGTTCGGCGTGCTTTGATGGCAGCGTTTTGCAAAACTGAATCTGTGCTATTTCCAGAAGATTTGGTGTTGACGATGCAATCGCCAACTTCCATTGATGGGAACAGTAAACCAGGTAATTGGGGGCGTCTGGATGATGTGGCAATAGGAGTGTATGCCACTGGCAGGCCAAAAAAACCTGCGAAACCAATGGTTTGAATGCCTGACCATGTGTTTTCTAAAGCGCGGCGCAAAGGTTCGCTGCGCACATCGATACAGAAGGCAGCTTGTACTTCTATTTTTTGTGTTTTTTTTGCTTTTTTTATGGTGACATTTTGCTGGTCAACAGAGGTCAATTGCTTGGCCAAGTCGCGTTGGTATCCTGTCTCCAAAGCTAACTGCCACACTTCGTCAATGAGTAGGGCATTTTCTATTTGATTCAATACATGTTGTGAGTTACTCCAAGCTTGTTGTAATGATAGTAATGCATGGTGCGTTGCTGTATCGTCTTTGCAATCCAACAGCAGAACACCCCAAGCTAGTCGAATAGCTAACAATTCACGTAGATGCGCATCTTTGCCGCCAGCTAGAGCAGCTTGCCAACTGAGGTAAGCGCACCATGAAGCCCAGCCATTGACGGTAAGTAGAACGGCTTCTAAGTAATCAGCCCATACTGACTGAGGTAGTCCAAGACGCTGGATGACCCAGCGCTCCGCATCTTTTGCGTTATTTGGCAGATTGTCTATAGCAGCACCTATATGTGGTAATCCCATCAACAAGCCAATGCCATGGTCATGCCGCAAGGTTGAAAGCCAAAAAGCGTATAAGCCTTGTGTGCGTTCTGGTTGCCAGTTTGCTTGTTGCTCATCGAAGTAAGCAGCACAGGTTTGGCTTACTTGATGGGTAATTGCTTGTCGCCAGGACAGCCGTGTGAATCGATTTGGATCGTTGTCTAGTACATCAATCAGAAGCGGTAGCATGGGCAGAAGAAGTGGTTGTTCTGGCAGCCAATTATTTTGCAGAGCATCTGTGCATTGCTTAGTTGTCAGACCTATCGCTAGCGCTTCTGGCAGTTGCTGTAGTGCATGCTCCAAATCAGCGATTTGGATACGACCTTGTTGCCATGCGCGTAGTTGCATTTCTCGTGGTGGAAAAACTTGAATATTGCCTAGCGCAGCCATCCGAGCAGCGACTTTGCGTAATGGCATGCCGATGCGTGACCAGTGTGGATTGACGGCGATGGCTTGGTCTAGTGGCCAGGTTGGTGCAATAGCATTGCATGCCTGCTGACAAGCCTGCTCAATTTCAGCATACATAGTTTTTAGATCAATCGTGTGGTTTGGCAGATTCGCAGTATTTTCTATTGATGTGTTGGTGAGTGTTTCTATCATGATGTTTTCCTATTTGTTAGTTCAACTCGGTACATCAACGTGGTATGTCGGTCAGTATTGCAGTTGCCTCTTTCGATGTGATGTGTTGGGATGCGACGGGAGTCCAGCAAGTAGGCCAAATGTGCAAAGCGATACGTGTATAGGCTTCGTCCAGATAAAACCCTGCATAGCTCCAACGACGCCAACGTGACATTCGTTGTGGTTGTCGTTGCAGCAATGCTTGGAAAAAATACAAGAACACCATACCAACCAGGACAATTAGTCCAATCCTTTGATCGGGCATATCTTGTACGCCCATTGGAAGTGTGTGGAGGAAAATAGTGGCAGCAGTTAGACCAGCAATGATCAAAAGTCCATTCATGGTTTGCATAACGCGTATAGGCAGGTCATTGTGTGTCGCTGGCAACCAAAGCAGTGGCCCCCAAGACACACCTAGCACAAGGCTCCACCACCAAGGCCAGGATGGATGACCTGTCAGCGTTGTAAAAAACAAAACAACTGAGGATATGGCTGTTATCGAGAGTATCGGTGCCATCATCAAACTTAAATAGCTTGGTAACGAAACCATGTGTAAAGATTGCAAACGCGTTTGACGTACGATGTCTGATGCTGTCAAGAAAGCATATGCCTTGTAAAGTGAATGCCCAATCAAATGTACTGCCGCAAGCTTGTAGAAACCTAAGCCGCACTCAAGCAACATAAAACCCATCTGCGCGATTGTGGACCAGGCCAGCCGCACTTTGATGCTAATACGGGTTAGCATCACCATACCAGCTAGTATGGCTGTCACCAGGCCTAGCACCACTAGCAAAATACGAGCAGTACTCGCTTGTTCTAGTATGGGGATGAAACGAATGAGTACAAAGCCGCCAAGATTGACGACGCCAGCATGTAACAATGCTGAGACTGGTGTTGGTGCTTCCATCACTTGGGTTAACCAACCATGTACAGGTAGCAAGGCTGTGCGCAGCATGACTGCCAATACCAGCAATACGGCGCTTGTTTGTAGGTATAGAGACATCCCATGCAAAGCGATGTACTGCCACAAGTTCGACAGCGACCCATTACCAACCTCTATCCAGGCCAAGGCCGCTGCCACGAGTAGCAAGACATTTGCCACATAGTCTGCAAGCCGTTTTTTGTGTGCAGCCAGCAATGCAAAGGGACGATCCTGATAAAAACAGAGCAAATATTGCAGAGCGAAACCTATCAATGTCCAGGCTCCGATCAGAATAAGCCAGTGATCGGCAATCAGCAGTAAATGAACGCTAGCCAGTACACAAGCCAACGCTGCAAGGTAATGGTGTTGACGTGCCTCTCCTTGTAGATAACGAGAAGAGAAGCTCCCGATGACAGTACCAAGAAACTGCACTAGGAACGCAAGGATCAAACCTAAGGAAGTCGTTGTCACAGTACCAGGCCAAAGTGCGCCGATGTCTTGAACAAAGATAGAAGTGCCAATAAAAAATAATGAACTACATGAAATAGTTTGAAAGATTTGCCATATTTTGGTCGTAGAGAGTGGATTTGTCAGTGCTATTAGTGCTGCTAACAACATGAAAATGATCGGTGCTAAGACGCAGATTGAATACAACATTTGGGTAATGTCCATTCCATGGCCTTTTGAAAATAATTGAAAAAAGATTAAAAATGATTGATGTCATCATGCTTTCAAAATATTTTTATGTAAAATAGATTGATAAGAATAAATTAATACTAAAAATAGAATAATGAATCTCAATCAGCTTAATTTTCACCATCTTTTTTATTTTTGGCGCGTGGCAAAGCTCGGGCACCTCACTCGTGCTGCGGAGGAATTGCATACATCACAATCATCGGTTTCAGCGCAAATTCGTCAGCTGGAAGAGCGGATTGGTGAAGAATTATTTATGCGTGAAAGCCGTCGTTTGATCCTGACTGATACGGGGCAACTGGTGCAGGCCTATGCTGAGAATATCTTTGGTTTGGGCCAAGAAATGTTGGGGCGTTTGCAAGGACACTCAGCGGGGATCACTCGTTTGCGAGTGGGTAGTGTGGCTACACTATCGCGCAATTACCAAGAAAACTGGATACGCCCATTACTCTCTGATCCAACTGTTGTACTGACTTTAGAATCAGGACTGATGGAAGGGTTATTGAATCGACTTGTACAACACCAATTGGATGTGGTGTTAACGAATGAAACTGTTCCAGCAGACCCTGATCGACCTTTACACTGTAAATTTTTAGGTAGCCAATCGATTTCGTTGGTTGGTCCAGCCAAAGTATGGAAATCGAAAAATGTACGTATTCCAGAAGACTTAGATGGAGTAGACATTGCCTTGCCTGGGCCACGTCATGCTTTGCGTGCTCAATTTGATGCACTCTGTGCCGCTGCAGGAGTCAGCCCTAAGGTACGAGCTGAGGTTGATGATATGGCAATGCTACGTTTGATTGCACGCGATAGTGGTTGGCTGACTGTATTGCCAGAAGTGGTTGTGCAGGACGAGTTGGGTGCTGGAATTCTCGTTGTTGTGGGGCATTCGACTGTGCTGCAAGAGCGCTTCTACGCTATAACCACGCCACGTCGACATCGTATTGAAGTGCTGGAACAATTGCTCACCTTGTAAAAATTCCATCATGCATACTCAATCAATCTCAATCACAACGAATCTCAATCAATGAGAAAATGCGTTCTTGTGATCAGACCAACATTCAAACTCAAACCCAAACTCAGGATCAACCTTGACTTATAGTATCAAAGAAATTTTTTATACCCTGCAGGGAGAAGGTGCGCAAGCTGGTCGACCTGCGGTGTTTTGTCGTTTTTCGGGCTGCAACCTTTGGACTGGCCGGGAGAGCGATCGCGCGACGGCGATTTGTAAATTTTGTGATACCGATTTTGTAGGGACGAATGGTGTTGGCGGCGGTAAGTTTGCTACGAGTGATGAGCTGGCAGCAGCGATTAATCGCGAATGGCCCGATACCTATACCGCCAGCAAATACGTGGTGTTTACCGGCGGTGAGCCCTTGCTCCAATTAGATACAGCTTTAATTGCCAGTATGCATCGTTTGGGTTTTACGATTGCGATTGAAACCAATGGCACTTTGCCGGTGCCAGATGGCGTGGATTGGGTTTGTGTCAGCCCTAAAATGGGCTCGGAATTGGTGGTATTGCGGGGGAATGAGTTAAAACTCGTGATTCCGCAAGCAAATCAGGTTTTGGCTGAGTATGAAGGGCTAGCCTTTGAGCATTTTTATCTTCAAGCGATGGATGGACCAGATCAGCAGCGTCATATACAACTGGCTATTGAGACGTGTAAGTGCAATCCCAAGTGGAAGCTGAGTTTGCAGACGCATAAGTTATTGCAAATCCCATAAAAATTAACAATAAATTAATACAAATTAACTCATGTTAACTATTACTAGAAAACTCGAATTCGATGCAGGTCATCGTATTCCCGATCACAAAAGTCAATGCCGCAATTTGCATGGGCATCGCTATACACTGGAAATTACCTTGCAAGGCAAGGTGATTGAAGAAGAGGGTAATTCCGATAACGGCATGATTATGGATTTTTCAGACATCAAGGCGTTGGCGAAAAAGTATTTGGTGGATGTGTGGGATCATGCATTTTTGGTGTACCAAAAAGACACGGTGGTACATGATTTCTTACATACTTTGCCGGGTCATAAAACGGTCGTGATTGATTGCATTCCTACCGTAGAAAATTTAGCACGCACCGCGTTTGATATTTTAAAACCGGTTTATCAAGATCGTTTTGGTACGGGTTTGCGCCTGCATAAACTGGTATTGCATGAGACACCTAATTGTTGGGCCGAAATTAGTGATGCTGAATAATGAGATTAAACCCAGATTTTCTTACCGGTCGTTCCCGCGGATTTAGGCGGGAACCCAGCGTCTTAGGTAGTGAATCTAAGCATAGGATTAAAACGCCACTGGATTCCCGCCTAAATCCGCGGGAAAGATGGAATGTGGAGATTAAATAAGTTGAGTATGTTGGATATACAAGACGCCATCTTTATGCAGCAAGCCTTGGAGCAGGCACGCAATGCTTGGGCCTTAGGTGAGGTTCCAGTGGGTGCTGTGGTTGTACAAGATGGGCAAGTCATTGCGACGGGTTGTAATCAACCGATAGGCAAACACGATCCGACGGCACATGCCGAAATCATAGCCTTGCGTGCGGCTGCCAGCATTGTTGGGAATTATCGTTTGCCAGCTTGTTCGCTTTACGTCACCTTGGAGCCTTGCGTGATGTGCGCTGGTGCGATGTTGCATGCACGTTTGGCGCGGGTGGTGTTTGGTGCGTTTGATCCTAAAACGGGTGCCGCTGGTTCGGTGTTGAATATCTTTGAACAAGAAAAAATTAATCATCAAACGCAAATTCAAGGTGGCGTACTAGGCGAGGAGTGTGGTGTGCTACTGAAGAACTTTTTTGCTGAACGGCGTGCGCAAAAGCGCCGTGCTGAACCATGTCATGAATAAAAATATGAACGTTGCCATCGTTGCGCCTAGCGCTTATGCCCAAGATACTGTTGCCTTAACGCGTGGCATTGCTTTGTTAGAGCAACAGGGTTGTCGTATTCATCATTATCACGATCCTGCAGCTAAATATCAGCGTTTTGCGGCTGATGATCGGACGCGGATTAGTCAATTTATGGCAGCAGTGCGTGATCCCGACGTAGAAGTCATTCTGGCTTTGCGTGGTGGATATGGCGCTAGCCGGATTTTGCCAGCACTGGATTGGAAGGCAATCGCAGAGAGTGGCAAATTGTTAATCGGGCATAGCGATTTCACAGCGATTCAAATGGGGTTATTGGCGCAAACTGGTGCGATGAGTTTTGCTGGTCCAATGGTGTGTGATGATTTTACACGTGAGGATGTCAGCGATTTCACCATGCAAAATATGTGGAATTGTTTGACGCATTCTCAACATGTGATTGTGGTTGAACAAGAAAAACAAGAGGGTAATTCCGTATTCCAAACATCCGGCCAATTATGGGGCGGCAATTTGACTATGCTGGTGCATATGCTGGGGACGCCTTATTTTCCGCAAATTGATGGTGGTATTTTGTTTGTTGAGGATGTCAACGAGCATCCGTACCGAGTCGAACGCATGTTGTTGCAATTGCTGCATGCGGGCGTATTAGATCGGCAAAAGGCTTTGTTGCTAGGGGATTTTTCTCGCTACCGACTGAGCGATTATGACAACGGTTATGATTTTGATGCGATGTTGGCCTACCTTAGAGCGCATTTATCGTTACCGATTATGACTGGTTTACCTTTTGGTCATACACGTGACAAAGTGACGTTGGCTATTGGTTGTCAGGCGGAAATCATTGCACAAAAAGATTCATTTCAACTCAGCATGACGGGCTATCCCAATTTGTAGCATTGTATGATTTACGCTTAAAACTGGACCTCATAATCTAAGCTACTACATCGGCTTGTATTGATAAGGCAGAATAAGATGAGTGAACAAGTAAAGAAAAAAGAAGCGCAAGCTGGGCAGGACGGCGAAAAATTATTAGATGCCATTATTGAAACATCGCTTGATGCATTTATTGCTATGGGCGCAGATGGTTGTATTACCCATTGGAATCGACAATCAGAGCGCATGTTTGGTTGGTTGCGATCAGATGCAATTGGCCAATATTTGGCTGATTTGATTATTCCTGCTGATAATCGTGAAGCACACAAACTTGGATTGTCTCGCTATTTAGCAACAGGGCGAGGTAGCGTCATTGATTCACGTGTCAAGATGCAAGCACTACGGCGTTCAGGAGAGGTTTTTCCGATCGAAATGACAATTTCCGTATTTGGTGAAGCATCGAATCAAACTTTCTTCACTTTCATACATGACGAGAGTGAGCATGAAAAAATTGAGCGAGAGCTTTCTGCTTTGGCTCGAACCGATGTCCTGACAGATTTACCCAATCGTCGTCATTTGTATGAGCGCTTGGAAGAGACACTCGCCCGTGTGAATCGGACGCACCGTTTGATGGCAGTGATGTTCATGGACATTGATCATTTTAAACGGATTAACGACAGCTTAGGTCACGACGTGGGCGATGCATTGCTGTTGCAATTTGCCTCTCGTTTAAAAGCAAGCGTGCGTCAGGTTGATTTTATTGCTCGCTTGGGCGGGGATGAATTCATTGTTGTGGCTGAAGAATTGGCTCATTTAGATAACGTGATTACGCTTGCACAAAAAATTATTGAGAGCGTGGCACAACCTTTTCAAGTGAACGAACACCAATTACGAATTACCACTAGTATTGGTATCGCATCGTATGCTGGTGAGCATCTATCAGTGGATACGTTGATTCAGCGCGCTGATCAAGCGATGTATCAAGCTAAACGATCGGGCCGCAACACTTTTCGTATTGCTTGTGAAGAGGAAATACCAGCTAAGCAGAGTGGAGTGTCAGGTTCGATGGCAAAATTTTTTGAGCGCCTGCCTGCTACGAAAGAATTGGACGTAAATGATTTGCTTCAGGATGCCTTGCATTCGATTCGTATCCATCTTGGAATGGATGTGGCGTTTATTTCCGAGTTTAAAGAGGGGCAACGCATATTCCGATTTGTTGACGCATCTAATCCTCATTCGCCAATTGTAGTGGGTGGTTCTGACCCATTAGAAGATAGTTTTTGTCAGCGCGTTATTGATGGCCGTTTGCCAGAATTAATGCCAGATGCATTCCTCAATACACATGCGATGAGCCTTCCTATTACCCAGGCTTTACCCGTTAGAGCACATTTGAGCGTACCTATTTTTTTGAAAAATGGTGAGGTATACGGTACGTATTGTTGTTTTAGCAGCAAAGCCGATCAATCGATGAATGAGAGGGATATAGGGATGATGCGCGTGTTTGCTGAAATGGTCTCGCATCAATTGGAAAAGACGTTTAATCGTTGATGTATTCAATTTCGTCACTCCCATGGTTTGATGTGGGAGTGACGTAAATATTATTTTGTTGTATCGATTGTCACCGTGCTGTTGCTAAACTTTGCGGCACTTCCCAACCACCCCCCACTGCCTTATACAAGCTAACAGCCGCTGATAAATGCGCACGTTGGATGTCGATTAAAGATGACTCCGCTTGGAATAAATCGCGTTGTGCATTGAGTACTTCAAGAAAGCTGCTATATCCATTTTGATAACGTAGCTGTGCCAAGCGGTGTGTGTCTCTTAATGCTGTGATACGGCGCTTGGTCGCATCTTGAATTTGTCCGTCAGCGGATAAATTCACCAAAGCATCATGCACGTCGCGGAAGGCATTTTGTACCGTTTGTACATATTGCGACATGGCTTGATTTTTCCGTGCTTCAGCACCAGCGACCAGAGCAGTAGTTGCGCCAGCGCGGAAGATTGGTTGCGCCAAGTTGGCACCGACACTCCATAACATGGCAGTTGGACTCACCAAATCTTGCAGAGCTGGTGATTCATAGCCGATTCCACTTACCAGTTTGATGCTGGGGAAAAACAGTGTTTTGGCTTGACCGATGTCTGCATTAGCCGCAATCAAAGTTTGTTCCGCTGCCAAAATATCTGGGCGACGGTTTAACAAATCAGAGGGTAAATCTGTAGGCAAACTCAAACGTTGATACAAAACGTTAATGTCGCTGCCACGTGCAATCACTGGTTTCGCGATATTGACAGGGCTACGTCCTAACAAAACCGCTAATGCAGATTCCATATTAGAAACCGATTGTTTTGCTTGAGCTGTTGCCACTTCTGCCGCACTGACTTCGGACGTCGCTTGATGCAAATCAAGCTCACCTATTACACCTGCTGAAAAACGTTGTTTTTGCAGGCGTAAGTTTTCTAGACGGGTTTGCAGCGTTGTTTCAGCCAGTTTGTGCTGTGCATCAAAAGCGCGTAATGCGAAATAGCTTTGTATCAAGTTGGCATACAGGCTGGTAAGCACGACGCCACGATTGGCTTCTTGTGACAACATGCGGGCACGAGCACCTTCATCGGCACGACTGAATTTACCCCAAAAGTCAATTTCGTAGGATGCACCCAAAGAAAGCTGAAAATCTTTTGCAATTGGGCTGACGCCACTCGGTAATTTTCCACTTTGCTCACTAGTGCGTGATTTAGTGCTGTTAAAGGTAGCATCCACTGAAGGGGAGTGATTGGCTGCTGCGACCGTAATAGCTGTGCGTGCTTCTTCTACTCGCGCCGCTGCTAGGGCTAAATCCTGATTGTTGGCTGCTGCTTCATCCAACAGTTTTTCAAGAACTGGATCTTGGAATGATTTAAACCAGAGCCGCCAATCAGCGACAGGGTTGTTTTTAAGATTATTTCCAACTGCACTGAAATTCAGGGTGTTGGGAACATCCAACGCTGGCCGTTGATAATCAGGGCCTAGCGTGGTGCAGCCGGCCAGTAATAAGCTGGCTGCAATAATAGAAAGATTAATTTTTTGCATAACTTTATTCCTTGGCTGCATTAGTTGGCGCATTTTGTGATGGATTGTATAGAGTGTTTTGCAAAATATGGACCGGATGCTCGAAATCTTGTTCTATGGTTTTTAAGCGTCGATCGTTGATCAGTTTAAATAACAGTGGAACAAAGAAAATAGCGAGGAAGGTTGCGCTTAACATGCCGCCTAATACGCCAGTACCCAGTGATTGCCGTGCTGCCGCACCCGCACCATGTGAAAACGCTAACGGTGCCACACCCAAAATAAACGCCAACGATGTCATCAAAATTGGACGAAAGCGTAAGCGCGCAGCTTCTAATACAGCGGCGACTGGCGCGTAGCCTTCATGCATTTTCATGACAGCAAACTCAACGATCAAAATGGCATTCTTCGCGGATAACCCCAACAAGGTCACCAAACCAATTTGGAAGTAAACGTCATTGTTGAAATTTCGCAAATGCACTGCCAACAAGGCACCAAAGATACCAAATGGGATAGCCAACAAGACGGAGAGTGGCAATGACCATTTTTCGTACTGTGCTGCCAAAATCAAGAAGATCAGCAAGACACCGGCACCTAATGCTAAACCAGCTGCATTGCTACTACGTTTTTCCTGAAATGACGCACCACCCCAATCGTAAACAACGTCGCTAGGCAATACATTTTTCGCAGCACGTTCCATTGCCGCAATTGCTTGACCTGAGCTGAAACCAGGCTTGGCATTACCTAACAATTTAATGGCAGGTAAGGCATTAAAACGTTGAATAGTATCTGGCCCACTAGTAAATTTCACGGTTGTGAAGGCGCTGACGGAAATCATCTTTCCGTTTTCAGAACGTACATACATATTGCTTAAATCATCAGGTTTGGCACGGAATTGACCTTCAGCTTGCAACTGTACAGTGTAAATACGACCGTTTTTGTTAAAGTCGTTCACGTAATAACTACCCATGGTGGCAGCCAATGTATTGTAAACATCGGAGAGTTTGACACCCATAGCACGTGCTTTTTCATTGTCGACATCGACATAAAGCTGCGGTGATTTAGCTTGCCACAAGGTTTGCACGCCAGCTAACTCAGGTTGCTTATTGGCTTCTGCCAGTAGGGTCGGTAACAACTCGGCTAGACGTTTGACGCCACCTTCACCTTTGTTTTGTAGATAAAACTCAAAACCACCAGTTTGGCCCAAGCCTTGAATAGCGGGTGGAGTAAAGAACAAAGGTAAACCTTCTTTGATGCCACCTGTTTTCATGAAGCTTTCACCGACCAGCTCTTTTGCGGATTGAGAACGTTCACCCCATGGTTTAAGTGGGAAGAACATCGTTGCGGCGGAAGATTTCAAACCGCCACCACCCAAGAAGTCCAAACCAACCAGTGCAAACGTGGTATCAATGTTTTTATTTGAACCAACTGTGGCTTCAATTTGTTTAACCATATTGTTGGTACGCTCTAAAGACGCGCCTTCTGGCAAGATGGCGGCACTGATAAAGTAACCTTGATCTTCATCAGGTACCAAGCTGCCGGGTACCATCTTCCACAATACGCCAGTCAACGCGACCATGCCCAAAAACAGCAATAGTCCAAGCACTGCGCGCTTTAAGAAAAAGGTGACGCCGTCGGTATAGTGTTTGGTCAAGCGTAAAAATGCACCGTTAAACCAATTGAAAAAGCGATTGTGGTTTTCTGAACCTGGTTTGAGCAATACCGCACACAGAGCAGGCGTTAAGGTCAATGCCACGATGCCTGACAAAACGACCGCGATAGAAATCGTGACAGAAAACTGACGATACAATTCGCCTGCTAACCCCCCCAAGAAGGCGATGGGTCCAAACGCTGCTACCAACACCAATACGATGGCGATGACAGGGCCGGTGACTTCGTGCATGGCTTCAATCGCGGCTTCACGTGGTGTCATGCCTTCTTCATTGATGAGGCGCTCCACGTTTTCTAGTACCACGATCGCGTCATCCACCACAATTCCGATTGCTAGCACCATTCCGAATAAGGTCAGGGTGTTGATGCTGTAGCCCAACAAATGCAAACCAGCTAGCGTACCAATTAACGAAACTGGAACCGCCAGCGTTGGAATTAACGTAGCACGCCAGCTTTGCAGGAATAAATACACCACCAAAAATACCAAAATCATGGCTTCAGTGAGTGTTTTCAGAACTTGCCTAATCGACTCCGTCACAAAAGGTGAGGTGTCATAAGGCGTGCTATACGTCATGCCTTCTGGGAACTTGGTTTTGAGTTCTTTCAGTGTGGCTTCAACTGCTTTACGTGTATCCAGTGCATTGGCACCAGTTTGCAAGAACACACCGATGTTGGCAGAAGGATGACCATTCACGCGGCCATACAGGTTGTAATCCTTGGAGCCAAGTTCAACCCGTGCCACATCTTTGACACGGATAGTAGAACCATCGCTGGCTGTTTTGACGATGATATTGGCAAATTCAGCGGGTTCTAGCAAACGTCCCTTTGCTGTGATCGTCATCGTCAACTCTTCAGTATTGTTGGGTGGTGCACCTACTTTACCGGCTGCATACTGGGCGTTTTGTTCGCTAATTGCGTTGGAAATATCCGCAACAGTAATGCCGAGCTGCGCCATGCGATCTGGACGCATCCAAATCCGCATCGCGTAATCCTTCGCACCGAAAATCTGCACATTCGTGGTGCCAGGTACGCGTTTGATGGCATCTAAAATATTTTGTGTCGCATAGTTCGACAAATACAAAGCGTCATAGCGGTTATCGGGTGAATAAAGAGCGGCGACAACCAGAAAATTAGCCGAACTTTTTGACACTGTCACACCTTGACGCCGTACTTCCTGCGGCAATTTGGCATCGGCTTGACGCACTCGATTATTGACGTTCACCGCAGCAATATCGAGATTGGTACCAACTTCAAATGTCACGTTGATGGAAACGCGACCATCTGCTGAAGAGGTGGAGTCCATGTACAACATGTTTTCCACCCCGTTGATTTGTTCTTCAATCGGCGCAGCAACGGTGCGCTCAAGCACTTCAGCCGAAGCGCCTGGATACATGGCTGTGACGTTGACAACAGGGGGTGAAATTTCTGGATAACGTGCAATTGGTAGCACATTTAGCGCAGCCAGACCAGCTAGCACAATAATGAGCGACATGACGGTCGCAAAAATGGGCCGGTCAATAAAAAATTTAGAAAACATGAAAAATCCTTAA